>JAEZEJ010000074.1 GCA_023417775.1 Actinomycetes bacterium | reverse complement strand
GGGGGGGGGGGGGGGCGCGCCCCCCGGGGGACTGCTCTGCCTAGGTCGTGTCCTAGAGCGTCGCGGGCTTGAAGCCGAGGCGCTTCGCCTCGTAGGCGACGATGTCGTCCTCATGGGACAGCGTGATAGCGATGTCATCGAGCCCTTCGAGCAGACGCCACCGGGTGTAGTCGTCGATGGTGAACGAGTCCTCGATCCGGTCCGGTCCCTCGCCCGCACTCACGGTGCGCGCCTCGAGGTCGACGCTGATCGGGGCGCCCGGATTGGCGTCCAGGAAGTCCCAGAGCGCCGCGACGACCTTGTCGTCCACCTGCGCGGCGAGCAGTCCGGCCTTACCGGAGTTGCCACGGAAGATGTCGCCGAAGCGCGGGCTGATGACGACCTTGAAGCCGTAGTTCTGCAGCGCCCACACGGCGTGCTCGCGCGAGGAGCCGGTGCCGAAGTCCGGGCCGGCGACGAGCACGGAGGCGTTGCGGTAGACGTCCTGGTTGAGCACGAACTCGGGATCACTGCGCCAGGCGGCGAAGAGCCCGTCCTCGAAGCCGGTGCGCGTGACCCGCTTGAGGTAGACCGCGGGAATGATCTGGTCGGTGTCGACATTCGAACGCCGCAGGGGGGCGCCGACGCCGGTGTGCTGGGTGAACTTCTCCATGCTCAGGCTCCTGCCTTCTCCAGGTCGGCGGGGCTGGCCAGATGGCCCAGGACCCCGGTGGCGACGGCGACATCGGGCGAGACCAGGTGGGTGCGACCGCCCTTGCCCTGTCGGCCCTCGAAATTGCGATTGGACGTCGAGGCGCTGCGCTCGCCGGGGGTCAGCTGGTCGGGATTCATGCCCAGGCACATCGAGCAGCCGGCGCCGCGCCATTCGGCACCGGCGTCCTTGAAGACCACGTCCAGGCCCTCCTCCTCGGCCTGCAGGCGTACCCGGACCGAGCCGGGGACCACGAGCACACGGGTATCGGCCGCGACCTTGTGTCCCTTGATGAGCTCGGCGGCCCGGCGCAGGTCCGAGATGCGGCCATTGGTGCAGGATCCGATGAAGACCGTGTCGACCTTGATGTCGCGCATCGGGGTGCCGGCCTCGAGTCCCATGTAGCGCAGGGCGCTCTCGGCCGCCTCACGCTGGGTCGGGTCCTCGAAAGCCGCCGGATCCGGCACGCTCTGCGAGAGCGGGACACCCTGGCCGGGGTTCGTCCCCCAGGTCACGAAGGGCGTGATCCGGGAAGCGTCGAGGGTGACGATCTTGTCGAAGTGGGCGTCCTCATCGGTGACCAGGCTCCGCCAGTACGCGACGGCCTCGTCCCACTGCTCGCCCTCGGGCGCGTGCGGGCGGCCCTTGATGTACTCGAAGGTGGTCTCGTCGGGAGCGATGAGCCCTGCCTTGGCGCCCCACTCGATCGACATATTGCAGATGGTCATGCGCTCCTCCATCGTGAGCGCGCGGATCGCCTCGCCGCGGTACTCCACGATGTAGCCCTGACCGCCTCCGGTGGTCTCCTGCGCGATGAGCGCCAGGATGAGGTCCTTGGCGGTCGAGCCCTCGGGCAGCTGCCCGGTGACCTCGACGGCCATCATCTTGGGCTTGGCCTGCGGGAGCGTCTGGGTGGCGAGGACGTGCTCGACCTCGCTGGTGCCGATGCCGAAGGCGATCGAGCCGAAGGCGCCGTGGGTCGAGGTATGCGAGTCACCGCAGACGATGGTCATGCCAGGCTGGGTCAGACCGAGCTGCGGGCCGACGACGTGGACGATGCCCTGCTCGATATCGCCCATCGGATGCAGCCGGACACCGAACTCCTCGGCATTGCGGCGCAGCGTCTCGACCTGCGTACGCGACACCGGGTCGGCGATCGGCTTGTCGAGGTCGGTCGTGGGGATATTGTGGTCCTCGGTGGCGAGGGTGAGCTCGGGATGACGCACAGCGCGCTCGGAGAGGCGGAGCCCGTCGAACGCCTGAGGGCTCGTCACCTCGTGCAGGAGGTGGAGGTCGATGAAGAGCAGGTCGGGCTCCCCCGACGCCTGACGGACGACGTGATCGTCCCAGATCTTCTCAGCGAGTGTCTTCGACATGTGGTGCCTTCCGGAATACTGACTTGCGTCTCAACATGCGATACGGCAGTATCAAGTCATGGACAACTCTAGCGGAGTCGGCGTTCTCGATAAAGCGGCACTCGTGCTGGCCGCCCTCGAGCCCGGGCCCGCCACCCTCGCTGGTCTCGTCGCCGCGACCGGGCTGGCCCGCCCGACCGCGCATCGCCTCGCCGTCGCGCTAGAACACCACCGACTCGTGGCACGCGACATGCAGGGACGATTCATCCTCGGTCCGCGACTCGGCGAGCTGGCCGCGGCCGCCGGCGAGGACCGGCTGCTCGCCGCCGCCGGCCCCGTGCTCGCCCGCCTCCGCGACATCACCGGTGAGTCCGCCCAGTTGTTCCGTCGCCAGGGCGACTTCCGCGTCTGCGTCGCGGCGGCCGACCGGCCCACCGGTCTGCGCGACTCCATCCCGGTCGGTGGTCAGCTCACGATGGCCGCCGGTTCGGCCGCGCAGATCCTCCTGGCGTGGGAGGACCCCGAGCGCATGAACAAGGGCCTCCTCAAGGCCACCTTCGCGGCCTCGGAGCTGTCGGCCGTCCGCCGTCGCGGCTGGGCTCAGAGTGTCGGCGAACGTGAGCCTGGCGTCGGCTCGGTCTCCGCTCCGGTCCGCTCCCCCTCGGGCAAGGTCGTCGCGGCCGTATCGGTCTCGGGACCGCTCGAACGACTGACCCGCCAGCCCGGTCGCATGCACGCCCCGGCCGTGGTCGCCGCCGCCGAGCGGCTCTCGCAGAACCTGCGTCGCTGAGCCGCGTCGTTCAGGCCGCCAGATCGTCGGCCAGTACCACCCGGAGATAGGCATCGTTCGCATAGTGCGGCGGCCAGGCGGCGACGCCTCGACGACGCAGCTCGTCGTCGAGCATCCGTAGCCACGTACTCTCCCCCGACCGCATCGGCCCGCGCCCCGGACGAGTCCACAGCACCGCGATGCTGCCCCGTGGGACGAGTTGCTGATTGATCGCGGCCAGGACGTCGACGATCTCGTCGACGTCCCGCTGCCGCGGCTCCGGGGGCAGTCCGTCGATCGTCGTGAGCTGGGGCTGCGCCACGCCTCGCTCGTCGATGGCCAGGAAGCTGAGCTGCGCGGACGGCACCTCGAGCGTCTCTCGGACGGCCCGCCAGTAGCGGGTGATATCGGATTCGGTCTGCAACAGTCTCATGGCGACACCCTCGCCCGGGGACCGGCATCCGTCGAGGGCGTCGTCCACAGCCCCGGCTCAGAACAGGCCGGGGCGCTCCAGCTCCAGCAGGATCCGCTTGCGCTCCAGGCCGCCGGCGTACCCGGTGAGGGTGCCGTTCGACCCCACGACCCGGTGACAAGGGACCACCACCGGGATCGGATTGGCCCCGTTCGCCGCCCCCACCGCCCGCGAGACGACCGGCTGATATCCGAGCCGGACGGCGATCTCGCCGTAACTGGCCGTCTCTCCGTACGGGATCGCGCGCAGCTCGCTCCAGACCTTCTGCTGGAACTCCGTTCCGTCATTGGCCACCGGGAGGTCGAAGTCCCGACGATCACCGGCGAAGTACTCGGCGAGCTGCCCCTCGACGCGATCGAGGAGGTCATCGCGCACACGATCGCCGTGCGGGACCGCATCGAACTCGATGCGCGTCAGCAGCCCGGCGGAGACGTGCAGTCGGAGTCCGCCGATCGGCGAGTCCATCCATCGTGTGGTCATGAGTCCGTCCTTTCGTCGGTGGCGCTCTGCCACAGGTGCATCGCCGCGTAGGAGCGCCACGGGCGCCACTCCTCGGCACGTTGTTCGTCGAGTCCGCGCGAGGCCAGCGCCCTGCGCAGCACGAGATCGCTCATCGGCAGGACATCGGGGTCGCCCAGAGCTCGCATGGCGATGTAGTCGGCCGTCCAGGGGCCGATCCCCTTGACCCCCAGCAGCATCCGGCGGGACTCGGACCGGTCGACACCGGAATCCACCACTACGTCACCGGCGGCGAACCCTTGGGCCACGGCCAGGAGCGTACGGGCCCGTGATCGAGGCATTGGGAACTCGGTCTCGACGGCTCCCAGGAGGTCCTCCGGCGAGGGGAACGCGCGCGACAGCCCCAGCTCACCGGCCATCGGCAGGTCCACCGGCGCACCGTGACGATGCGCCAGATCGCCGAGCACGGTCCGTGCTCCCGCCACGGAGATCTGCTGTCCGACGACCGCGCGGACGACGACCTCGAAGCCGTCCACCTGCCCGGGCAACCGCAGGCCGGGGTGGCGCTCGATCAAGGGGGCGAGCTTCGGGTCGGCGGCGAGCGCGGCGTCGATGGTCACGGGATCGGCATCGAGATCGAGTAGACGACGGCATCGCTGCACCGTCGCCTGCAGGTCGGCGAGATCGGTGAGCTCCAGTCGCGCCTGCACCGCATCGTCCTTCACCACGAGATCGATGACGCCCGGGCCGTGCGGCAGGCTCACGACACGGGCGTATCGCCGCTCCTCCACGTACTCGACGCCTCGGACCGCTCGCGCCGCGAGGAAGGCGATGAGGGCATCCGCGTCGAAAGGCGGCCGGACCGCGAGCCTGAGCTCGAGCCGACCGCCTCCCAGCGAGGAACCGCGTCGCAGAGCACTGGGAACCACCGCATAGGCCGTGCGCATGGTGTCGTTGAACTGGCGGATCGACCCGAACCCGGAGGCGAAGGCGATGTCGGCCAGGGGCAGGTCCGTCGACTCGATGAGCGTCCGCGCCAGGTGCGCGCGATTGCTGCGGGCGACAGCGAGCGGGCTGACGCCGAGCTCATCGACGAGGGTGCGGTGCACCTGGCGCTCGCTGTAGCCGAGTCGTCGCGCCAGACCCGTCACGCCCTCGCGTTCGACCACCCCGTCGGCGATGAGCCGCATGGTCCTGGCCGCGAGATCTCCGCGGATATTCCACTCCGGTGATCCCGGCGTGACATCAGGTCGGCAGCGGCGGCAGGCCCGGTAGCCGGCCGCCTGGGCGGAGGCCGGGTCGCGGTAGAAGCTCACATTCTCACGCTTGGGAGTCACCGCGGGGCACGAGGGCCGGCAGAAGATGCCCGTCGTGCGAACGGCGGTGAAGAAGACGCCGTCGAATCGCGCATCGCGCGCCAGGACGGCGCGGTAGCGGTCGTCATCGGTCATGACTCCATCATGCCGCGCACGAGCCGCCGGTACTAGCGGGAATCGGACATGACCGTCGAGGGCCTGAGACGGCCTGAACCGACGAGACCCCGGCCCATCAGGCCCGGGGTCTCGCGCTGGTAGCCCCGACGGGATTCGAACCCGCGCTACCGCCTTGAGAGGGCGGCGTGCTAGGCCGCTACACAACGGGGCCAGCGAGGAAAGACTCTACCAGAGCGGCGCGCAGGGGCGACGCCCCACCCGTCGAACACGCTCAAGCCCGGGGACCCTTCCCGCGAGTGGCGCGAGGGTCCGGCTCACCATGAGAAGACCCCCTCGCAACGAGTTTGCGTGGGGGTCTTTTGCGACTGGTAGCCCCGACGGGATTCGAACCCGCGCTACCGCCTTGAGAGGGCGGCGTGCTAGGCCGCTACACAACGGGGCCAGCAGGAGAAGACATTACCAGTCCGCCGCAACGCACCTTCAACCGCCCTCGCCCGACCGCCGCGGGGCCACCGCGGCTCCGACCACAGCGATGGCTGCCGCCGATCCGAAGGCCCACGGCAGACCTGCCACCTGAGCGACGAGACCGATCGACGGGGCGCCGAGGGCCTGCCCGAGGGCGAAGACGAGAAAGGACAGCCCGACGCCCGCGGCCGGATCCCGGCCGTAGACCCGGCTCCCCCAGATCAGCACGATCCCGGTCAGCGCGATGTAGGCCGCCCCGAACACCGCGAGCATCGCCCACGCGACCGACGCTCCGGGCCACACCGCGAGCAAGGCCGTGGTCACGGCCATCAGCAAGGCGACCGACTGCCACGCACGGCGAAGACCCAGCCGCCCGATGACATCCCCCGCCGCGGCCCCCGCCAGACCGCAGATCCCGAGGAGCACCCAGGCGATGAGCGAGAAGCGTTCACTCTGCCCGCCCTCGCTCACGAGCATCTCCCGCCCGAAGGTCCACATCGCCGAACTCGAGAGCCCCATGGTCGCGACCGCCGCGAACAGGCGTCGACTGCCGTGCGGCAGCAGCGGCCTCGGGAGCAGCGTGCGCGAGACCGGCTCCCCCGCCGGAGGCATGCGCACCACGACGGCGGCGTAGATCGTGACGACAGCGCACATCGCCGCATAGACGAACCACCCGATCCGCCACTGGTCCCTGGCCACGAGGGCGACGGGGCCCGCCACCGCGACGCCGATCCCCGTGCCGGCGTTGACGACAGCCTGGATCCGGTCACGCCTCGCGGCGGGCACCAGGTGAGCGACGGCATGTGCCAGAGGGGGCGAGGCGACACCGGTGCTCGCCCCCGCCACGATCACCCCGGCGGCGAGCACTGCCCCATGGGAGGCCACCGCGATCAAGGCGGTCCCCACCGTGGCCAGACTTCCGGCTGCCACCACGAGGGCACGCGCCCCCCAGCGCGAGATCAGCACGGTCGAGGCGGTGATCGCCACGCAGTAGGAGACATACGAGCCCGCGGCGATCACTCCGATCATCGTCGCGCCGAGAGCGAACTCCTCCCGGAACGCGGGCACGAAGAGGCCGTAGGCGAAGCGCGCCAGGCCGTAGCAGACGGCGATCAGCGATGCGCCCGCCCCGGCCAGTCGCAGAGTCCGCATCCCGGTGACCGACCTCCCCGCTCCGAGGGTCGTCACCGCACGCCAAACTTCACAGATCTGTGAACCATGCGGATCAGCGTAGGTACACTGGTCTGTGAAGTCAACGGGAGGGACGATCATGACCACCTCGAAGGGGCCCGCCGATGCCTCGCAGGCGCCTCGCCTGACTCCCGGAGCCGTCCGCATCCTCGAGGTCGCCTCGGACCTGTTCTATGAGCGCGGCATCCACACCATCGGGGTCGACACCATCGCCGACGAGTCCGGCATCACCAAGCGCACGCTGTACGACCGCTTCGGTTCCAAGGACGGCCTCGTGGCCGCCTATCTGCAAACTCGACACGACCGCTGGTGGGACCTGCTCCTACGCCGCATCGAGCTCGCGGACCGCCCCCGCGCTCTCGCCGTCTTCGATACCTACGTCGCCGATGAGTTCTCCTCCCACCGCGGCTGCGCCTTCCTCAATGCCGCCGGCGAGCTGCCCATCGACCATCCGGCTCATCGCATCATCCGCGCGCACAAGCACGCCATCCGTCAGCTGCTGGCCGAGCTGCTCGGTGCCGAGGCGGCCGACGAGGACGACCGCGAGTCCGTCGAGGCCATGGCCGACCACCTCTTCCTCCTTCTCGAGGGCGCCATCGTCCAGCGGGGGATCGTCGGCAACACCAGGCCGGTCCTCCGGGCCCGGGCGATCGCCGAAGACCTCCTCAGCGCGGGCGAGGGCGGAGCTGGAGACCGAGCGCCAGGAGGGCGATGAGCGCGACCGCCGAGATGGCGATCGGAAGGGAGGCGACCGTGGCGATGCCGCCGATGGCCGGGCTCAGACCGATCGTCGTGGTCCGCATCGTCCAGCCGATCCAGGTGACGCCCGCGTGCGGGCGCAGGCCCGGCAGAGCATCGGCCCGCGCGAAGGCCAACGGCACCGTGATCGCACACCCCAGTCCGGCGAACGCGAAGCCGACCACGGTGAGCGAGGCCCCGGGCGCCCACGCCGCCAGGGTCAGACCGACCGCCACAGCGCCGAGGCTGGCGACCAGGGCCGCCCGGTTGCCGACTCGGTCGATGAAGCGATCGCCCAGGAGACGGCCGATGAACTGAGCGGCCAGCAATACGCTCAGACCGATACCGGCTGAGGAGGCCGGCATCTCGCGCTCGGTGGCCAGCAGGACAGCCGACCAGTTGTTGCCGACGTCTTCCACCGATATCCCCGCCAGGGCCACGAGCGCCAGCGGTGCCAAGAGCAGCATCGCGTGGCGTCCGAGCGGTCCGGTCTCCGGGTCGTCGGTGGCGTCCCTGCGCGCATCGGGAAGGAAGGAACGGGCCGCCATCGCCATCGCGATGACGCAGAGCGCACCCCACGCCGCGAGGTGGAGAAGCAGCGGCACCCCGGCGGAAGCCGCGGCCGTGCCGACAACCCCTCCCACGGCAGCACCGATGCTCCATCCCGCGTGCATCGAGGTCAGCACCGAGCGACCGTAGGCCTCTTGGACGCGCAATCCCTCCGCATTCTGTGCGACATCGACGACGGCATCGCCGAATCCGGCCAACACCAGACCCGCCACGAAGATCCCGGCATTCCCGGCCGCCACGCCGGAGGCGGCGAGCACCAGCGAGAGGGCGATCCAGGTGGTGCCCGACACCGTCGTCCACCTCACTCCCAGCCGGCGCAGGACCGCCCCCGGGAGGTGGAAGGCTCCCGCGGCTCCCACCGTGAAGCCCACGACGACGATGCCGAAGACCGCGGCGCTCAGACCGAGATCGCCCTTCACCTCGGCATAGCGAGCGAGCAGCGTCGCCGGGAGAGCCCCGTTCGTGGCGAAGGCGACCATCGCGGCCACCCGAGCGCGACGAGGAGCGGCGGGACGGGACACATCGAGCACTCTCTCCCCCGTGGCGAGCATCCGCAAACCCGACTCGCGGGTAACCAGCGTCATCGCGTAAAAAAGGCGGGTGAGTCACTCGACGACGGACAGCGCGGTCGGCATGACCCCGTCCCCCAATATCTCCCACTCGATCACCGTTCGCCTCGAGGTGCCCCCGGGCGGAACGGCAGTCAGCCACCTCACGACGACCGTCGAGTCGGCCGGCGGCATCGTCACCGCGCTCGATGTCGCGGCATCACGCTCCGATGCGCTCCGCATCGACCTCACGATCGCCGCCGGCGATACCGCGCATGCCGATCGCATCGTCGAGGCCCTCCGCGAGATCCCCGATGTCGATGTGAAGAAGGTCTCGGATCGCACCTTCCTCATGCACCTCGGCGGCGTCATCGAGACCGCCTCGAAGCACCCGCTGCGCAATCGCGACGATCTGTCGATGGTCTACACGCCCGGCGTCGCGCGCATCTGTCAGGCGATCGCCGCCGACCGCGAGGACGCCCGCCGGCTGACGGTGAAGCGGAACAGCGTCGCCGTCGTGACCGATGGCTCGGCCGTGCTCGGGCTCGGCAATATCGGACCGCACGCCGCGCTCCCGGTGATGGAGGGCAAGGCGGCGCTGTTCAAGACCTTCGGCAGCATCGACGCATGGCCGCTGTGCCTCGACACCCAGGACATCGATGCGATCGTGGAGACCGTCGCGGCCGTCGCTCCGGGCTTCGCGGGGATCAACCTGGAGGACATCTCCGCGCCGCGATGCTTCGAGATCGAGAAGCGCCTGCGCGAACGCCTCGACATCCCCGTCTTCCACGACGACCAGCACGGCACCGCGATCGTCGTGCTCGCCGCCCTGCGCAATGCCCTGCGCGTCGTGGAGAAGTCGCTCGACGAGGTCCGTGTCGTCCTCGTCGGTGCCGGCGCGGCCGGAACGGCCATCCTGCGTCTGCTGCTCGGCGCGGGTCTGCGCGATGTCGTCGTCTGCGATGTCGACGGGATCGTCTCGACCGACCGAGGAGACACCGACCCAACCCTGAAATGGATCGGCGAGAACACCAACCCACGCCACCTCACCGGCGCTCTGCACGAGGCTCTGCCCGGAGCCGATGTGTTCATCGGCGTATCGGCGCCCGGGCTGATCGACGCCGACGATGTCGCGCAGATGGCCGAGGGCGCCGTGGTCTTCGCGCTCGCCAATCCCGATCCCGAGATCGACCCCGCGCTCGCCCGCGAGCACGCCACGGTCGTGGCGACCGGGCGCTCGGACTATCCGAACCAGATCAACAATGTCCTCGCCTTCCCCGGGATCTTCCGCGGCCTGCTGGACGCCCACGCGCACGATATCGACGTGCCTGTCCTCATCGCCGCCGCCGAGGCCATCGCCGCCTGCGTCGAGGACGAGGAGCTCAATGCCGACTACATCGTGCCGAGCGTCTTCCATCCCGAGGTGCACCACCGCGTGGCCGAGTCGGTGGAGAGGGTCGCGCGCGAACAGCTGCGCGCGACGAGCTGAGGCTCAGACCGTCGGAGTGACCTTGGACAGCCCCTCGGGCTGATCCGGGTCGACTCCACGGGCGCGTGAGATCGCCAGCGCCAGCTGCTGCCCTCGGACGGTCGCCAGGATGGCGGTCAGCTCGGGAGACGCCGCCGGGAGTCCGACGGCGGCATCTCCCGTGCCGACGAGCCAGGCCGACCTGCCCGCGGACCGCAGCGAGGCGATCAGATCTCTCGTGTCATCGTCGGCCGGCCCGTCGCCCGCGAACCCGACGACCGGGACGCCCGCGTGCGCGAGATGGACGGGACCGTGGCGGAAGTCCGCCGTGGAGAATCCGTGGGCCGCGATCCCGGCGGTCTCCTGGAGCTTGAGCGCGGACTCGAAGGCGGCGGCATCGCAGAAGCCTCGGCCCACCAGCGCCAGCGCCGGCGAGTCGGCGAGCTCCTCACCGAGGCGGCGGATCGGGTCGGCATCGTCGAGCACCTCGCGCACCTGACCGGCCAAGGCATCGAGTTCCTCCTCGCCGAGCCTGGGGCCGCCGAGGGCGTTGGCGACCGCGAGTCCCGCCAGCATCTGCGCGGTGACCGTCTTGGTGGCCGGCACGGCCTTCTCCTCCCCCACACCGAGCACTACCGGCACATCGCTCGTCGCGGCGAGAGGTGAGTCGCCGTCATTGGTGACGCCGACGACCAGGGCACCCGTCTCGCGGCAGGATGCCGCCAGGTCGACGATCTCCGGGGTACGCCCCGACTGCGACAGCGCCAGGACGAGCCACGCCCCGTACGCATCCGGTCGCTGACCGTAAGCGGTGTACACGCTCGGAGTCAGCAGGCTGACCGGGCGGCCCCCGCGCGCCTGAGCCGCATAGGAGGCCACCCGGGCCGCATTGTCGCTCGAGCCCCGGGCCACGACGGCGAGGCCGTGACGTGAGGCCGCTCCCTGTCCGGCCAGCTCCCCCACGATCGAGTCGAAGCGGCCGGCGATCCGCGCCAGCGCCTCGGGCTGCGCGTCCATCTCCAGGCTCATCTGGCGGCCGAGCACGGTCATCGGGGATTCTCCTCAGTTAGCAGCAGATCAGTGGGGTCGCCGACCGCCAGGACCTCGGGAAGGCCGAGCCAGCGGCCGACGCCGGCGCCGACATCGGCCAGAGAGGCCAGCTCGTGTCCGGCGGACCGGTCGGGCCGGATGCCGGCATCGCCGCGGCAGGCCAGCACGGGCACCCATTCACGGGTGTGGAAGGGGTGGCCGATGGACGGGTCGTTGCCATGGTCGGCGGTGACGACCAGCAGGTCTTCAGGTCCGAGGCGTGCGACCACCTCTCCCATGCGGCGGTCGACATACTCGAGCAGGTCGGCGTAGGTACCGGGATCCTGTGAATGACCGGCCAGATCGGTCTGCTGCACGTTGGCCACGACCAGCCCCTCGCCGGTGCCCTCGAGCACGGCGTCCATGATCGTCGAGGTCTCGACCGCAGGCTCGCGACGCACGTCCGAGGCGCCCACCAGCAGATCGGCGGCCTTGCCGACGAGGGTGACGCGTATCCCCTCCCGGGCGGCCACCTCGTGCAGTTGCCGCGCATGGTCGACATCGGCCCCGAGGTGCAGCACCTCGAGTCCATCGTGCTGGTAGAGCCCGCTGGCGGGGGTGTCCATCCCGACCGCACCGTCCGCCCCTTCGCGGACGGCCTCGGTGAGCGGACGGTCGGTGTGACCGCCGACGGCGATCACACGTGCCACGGGGGCCACCGATCGCACGATCCGTGCGATCGCGACGATATCGTCGAAGGGCAGATCGGTCAGCCGACAGGAGACATTCCAGTTGAGCCCGGGGTCGGCTTCGAGGTTGTCGTGTACGAGAGCCACACCGTCGACCACCAGCAACGGCAGTCCGTCGAGGAGCTCGACCCGGTGCCCGGCCGTCCTCAGCGCATCGGCGACGGTGTCGATCCGCTCGGCCAGGAGACAGAGCACGACATGGGACATGTCGGCGCCCATGAGGGTCTGGTGACCGGCGAAGGAGTCCGCGCCCGGGTAGCCCAGGGCACTGCGGCGTCCGACCGCCTCGAGGGACTTTCCCTGGGCCGCTGCACTGAGATCGCCGACGAGATCCGGTCGTACGGATCCGAGGCCCAGACGACTCAGCCACGGAACCCGCAGCTCCCTGCCACGCTCACGACGCGACCAGGTGGTGAGGGCACCGAGCGTGTCCGCCCCGGCATCGTCGATGCGCAGTGCTCCGGCATCGGGCATCGCGCCGATCCCGAGGCCGTCGATCACCACGACGGTGGCTGATCGCCCGGTCATCGGAGCCTCCGGCCCTGCGCGTCGAACACGCCGTCCACCCGAGGAGCGTCCGTCCCGACGCCCGAGACCACCGCGACCTTTGATCGGGTGACGAAGATCTGGGTGCGGAAAGCCATGACGGCCGTGTCGCCGATGCCCGCGCGCGGTCCATCCTCGTCCCAGTCGAACCGGCGGTAGTAGTCGATGCTCGCCGAGGAGGTCTTGCGCAAGGTCGCTGCCCGCGGCCCGTGATCGGTCTGCACGGTCATCCGCCGGGCATGCCCTCGGGAGTAGAAGCCGCCCCCGAAGACGCTCGGCGCTGATCCCAGCTGAGCGATCTCCGACACGTACACGAGAGCCGGCTGCTCGACGAGGTCGTCACGCACCGCGTGCTCGGGAGTCGTCCCCGTCAGCGCATGTCCCGGCTCACCGACGTGACCGCCGAGGGCGGCGATCTGCGCGATCGTGCTGACACTCGTGTGGCTGGGCAGCGACAGCAGCGGATCGACGCCGTGACCCCGCAGGATCTCCGCCGCCTCGGCGACCCGCGGGTACGTGGCCGTGGGGGCGGGACGTCCGGCTGACTCGTCGAAGCTGATACACGGGAATCCGGTGACACCGGCGATCTCGATACCGCCGAGGTCACGTGCCAGGGCCAGCGCGTCCTCGATCTCGTCGAGCTCGAAGCCGCCGTCCTGTCCCGGGAAGGTGACGCTCTCGGCCCCTCGGATCTTGAGGAGCAGCCGCTGCGTGCGTCCTCCCGCCGCCGCGGCGGCGGCCACGGCGCGCAGATTCTCCGTATCCGTGACCGTCACGTGGGCCGGATCGGCTTCCAGCATCGCCGGCAGCCGTCGCACCGGGACCTGGACCAGGTGCCCGAGATTCGCGAGTCGCACGCCGGCCTCGACGAGGGTCTGCGCCTCGCGATGGTCGATCGCGGTCGCGGACTCGATGTGCTCGGACACCGTGGCGCTCACCAGCGGATTGCGGCCGTACTGCTTGGCGACGAACCAGAGATCGACCCCGTGCTCCCGTCCGGCGGCGGCGAGCGCGGCGGCATTGCGCGCCACCGCGTCACGGTCGATGACATAGGTGTCGGGTTCGATCACGCCGTCCTGGTGCAGGGTGATCGCCGCATCGATCAGCGCGGGATTGCGGCGCTGCGTGGTGGGCAGGAACACTCACGCACTCCTCTCTGCCAGAGCCCGCCGCAGCAGGTCGGCGGTGAGTCTCGCTCCAGCGCGCATGGGATTGACCCGCACCGCCCATTCGCGCAGCTCCGGCTGTGCTTCGAGCGTGGACGACGAGAGACGGTAGACGAGCGGCGTGATCTCGTAGCGGGAGTTCGACCCGACCGGGAAGGGCGCTGCGCCCTGGCTCGCGGCCCACCGCGGCAGTTGCTCGGCGACCGGCTCGTCGAGCAGGGCGATGACGCACAGGTCCTGCACATTGGCCAGGCGGGCGTCGACGATGCCGTCGACCGCACCGGCGCTCAATGCACGGGCGAGCTCGACGGAGGCCTCCGCCTGAGCCGCCCAGTTGAGCGGCACCATGACCAGCGCCTGGAGCGCGGAGAGCGCCTGGTGCCCTTGGACCTGTCCCCCGCCGGAGTAGTTGGCGTGGCGTACCCGGTCGATCACGTCGCCCGCCCCGAGCACGACTCCGACGCCCTCGGGACCGTGCAGCTTGAACAGCGAGAAGGCGGAGACGTCCGCGCCGAGCTCGGTGCCGATCCGCGGCGCGCGGAAGACCGCGTAGTTGTCGTCCACGATCGTCCGGCGACCCGCTGCCGATGCCAGGGCGATCACATCGGCGGGCTGGTGCGCGTCCGCGAGACGCTGCCGCGTGTGCTGCACGTAGACCCACGCGGTCGGCTCCCCCTCGATCACCCGTCGCACCGCCTCGAGGTCCTCGAAATCGACCCGGACGCACTCGACGAGACCGTCCCGGAACGTGGTGGCCGTCGTGGAGTAGTCCGGCGCATCGTGGACGATCAGCCGACGTCGCCCCTCGGCCCACGGGCCCGCCGACAGCGCGGCCCGGATGGCCCCCGTGCCGGCGCCCTGGACGAGACAGGCGTCATCGACCTCGAAGGCCTGCGCGAGCACGCGCTCCACGCGGCGCGTGGTCTCCGGCTGCCCCAGGGCCGGCACGACTCCGGCATCGGCGCGGAAGACCGCGCCGTCCGAGAGATGCTCGGCCACGCCCGCGACGAGACGCTGCTGGGCGTCGACCGCCTGCGCGGCGGAGATGACCGGTAGCGGAGTCGTGATCGGCAGGACAGGGCGATTCATGGTTCCTCGCTTCCGGTGAGCCATCGCAGCGCATTGGCTCGAAAGATCAGATCGAGCACGTCCTCGCCCACTCCGCGGTCCATGAGCATCCGGCGGAAGGGGCCGAGGACGTGGCCGAAGCCCTGTCCGCCGCGATCCCGGAGATAGCTGTCCCGGGAGATGTCGTTGCTGAGCAGGAGGTGTCGCTCGAAGCCCGCCTCGACGAGCTCCAGCAGCAGCTCCACCCGCCGCTCGTCACTCTGATAGCCGGTCTTGCCGACGGTGTCGAAGGCGACATAGGCCCCCTCGGCGGCCAGCTCCCGGTGCTGTCGTCCGTCCTCGCACAGGTCCTGGTGGCCGAGGGAGATGCGATGCGGCGCGAGACCCTCGCCGGTCAGCAGCGCGAGCTGCTCGCGCGCCCCCTGCCCGAGGTGCGCGTGCGTCCCGAGGGACAGCCCGCTCTCGACCGCGGCTCGCGCGGAGGCGCGCAGGCCGATGCGTTCGGCATCGCTCGCGTGTTCACCATGGCTGCCGATCTCGCCGAGCACGCCGGGCACGATGCCGTCGTCCACCCCGTCGCGGATGTCGGCGAGGAGGGTCTCGGCGGCCTCCTCGACCGATGCTCCCGGCTCACCGCGCGGATGGAATCGCTGGTAGTACCAGCCGGTCGCGACGACCACCTCCACGCCGGAGTCCTCGCTGATCCGCCGGACCACCCGGGCATCGCCGCCCATCCCCCGGCACGTCAGGTCGACGACCAGACCGAGGTCGTGATCACGGCGCGCATCGGAGAGCTCGTTCGTCACCGCAGCGGTGTCGTGCAGCGTCGCCTCGGCATCGGCCTCGGTGCGGAGGTCGAGCCGTAGGTGCTCGTGGGCCAGCACCTTCCCGGTGACGTCCTCCGGTCGCAGCTGTCGACCGGTCGCGGTACGGATCGGCATCAGGTCGCCACCGGCGCCACGAGGCCCACCAGATAGAGCAGGTTCAAGGCGATGCCGCTGACGATGACGGCGCTCGGGCCGGCGGCCATCCGCACGACCGGGCGCCCCATCGACTCGTTGAGCAGGTACAGGCCGCCCACCAGAGCGATACCGAGGCCGCCGCCCATCGCCAGACCCGCCATGAGCGAGCCGACGAGGATCGCGAGCGACAGGGACTCGGTGATGGCGTTGCGGATGTGGTCGGCGGCGTCGCGGACGCTCGGCCAGTGCTGCAGCCAGCGGCCCAAGGCGCTGAGGAGGAAGACCTCCACCGTCATGATGACCGCGCCGAGCACGAAGGCGACGGCGAGCGCCAGCGGCCAGGAGTCGATGAACATATGAGTGAGGTAGCCGACCGGATACACGAAGGTGAAGCCCGCCATGGCGTAGGCGCCCGAGGCGAGGGCCGTCGTCGCGATCAGCGGAACGAAGCCGAAGGCCCGCAGGAAGTCGACCTGTGCGGCCTCGGCATAGGAGCCCTCCGCCACGAGGAAGCTGGTCGCCTCGCCTCCGCCGAAGATGCCGCTCGCGGCGAGCATGCACACGAGTCCGCCGAGGATCGCGAACCACACGATGTTCTTGCGCAGCCGGATCGCGTTCGGACCGAAGAGCTGGTTCGATGCCTCGGCGGTCGCGGCACGCTGCGCCTCATAGGCCTGCTGCTCCTCCGCGCTCTTGCCCTCGAGCTCGGCCATCTCCCGGCGTCGAGTGGTGCGGTCCCGGGTCACCGCGAACACGAGCAGCATGATGACGCCGACCGCCATCGCGATCGAGCCGGCGAACAGGTCCGGCCACAGGTTCATCGAGAGCAGGATGGCGGCGATCTCGACGACGAGCGTGAGCACGCCCTTGAGGCGGCCGAACTGACGGGTGATGGCCAGCACCGGGAAGATCGTGAACAGCCACAGGATCGGCGTCGAGATCTGCTGCAGGGAGGTGATGAAGTCGATCGGCAGCGCGGTGGCCGCCGAGTTGGCGGCGTTCAGGCCGAAGACGCAGACAGCACCCCAGGCGCCGCCGGCGACGGCCGCGAGCCAGCGCCACGGCGCCAGGAGTCCCAGGATCTCGACGGGCAGGAAGACCAGCCAGGGGTTGAGCACGCCGGTCGAGAGCGCCATGGGCGCACCGAGACCGAAGATGAACCCGGCCGACAGGCCGAAGACGATGGTCGCGGTGGCGAGTCGCGTCGACGTGCCGCGGATGTAGTCGAGGAGGAACGGCCGGGCGCCGTCGTTGAAGACCGCCAGCGCGGCATTGGCGATGAGGGCCGCGAAGGCCGACAGCACGATGACGAGGACGGCCTGCCAGGGCTCGAAGGAGACGGCCGATGTCTCGGCGGCGAGCAGTGACATGGCTCAGGCCTCCCGACGGGCCGCGAGGGCCCTCCACAGCATCGGCACGATGTCCTGCACCTGGTCGATCGAGAAGCCGAAGGCGACATTGCCCGCCTCGACGGCGGCGTCGATCTGCTCCTGCGAGGGCAGCGAACGACCGAAGGTGTGCGTGCGCTGCGATCCGAGGAAGCCGACCAGCACGCCGAGGCTGGCTCCGGCTCCGGTGTGGCAGGTGCCCAGGTAGAAGTCGACCGCACCTGACTGCAGCTGGATGGCCGCGTCCATGTCGGTGCCGATCGTGACGGTGTCGCCATCGCCCACTAGAGGCCGTAGGGCGTCTGCGACCTCCGACTTGGCGACTCCTCCGGCGATGATCTTCATGACTGCTCCTTGGTCGAGGTCAGGGCGAGGGTGCCCAGGTGGAGGCTGAGGTACTGCTGTTCGATCGGCGACAACGCGACGCCGAGTCGCTGCTCGGCACGCTCCGACACCGCGACGGCATCGGCGACGGCCGAGGGGAAGTGCGTGACGACCTCGCGATAGACGGCGTCGCCGGGTGCGTCGATATCCGGCTCCCGGCGGATCATCCGGCCGAGCGCGGCGATGAGATGCGAGGTCAGCGCTCCGGCCGACTCCTCGGTGACCTCGAACCTCGGTTCGAGTCCTTCGAGCTCGTCGCGGACGAAGTCGACGACGCCGTCGGGCGTGTCGTCCATGGCCGCATAGAGCGCGAGGCGCTGGCTCAGCGTGTCGTCCATCGGGGTTCCTTCTCAGTAGGTCGGGATGCGCCGGCCGGCCACGACCTCTTCGGCGGACCGCATGATGAGGTCGGCGGCGAGGGCGCGGCCGACGGGAGTGGGGGTCGGACCGGCTGACCGGCGCGCCGCGATCACCGCGGAGGTCGTGGCGGCGATGTCGACGCCGTCCAGCGGATGCGTCGTGACCGGGACGGTGATGTGGGTATCGATCTCGTCGAGATTCCACACGGTCGCGTCGACCAGCCCGTCGGCGAAGTAGCGGCCGAGCTGGTTGTACGAGACCTCGATGAGCCTCTCGTCGGGCAGGTGGGGGAAGCGGGCCATCGTGAGGGCCGTCTGGTCCGTGGAGGAGGGGTCGACGGCGACGCGCAGGCCCGGGTCCTCGGCAGAGCTGCCCTCCGCGAGCACGAGTCCGTGCGCCCCCACATAGGTGTGAGGCCCGAAATCGCGGATGATCTCCACTTCGGGATCGCCCTCGGCGGCGAGCCTGGACATGACCGCGAAGTCGGCACGCTCGCGGTGCAGGGCGGCAGCGCGGTCGGCCGCTCCGCGGACGAACATCAGCGTGAGCGGCACACCGACCTCGAGGAAGGCGGCGTGCAGACCGGTGGCCAACCCCTCGTAGCGGCGCGAATAGGGCAGCGGCATCGCCACCGAGATGCTCGATCCCCCGGCCAGCTCCCAGAGCAGCCGATGGTCGATGCTCGTGACGAAGGTGCCGAGCTTGCCGCGGGGACGGATCTCGACGGCACCGGACTCCTCCAGCAGGGCCAGCGCGGCCTGCACCGTTCCCTTGCCGACCTGATGGCGGTCGCTGAGTTCCTGCACGGTGGGCATGCGATCCCCGGCGGAGGCTGCTGAGAGCTCGAGCGCGAGGCGGTGAGCGACGGCACCGGCCTTCGACATGAGCACATGCATCCGGGTCATGGCGACAATCTATCCAATATTCTGGATATTGGCTATAGCCCGAACGGACCGGTCTTTCGAGAGGCATCACGGCCGGTCCGTTGATTCAATGGCCGGGTACCCCCACAGCGATCCGACGATCCACGAAGGTGGCCCATGGAGTCCGAACTCACGTTGACCGTCGACGGCGAGAAGCACGCGCTCACACTCGACACCCGCACCACGCTCCTCGATGCCCTTCGCGATCACCTCGGCGCCACAGCGCCGAAGAAGGGCTGCGATCACGGCCAGTGCGGCTCCTGCACCGTCATCGAGGACGGCCGTCGGGTGACGACCTGCCTGTCGCTGGCCGTGGCCCACGACGGCACGAGCATCGTCACCGCAGAGGGCTTGGCCCGCGAGGATCGGACGCTCCACCCGATGCAGCAGGCGTTCATCGACCACGACGCCTTCCAATGCGGCTACTGCACCCCGGGACAGATCTGCTCGGCGATCGGCATGCTCGCCGAGCTCGAGGAAGGCGCCCCCAGCTTCGTCACCGACGATCTGGAGGGCTCACCGTCTCTGACCGATGGCGAGATCCGCGAACGGCTGAGCGGCAATCTGTGCCGCTGCGGGGCGTACGTCAACATCGTCGCCGCGGTCAAGCAGGCGGCGGAGGGCGGCGCCGCATGAATCCCTTCGACTACCAGCGAGCCACGGACGCGGCCGGAGCGGTCGCGACCATCGCGGCCCACCCCGGCGCGACCTTCCTCGCCGGCGGGACCAATCTCGTCGACCACCTCAAGCTCGGCGTCGCCGCACCGGATCTGCTGATCGACATCTCCCACCTCCCGCTCGCGACGGTCGACGAGGACGATGACGGCGCCCTCGTCATCGGCGCGAATGTCCGCAATGCCGATCTGGCCGCCCACCCCGCGGTGCGACACCGATATCCGGCCCTCTCCCGTGCATTGTTGTCGGGAGCATCGGGACAGCTGCGCAATCTGGCCACGACGGGCGGCAATCTCCTGCAGCGCACCCGCTGTGTGTACTTCCAGGACGTGACCACACCCTGCAACAAGCGGGTCCCCGGCAGCGGCTGTTCGGCCATCGGCGGTCACACCGAGCAGCACGCCATCCTCGGTGCCTCGGAGCACTGCGTCGCCGTCCACCCGTCCGATATGGCCGTGGCGCTCTCCGCCCTCGATGCCGAGGTCCTGTTCCTCGGCCCCGACGGTGCGGGGAGCATCCCCGCGCAGGACCTCCACCGCCTGCCCGGCGATGCCCCCGAGCAGGACACCGTGCTCGACCCGGGCCGCCTCATCACCGCCATCCGCATTCCCCCGCCGCCCTCCGGCGCGCGGTCGACCTATCGCAAGGCCCGCGAGCGGTCGTCCTTCGCCTTCGCGCTCGTCTCGCTGGCCGCGGAGATCGTCATCGAGGACGGTCTCATCGCCAGTGCGCGACTGGCGCTCGGCGGGGTCGCGCACAAGCCCTGGCGCGCCCATCGCGCCGAAGCGGTCCTGACCGGCGCGTCCGCCACCACCGAGGTGTTCGCCGCGGCCGCCGAGGCGGAGCTCGAGCAGGCCCGCCCGCTGGAGGGCAACGGCTTCAAGGTGCCGATGGCGCGCGCCATGATGGTCGCGGCCCTCGAGGAGCTCACCGGGGAGGACGCATGACTGACGTCATCGGCACCTCGACCGCGCGGGTCGACGGCATCGCGAAGGTCACCGGGACGGCGCGGTACGCCTATGAGCATCCCTTCACCGATCCCGTGTACCTGCATCCGGTGCAGGCCACGGTCGCCCGCGGGAAGGTCGACACTTTCCACGCCGAGGAGGCCGAGGCCGTCGACGGCGTACTGGCCGTCCTGTCCCCCTGGAACGCTCCGCGCCTCGCGGATGTCTCGGACCCCGAGCTGACACTCCTGCAGGGGCCGGAGGTGAAGTTCCGCGGTCAGATCATCGGCGCCGTCATCGCGACGTCCCCGGAGATCGCGCGGCACGCCCAGTCGCTCGTCGAGATCGGGTATGCCGAGGAGGAGCACGACACCGTCCTCCGCGCCGACCATCCGGACCGCTATCCCGAGGACGATCCGCGGACCATCGGCGACGATGTCGACCAGGCGCTGTCGGATGCGCAGATCGTGATCGACCAGCGATACTCCACGCCGGAGGAGCACAACACGCCGATGGAGCCGCACACCTCGGTCGCCCGCTGGGATGCCGAGGAGCAGCACCTGACCCTCACGACCGCCACACAGGGCCCGCACAGCGTCGTCGACACGCTCGCACCGCTGCTCGGCCTGGAGCCGCGGCAGTTACGGGTGGTCTCCCCCCATGTCGGCGGTGGTTTCGGCTCCAAGGCGGCACCTCACGCGCACGACGTGGTGGCCGCGCTGGGTGCCATGGCCGTGCCCGGCCGATCCGTGAAATATGCGATCACCCGTCAGCAGGGCTTCGTCTTCGTGGGCTACCGCTCCCCCACCCAGCAGCATCTACGTCTCGGCGCCCGCTCCGACGGCACGCTGACGGCGATCGACCACGAGTCCTTCTCTCAGGTGTCGCCGGTCGGGAGCTTCTCGGAGAGCGCGTCATCGATCTCAGCGAGCATGTATGCCGCGGGCGCCCGGCGCCTCGTCCACCACCTGGTGCCGCTCGATGTCCCCCCGCCGCACTGGATGCGTGCGCCGGGCGAGGCCCCGGGGATGTTCGCGCTGGAGGTCGCGATGGACGAGCTCGCGATGGCCTCGGGCGTCGATCCCGTCGAGCTGCGCGTCCGCAACGATCCGCCACGCGATCCGGCGACCGGCAACCCGTGGACATCCCGGCGACTCGTCGACTGTCTGCACGAGGGCGCGCGCCAGTTCGGTTGGCGTGAGCGCGATCCTCGTCCGGGCGTGCGACGTGACGGCGAGTGGCTGGTGGGCACCGGCATGGCCAGCGCGACCTACCCGCACACGATGATGCCGGGGACGAAGGCGACGATCCGCCACGACGGCGGTGGCCGGTATACCGTGCGCACCGGAGCGGCCGATATCGGCACGGGAGCCTGGACCACGTTGACGCTGATCTCCGCCGATGCGCTCGGGATCTCGCCGGATCGGGTGACGATGGAGATCGGCGACTCGTCGCTGCCGACGGCGACGGTCGCGGGCGGATCGTCCGGGACCAGCTCATGGGGATCGGCGATCGTGGCCACGGCCGAGATGTTCCGGCGGCAGCACGGCGAGGATCCGGACGCCGGAGCACAGACGACCGGCGGCGTCTCGGAGGATCCGCTGGCCGAGGGCTACACCGCCGCATCCTTCGGCGCCCATTTCGTCGAGGTGCGCGTACACCCGGGCACCGGCGAGGTGCGGGTGCCGCGGATGCGCGGGGTGTTCTCGATCGGCCGCATCATCAACCCGCGTACGGTGCGCTCGCAACTCCTCGGCGGAATGGTGATGGGGGTGTCGATGGCCCTGCACGAGAAGAGCGTGCGAGACCCCAGATTCGGTCACGTGGTGACACAGGACCTGGCGAGCTATCACGTGCCCGTCCATGCCGATATCGAGGACATGGACGCCAGCTGGCTCGATGACAACGACGAGCTCGCCACCCCGATGGGCTCGCGCGGAGCCGGGGAGATCGGCATCGTCGGATCCGCGGCGGCCATCGCCAATGCCGTCCATCACGCGACGGGCATCCGCGTGCGCGACCTTCCCATCACCCCGCCGGTCCTCGTGGAGGACTGACCGTGGCGTAGGAGGAGACTCCGGAGAAGTGGGCCTGGTCGGCGCCGTGGGGCACCGGCCAGACCGCGACCAGCGGCAGGCTCTGATGTCACGAGCTCCCCGTCGATGCCGGTAGATGATGCCCTCAGCCGGATGCCCTACACATGGGACTTCGAGGGTAGCTACGGGTGACAGCCGCAGAGGAATCTCGTATTTCGGCGAGATCCTCGGGAATTTGCTGGGGTACTAGGACTCGAACCTAGAACAACTGAACCAGAATCAGCCGTGTTGCCAATTACACCATACCCCAAGGGGGTATCCTGCGGACTCCATACCGAAGCCGAGGAACCGAAGTGAAACTCTACCCGACGGCCGCGCCGCACCCCAAACCGGGGTACATCCCCGCCTTGTACCGAGATTTGCTCCCAGTTCGTCGACCATGAGGGGTACCGGTTGACGAATTGGGAGCAAATCTCGGTTCAGGCGAGGGAAGAGTCGAGGCGGGCGAGGGTCGTGTCGCGGCCGAGGAGCTCGAGAGACTCGAACAGCGGCGGGGACACCCGGCTGCCCGTCACGGCCACCCGCACCGGGCCGAAGGCGAGCCGCGGCTTGAGCCCCAGGCCCTCGACGAGCGCGCTGCGCAGCGCCGCCTCGATCGACTCCGTCGTCCACTGGTCCAGCCCGGCCAGAGCTTCGCGCGCGGCCCGCACGACGTCCAGCCCCTTCTCGTCGAGCTGCTTGGCGCGATCAGTCTCGTCGACCGTGAAATCGCCCTCCGACACGAAGAGGAAGCGCAGCATCGCGACCGCCTCGGTCAGCAGATTCGTCCGCTCGTGCACGAGAGGCGCCGCGCTCGCGAGCGTGGCGCGCTGTGCCTCCGTGATCGGGTCGCCGACCAACCCCGCCGACTGGAAGTACGGCACGAGGCGATCGGTGAACTCCTCCAGCGACAGCAGCCGGATGTGGTCGCCGTTGATCGCCTCGCACTTCTTCAGGTCGAAGCGGGCCGGATTCGGATTCACCCGCGAGATCTCGAAGGCCTCGACCATCTCCGCCAGCGTGAAGATGTCGCGGTCCTCGGCGATCGACCATCCCAGCAGGGCCAGATAGTTCAACAGCCCCTCGGGGACGAAGCCCTGCTCCCGGTAGCCGAGCAGATTCGACTCCGGATCGCGCTTGGACAGCTTCTTATTGCCCGCGCCCATCACATAGGGCAGATGGCCGAACTGCGGTGTCGAGCCGTCACCCACGCCGATCTCGGCGAACGCCTCATACAGCGCGATCTGGCGCGGTGTGGAGCTCAGCAGGTCCTCGCCACGCAGCACATGGGTGATGCCCATGAGCGCGTCATCGGTCGGATTGGTCAGCGTGTAGAGGGGCTGGCCGTTGGCGCGGACGATGACGAAGTCCTGCACGTTCTCGGCACCGAAGGTGATCGGCCCGCGCACGAGATCCTCGAAGGTCCAGTCCTTCGCCGGCATCTTGAAGCGGATCACCGGCTGGCGACCTTCAGCCTCGAAGGCCTGCCGCTGCTCGGGAGTGAGATCGCGGTGCAGGCCGTCATAACCGCTCGGACGGCCCTCGGCGCGCGCCTTCTCCCGCCGCTCTTCGAGCTCCTCGGCCGTGTCGTAGGCCTTATAGGCGAAGCCCCCGTCGATCAGCCGCTGGGCCACATCGGCGTAGACGTCCATCCGCTCGGACTGACGGTAGGGGCCGTTCGGTCCGCCGACCTCGACCCCCTCGTCCCAATCAAGTCCCAGCCAGCGCATCACGTCGATGAGCAGCTGATAGGACTCCTCATTGTCGCGAGCCGCATCGGTGTCCTCGATGCGGAAGACGAAGCGACCGCCATGATGGCGGGCGAAGGCCCAGCTGAACAATGCGGTGCGGGCCATGCCCACATGTGGGTTGCCGGTCGGGGAAGGACAGAACCGCGCGACGACGGGCTTGGTCATGCCGATACCTCCGTGGTCTCGATACGCACCCTCGCTCCGCGGGCGCTGCTCGACCACCGAGAGAACATCCTGGACTCGCTCATGCGTCGTACTCCGTCTCTTCGACGTCGACATCGGCGACGACGGGATTGGTCAGCGTGCCGATGCCCTCGACGGTCACGCTCACCGAGTCGCCCACCTGCATCGGGCCGACGCCCTCGGGGGTGCCGGTGAGGACCACGTCGCCGGGAAGCAGCGTGGTGAAGCTGGTGACGTACTCGATGACATCGGCGACCGAGAAGACCATGTCGCTGGTGCGGCCGTCCTGTCGCGGCTCGCCGTTCAGCGAGGTGGACACCCGCACATCGGAGGGGTCGAGGTCGGTCTCGATCCACGGGCCGAGCGGGCAGAAGGTGTCGAAGCCCTTCGCGCGCGCCCACTGGCCGTCCTTGGCCTGCAGGTCCCGCGCCGTGACGTCATTGGCGACGGTGTAGCCGTAGATCACCTTGGCCGCGTCCGCGGCGTCGAGCTTGCGGCAGATCCGGCCGATCACCACGGCCAGCTCGCCCTCGAAGTGCAGGTTCTCCGTCTGCTCGGGGTAGAAGATCGGCTCATCGGGGCCGATCACGCTTGTATTCGGCTTGTAGAAGATCAGCGGCTCCGCGGGCACCTCGCCGCCCATCTCCGCCGCGTGCCGCACGTAGTTCTTGCCGACGCACACGACCTTGCTGCGCGGAATGACCGGGGCCAGCAGCCTGACCTCCTCGAGGGGGATCTTCTGACCGGTCAGCTCGACTCCGGCATACATCGGGTCGCCCTTGAGCGGAGCGATCACGGTGGTGCCATTGTCGTCGCCGATCACGCCGAAGCGAGGTTCATCGTCCAAGGAGAAGCGGGCAACGCGCATGCCGCCACCCTATCGAGCGCCCCCTGCGAGCCCGTTGAGTGTGGGGGTCAGGCGGAACCGAAGCGGCGCTGGCGGTCGGCGTACTCCTCGACAGCGGCCCACAGAGCGCGGCGATCGACATCCGGCCAGGCGATATCGCTGAAGACCATCTCGGCATAGGCCGACTGCCACAGCAGGAAGTTGCTCGTGCGCTGCTCCCCCGAGGTGCGCCAGAACAGGTCGACATCGGGCATCCACGGTTCATCGAGATAGCGGGCGAAGACCTTCTCGTCGATCCGCTCGGGGTCGATCTTGCCGGCCTGCGCATCGCGGGCCATCGCGGCCGCCGCATCCGCGATCTCCGCGCGGCCACCGTAGTTGACGCACATGGTCAGCGTCATGACCGTGTTGTCGCGCGTGAGCTCCTCGGCGACCTCCAGCTCACGGATCACGCTGCGCCACAGCCGCGGCCGTCGGCCCGCCCATCGCACCCTGACGCCGAGCTCGTGCATCTCATCGCGACGACGACGGATGACATCGCGGTTGAAGCCCATCAGAAAGCGCACCTCGTCCGGAGACCGCTTCCAGTTCTCCGTCGAGAAGGCATAGGCCGACACGGCCTTCACGCCGAGCTCGATGGCACCCTCGACGACATCGAACAGCGCCGCCTCACCCATCTCGTGTCCGGCGGTGCGCGGCAGACCCCGCTGCTTGGCCCAGCGGCCGTTGCCGTCCATGACGATCGCCACATGCCGGGGCACCTGCGAGGCAGCCAGGTTCGGGACCTGGGCACCGGAGGGGTGCGGTCGGGGTGGCCGGGGTGCCGGCAGTGTCATGAGTATCGATCCACGTGAGCCAGGGAGCGCAGGCCGCGCTCCAGATGCCAGGACAGGTAGGCGGCCACGATACCGCTCGCCTCACGGCGGGCTCGGTCATCGGAGGACCTCGCCGTCTCCCACTCCCCCGCCAGCAGCGCTCCGAGCAGCTGCACGGTGGCCGGCGAGGGCGCCGTGGCGCCGGTGCCCCGGCAGCGTCCGCACAGCATGCCGCCCGAGGCGAGGTGGAAGAAGGTGTGCGGGCCCTCGGCCCCGCAGCGGGCACATGCGTCGAAGGAGGGCGCATATCCGGCGATCGCCAGCGAGCGCAGCTGGAACGAGTCGAGGATGAGACCCGGGTCCTCGCGGCGCTCCGTGAGGGCGCGCAGCGCTCCGACGAGGAGGGTGAACTGCGGGACGGAGGGCTCGGCGGTGTCGGCGACCAGGCGCTCCGCCGTCTCGAGCATCGCGCAGCCGACCGTGTAGGCGCCGTAGTCGGCCCCGAGGTCGCGGGCGAAGGGGTTGATCGTGACCACCTGGGTGATGAAGTCGAGGGACTTGCCCTCCCCCATCTGCAGGTCGACGTGCATGAACGGCTCGAGCCGCGCCCCGAACCGACTGGTGGTCTTGCGGATGCCGCGGGCCGCCGCGCGGACGACGCCGCGCTCACGGGTGAGCAGCGTGATGATGCGATCGGCTTCACCCAGCTTGTGGGTGCGCAGCACGATGCCCGCGTCACGGTAGAGGCTCACTGCCCCATTGTGCCGCGCCCTGCCGACAGTTCCGCTCTCGGCGCGCGGCGCCGGCCGGGCCGGACCGCCTACGATGACCCCATGGCCAGACTCATGGTGATGATCGGGGTGTACCTCGGCTCGGCGGCGCTCGGTCTGCTCGCGGCCGCGGTCGCGGTCGACGGCTTCCGGGTGCGGGTCTTCGGATTCGTGACCACGGTCGTCATCTACGCCATCGTCCAGGGACTCGTCACTCCCTGGCTGACCCGCGTCACCGCCGAGCGGGCGCGCTATCTCGTCGGTCTCACCGGGCTCGGCGCCACCCTGATCGCGCTGGTCATCGCCTCCTGGTTCGGCCGCGCGCTGTGGATCTCCGGGCTGTCGGCCTGGGTCTGGGGCGCGCTCGTCGTGTGGATCGTGTCCTCGATCGCCGCCATCGCCCTCCCGCGGCTCCTGGCAGTGCTCGGCGTGGAGGCCGCCCGCGATCCTCAGGACGAGTAGAGAGACACCGCCGGTAACCTGCCCGAATGACCCTTCTCGCCGACATCGTCTCGATCACGACGCATCCCGATACCGGCAAAGCGATCGTGCGTGTGAGGGATCACGGCTACAAGGTCCTGGGCGGCGCAGCCCTGCACGACCTCGTCGACCGAGGGAGACTCGGGCGCACCGGTGAAGGACGGAAGTCGCGGGTCGTCGTGCTGGACCCGTCTCCGGTCCCCGAGCCGTCGCTGGAATACGGTCTGGCTCGCGTACGCGAGCATGCCGAACAGTGGCCCCGCAACGCCGTGCTCCGGCTCGGGGGCGGCACCAAGCTCCGCGACGGGATCTACGGCGGCCTGGTGACCGAAGGCGTGCTGGGCCCGCGCCGGAAGGCCGGCCTCTTCGGCGCACGCTATCCGGTGCTCGACCCGCGCCATCGCGACGATCTGCTCGCGCGCCTCCACCGGACGCTGGTCGATGGCATGGAACCCGACGAGATCACCCGGCGCCTCGCCGCGCTGCTGGCCGTCGGCGACGGTGACACCGGCCCCCTGCTCGGCATCGTGCTCGACCGCCCCGGGGCGCGGATGCCCGAGAACGGTCCGGCGAGACGAGAGGTCGAGAAGCGGGTCAAGCGACGTGGCATGGAGCTGGCCAAGGAGGACTGGATCGCTCTGACCACGCTGCGCGCGATCGAGCTGCCGCAGCAGATCGTGAAGACCACCGCGATATTCGGCATCGTCGACGCGTCGATCCCTCGGTGACGACGGACCATCGGACAGCGCCGCGGATTACGCTGGCGGCATGAGCCACGCGATCATCATCGAGCAACCCGGCGACCCCGAGGTCATGGAGTGGCGCGAGGTCGATCGACCTGCGCCGGGTCCGGGAGAACTCGTGGTCGAGGTGGGTGCCGCGGGCGTCAACTTCATCGACATCTACCTGCGCACCGGCACCTATCGCACCCCGCTGCCCTTCACACCGGGCAAGGAGGCAGCAGGGCGCGTGGTCGCCGTCGGGCCCGATGTCGCCGAGTTCGCCCCCGGTGATCGGGTCGCCTGGGCGATGGGCGACGGCGGCTACGCCGAGCATGTCGTCGTCCCGGCCGATCTCGCCGTGCGCGTGCCCGAGGGGGTCAGCGACGAGCAGGCCGCGGCCGTGCTGCTCCAAGGGATGACCGCCCACTTCCTGACCCACTCGATCGTCCCGCTCGAGCCCGGCGACACGGTGCTCGTCCATGCCGGTGCCGGCGGTGTCGGGCTCCTGCTGACCCAGCTGCTGACCCAGCGCGGTGTCCGGGTCATCACGACGGTGTCGACGGAGCGGAAGGCCGAGCTGTCACGTGCCGCCGGTGCCGACGAGGTCGTCATCGGCTACGAGGGGTTCGACGAGCGTGTTCGTGAGTTGACCGATGGCCAGGGTGCCCGGGTCGTCTTCGACGGCGTCGGCCGGGACACCTTCGATCGCTCGCTCGACGCCACCCGCAGGCGCGGAACCGTGGTGCTGTTCGGTGCCGCTAGCGGTCCGGTGCTCCCCGTCGATCCGCAGACACTCGCCGCCAAGGGGTCGCTCGTGCTGACCCGGCCTTCGCTGAGCGACTTCATCGCCGAGCGCCGGGAGCTCGACTGGCGCGCCGGCGAGCTGTTCTCGCTCATCGCCGCGGGCGATCTTGACGTCCGTGTCGGCGGCACCTATCCGATGCCCGATGCGGCACGCGCCCATGAGGACCTCGCGGCCCGCCGCACGGCCGGCAAGCTGCTGCTCACGCTCTAGAGCGCTGCGCGGGCGATCGATCGCATCGCCGGGATCACCGCGTGAAGGAGCCCGATCGGACGACGGCCCCCCCCCCCGGGGGCGGGGGGGGGGGCCGCCCTCGTCTCGGCTCAGTGCTCAGTCACGCGGGATGGTGACGGCCTCCGCACGGTTGGCCGCGCAGATCACCGCGCGCAGAGACGCGGTCACGATGCTCGGATGGATGCCCACGCCCCACACGACCTCGCCGGCGATCTCGCACTCGACATAGGCCGCGGCGAGCGCATCGCCACCGGAGGACAACGCGTGCTCGCTGTAGTCCAGCACCCGGATCTCCGCACCGGCCTGGCGCATCCCGTCGACGAAGGCGTCGACCGGGCCATTGCCCTCGCCCTTGAACGAGCGCTGCTCGCCACGCACGACCAGGTCGACGATCTGCTCGTCGTGACCATCGGCGCTGGTGGTCGAGGACAGACCGGCCAGCGCGTAGGGCTCCTCGACATCGAGGTACTCGCGGCGGAAGGCCTGCCAGATCTCGTCGGCATCGATCTCACCGGCCTCGCCCTCGCTCATGGTCTGGATGACCCGGCTGAACTCGATCTGCAGTCGGCGCGGCAGGTCCAGCTGGTGCTCGGCGCGCAGGATATAGGCCACGCCGCCCTTGCCGGACTGGCTGTTGACCCGGATGACCGCCTCATAGGTGCGACCGACATCGTGCGGGTCGATCGGCAGGTACGGAGCCTCCCACGGCACCTCGCGGATGTCGACGCCCTGCTCGGCCGCGACGCGGTCCAGGTGCTCCAGCCCCTTCTTGATGGCGTCCTGGTGCGAGCCGCTGAAGGCGGTGTAGACCAGATCGCCGGCGTAGGGGTGGCGGGGGTGGACCGGCAGATTCGTGCAGTACTCGACCGTGCGGCGGATCTCGTCGATATCGCTGAAGTCGATCTGCGGGTCGATGCCCTGGCTGAACAGGTTCATGCCCAAGGTCACCAGGTCGACATTGCCGGTGCGCTCGCCGTGCCCGAACAGACAGCCCTCGACGCGATCGGCGCCGGCCATCATCGCCAGCTCGGTCGCCGCCACCGCCGTGCCGCGGTCATTGTGCGGGTGCAGGCTGATGGCGACGTGCTCGCGGTTCTTGACGTGCCGGCCGAACCACTCGATCTGATCGGCATACGTATTGGGGGTGGCCATCTCGACCGTCGCGGGCAGATTGAGGATGATCTCGCGGCCCTCCTCGGGCTGCCAGACGTCCATGACCGCATCGCAGACCTCGACCGAGAAGTCGAGCTCGGTGCTCGTGAAGATCTCCGGGCTGTACTGGTAGCCGAAGGCGGTGTCGTTCATGTTCTGCTCGGCGTACTTCATCACCATCTCGGTGCCGCGCGTGGCGAAGGCGCGGATCTCATCGCGCGAGGCATTGAACACCACCTTGCGGAACAGCGGGGCGACCGCGTTGTAGAGGTGGATATTGGCGCGGGTGGCACCGGCCAGCGACTGCGTAGTGCGCTCGATGAGATCCTCTCGAGCCTGGGTCAGGACCGAGATGGTGACATCGTCGGGGATCAGGTCCTGCTCGATCAGATCGCGCACGAACTGGAAGTCCGTGTCGCTCGCGGCCGGGAAGCCGACCTCGATCTCCTTGTATCCCATCCGCAGCAGCAGGTCGAACATGCGGCGCTTGCGCGCGGGGGTCATCGGATCGATCAGCGCCTGGTTGCCGTCTCGCAGATCGGTGGAGAGCCAGCGCGGCGCGGCGGTGATGGTCGCGCTCGGCCAGGTGCGATCGGGGATGTCGATCGGCTCGAAGGCGCGGTAGCGGCCGAAGGGCATGGGCGACGGCTGCTGGGGAGAGACGGGGTTGTTCTTCACTGGGGGCTCCTCGGGTGGGTTCGTCAGGCGGCCGGTCACGACGAACTCCGCGGCGAGGTGCCCGACCTAGTGGACCTCGACGCGGCAGCGAAGGAGCAGGTTCGCATAGCGCATGATGTCGCCAGCATAACACCGGCCTGCCCTCGGCCCGGAGGGCGATGCCTCCTGGCCGGCCGGCCGCGTCTCAGTCGTCGCGGCCGATGAGCTCGCCGCTGACCGCGTCGATGCTCACCTCGACGTCCTCGGAGTCGCCCTCGGCACGGATGTCGAACTGGTACTGCGGCCCGCGCGACGTCCCCTCCAGCTTCCACTCCACGACGGTCCCGTCGTATTCGGCCAGTGCGGTCCGCATCGCCTCGTCGAGCTCCACGACCTCGTCGACGGACACGGTCTCAGCAGCCTTCTCGGCGCGGTCGTCGTCATCGATCCGCTCGGTCTCCTCGCTGATGACGCTCTCGTCATCGGCACCGATCACCGTCTCGTACTCCTCGTCCTCGGAGACCAGCTCGATCGTGTAGGCCAGCCCGTCGCGACCGTCGTCCAGCTCGATCGAGGCGAGGTCGCCGTCGAAGGACTCCTGCGCAAGGCCCACGGCGTCCTGCCACGACAGCGCCACCTCGGCGGACGCCAGATCGGCTCCCCCGGAGGTGCCGCCGCCCTCCGGCTCATCGTCACCGCATCCCGCGGCGACCGCGACCATCAGCGCCGCCCCCGCTCCTGCCATCCATGCGCGTCTCCACATGGGAGCCACCTTGCCACCGTTGTTCATCCGACGCCGTGCACCCGCCTGCGGCACACTGGCCAGGTGAGCTCTTCAGATGCCGACCATTCGACCGCGGGCGCCTACGTCACCAGCGGGGAGGCCTTCGACCGGGACATGGACTACATCCCCGATCGCATCACCGCTCACGGCGGCGAGCCGGTCGATGATCGCGCCGGCACGGGGAAGTCCAGCCCGGCCGATGCGCCGCGGTGGCCGGTCGAGCCGGGACGCTACCGGCTCATCGCCGCCAAGGCGTGCCCCTGGGCGAATCGCTCCATCATCGTGCGCTCGCTGCTCGGCCTCGAGGACGTGCTCAGCCTCGGCATGCCGGGCCCGACGCACGACAAGCGCAGCTGGACCTTCGATCTCGACCCCGGCGGGGTGGACCCGGTCCTGGGCATCGGAAGGCTCCAGGAGGCCTACTTCGCCCGCTACCCGGACTACCCGCGCGGCATCACCGTGCCGGCGATCGTGGAGATCGAGTCCGGCAAGGTCGTGACCAATGACTTCCCCTGGATCACCCACGACCTCTTCTTCGAATGGCGTGAGCACCATGCGCCGGATGCTCCCGATCTGTGGCCCGCTGATGTCCGCGACGAGATGGAGGAGGTCATGAAGCGGATCTTCACCGAGGTCAACAACGGGGTGTACCGCTGTGGCTTCGCGGGGTCGCAGGAGGCCTACGACGACGCCTACGAGCGGCTGTGGACCGCGATGGACTGGCTCGAGGAGCGGTTGTCGACGCGTCGCTACCTGATGGGAGACACGATCACCGAGGCCGATATCCGGCTGTTCACGACCCTCGCTCGCTTCGACGCCGTCTACCACGGCCATTTCAAGTGCAACCGCCAGAAGCTGACCGAGATGCCGCAGCTGTGGGGATACGCCCGCGATCTCTACTCGATCCCGGCCTTCGGCGACTCGATCGACTTCGAGCAGATCAAGAAGCACTACTACGTGGTGCACACGGACATCAATCCCACGCAGATCGTGCCGCTGGGACCCGACCCGGCGGTCTGGCTCGAGCCCCACGACCGCGGCTAGGACGTCCCCCGGTCAGCGCCAGAGCGACCGTGGATACAGCCGGGCCAGGATCCGCCGGCGCCACGGGACGGCGGAGTCGAGCCGATGCGTCGCTCGAGTGGCGGCGCGGCGTAGATCGTCATCGGGCTCCGGTGCCGATGCGGCGTATCGTTCCCGCTCCAGCACCGTGACGACCTCGCGCACCTCGGGTCCAGCGGCCGCGACCAGCGCCTCGGCCTGCGCCCGCGGGGTCGCAGTGCTCGGGACGGCGATCCCGAGATCCGCGGCCGTGTCGGTGAGCTCGCGCCACCAGGGTTCGACCTTCCTCGACCTCCACCGCAGCGACCGGCGGACGAGACGTACGACCGCCGGCACGAGCGCCAGGACCCCGAGGACCACCGCGAACGCGACCACCAGGCCCCACGGGGTGTCGCGGTCCGCGGCCTGCGCGGCGGCGTCCCCCGCATCGGGCTGAGCCGTATCGGGCGCGGCCGTCTGGGGCGCCGTCGTCGCGTCCGGCAGATCGATATCGGGAGCCGCTGTGCCCGAGTCGATCAGCGGTTCGTCGAATTCCGTCGCCGAGCCGACGCCCGGTGTCGCATCGAAGCTCACCCAGCCGACCCCGTCGAACCAGACCTCGGTCCAGGCATGCAGCATGTCCGAACGGGTCGAGTAGACCTGCTCCCCGTCCGAGGTGCGGCCCGCCGGCCGGCCCGGGGCATAGCCGACCGCGATCCGGGCGGGGATGTTCAGCGACCGCGCCATCGCGGCGAGGGCCGAGGCGAAGTGCACGCAGTAGCCCGACTGCTCCTCGGTGAGGAACCGCGCGACGACGTCGAGTCCGTTGCCGTCGTATCCCTCGGCCACCGGAGCGGACTCCGAGTAGGCGAAGCTGCCACGCATCCAGTTCTGCAAGGTCTCGATGCGGTCGTAGGCATTGGTGAGGCCGGCGGTCTGCTCGCGCGCCACCTCGCCGATCTCCGGTGGCGTCTCGGACGGCAGCTCGGTGTAGCGCTGGAAGACGCCCGAGGGCATCGAGGTGTACAACCCCCGCATCTGCTCGGCATCCGGATCGATCTCGACATAGGACGCGGCGTAGGACAGGTCTCGGGTGGTGTCACCGCGCGACCGGACGGTGCCGCCCACCGGATGCCGGGCCCAGGCGCCGACCAGGCCCCTCAGCTCGTCGAAGCGGTACGGCACGGGCAGCATGGTGGTGTCGAGGTCGCCGATCTCGATCCGGATCTCCTCGGTCGTCGTCTCGATATCGGGACCGATGTCGCCGAGCGGCTCCTCGGTGGGCAGCCCGGCACCGTCGCCGACCTGACGCCAGGTCTCCCCATCGACGTCGATCAGCGTCGCGACCTTGAGATACGGCGGGTCGTCCGCGCTGGTGATCGAGCGAGCGACCTCCACGGACTCCCCGCGACGCAGGTTCTCCCCCAGCCGCAGCATCGGATTGATGCCGCGCCCGAAGACCTCCGCGGGCGGCCGGCCCCAGGAGGTGACCGAAGGCTCGAGACTGGGAGCGGCCAGGGCCGGCGTCAGCAATGCCGCGATGACGGCGAGGGCACCGGTGCCGGCGGCCAGGGCGGTCCGTGCCGGGGTCGCCACCCCGCCTCGGCTCACCGCGACGCCCAGCCATCCGATGGCGGTCACGGCCACGGCCGCCGCACCAGGCGTGACACCGACGATGAGCGAGGCCGCCGCGAGACCACCGGCGTAGAGGATCCCGCAGCCGACGGTCGCCCCCGGGACAGGCCGGGACAGCAGATCGTCCAGGACCACGGTCACGAGGCCGAAGGCCAGGGCGATGAACAGCACCAATGCCTCCGGCGCCACCAATGGCGCCTGTTCCTCGGCGACCACGGCGATCGCGAGGCTCATCTGGTCGCCGACGGCGGCCCACGTCTGTCCTGTCGGCACCCCGAGGACCGTCGTCGCCGGCAGGAAGAGCCATATGACGGTGAGACCGAGCGCCAGCACCGCCACAAGCGGGGCCAGCACCGGACGCACCCGCCGCACCAGCGTCGAGACGGCATAGGCGACCGCCATGACGAGGACGACCCGCCACCACCAGGCGCCGAGGAGGACGACCCGCAGGCCGAGGAGGACGCCGATCAGGCCGATGACACCGAACAGCGAGGTGCGGTCGGGCCTCATCGGACGGCCCCGCGGTTGAGCCGATCCCACACCGCCCGGACCTCGTCCCGCTCCCCATAGGTCTCGACCGCCCAGTCGTCGCGGCGGAGCAGGGCCATCGCCTGCTCCTCGCTGGAGCGGTGCACCAGCGCCAGCGCGGGTCGTCGGCGAGCATCCAACCACTGCACGGCCATCGCCTGGTCGATACGGCCCGCGATCACCAGGGCCGGCGCGTGCTCGTCCATGAATGAGGGGCCCTCACGCGGTTCGACCAGGGCCAGGTCGATGAGGACTGAGCGCAGCGAGTCGTCACGGCCCACCAGCAGTTCATCGGCACCGATCGAGATCCGCAGATCGATGCCGTCCTCGTGCAGGTGCTCGGCGATCGATGCGGCGGCATCGATCCGCCAATCGAGCTCTCGGACGGTGTCGCCGCGTACGTCGACGACGAGCTGCAGCTGCCGTTGCGCCTGCTGCTGGTCGTGGCGGACCATCAGGGTGCCGCGATGCGCCGTGGCCTTCCAGTGCAGGCGCTTGACGGCGTCACCGGTGCGATAGGGCCGCGCCAGCACGTCCGCGTCACCGGTGCCCGAGGGCCGGACCCGCAGCGCGGTGTCCTCGCGGTCCTGCATCCCGGCGAGCGCATCGGCACCGCCCTCGAGCGCGTACCGGTGCGGGAGCACGATGATGGTGTTCTCCCCCTCCAGCTGGGTCCAGCGGGTGGCCAGCCCGAAGGGATCGCTCACCCGCACGCTCGCCGGACCGAGCCGGTGCCGGCCGCGTTGTGAGAGCCGGACCTCGTAGCGACTCTGCGGGGTGGCGCCGTTCGCGGCCGCCTCGAAGGCACCGCTGTGTCCGCCTCCGCTCGCGTCCTCCCACCACTCCACGACGTCGAGGGCACTGCGCCGGGTGCTCACCAGCTGGAAGCGGACCGACACCGGCTCCCCCGGTTCGGCGACGTGCGGCGTCACCGTGCGTCGCACCTCCCAGCGGGGGTGGCTCAGCGCCACCACGAGGTGGGCGACGATGACGACCGTCACCAGCAGACCGGCGCCGCTCAGGAGCACCGGAACACCCCACCAGAAGGCGCTGACAGTGGAGCCCGCTGCTGCGCCGAGCGACACCAGCGCGCGTGGCGTCGGGGTCGGCCAGCGCGACCAGGCCACGGCTCAACTCCCCTGCGGGACCGCGGTGGCGCCGATGATCTCGCGCACCAGATGGGACGCGGAGGGCGCCCCACGGTCCACGATGAGTCGATGGGCGAGCACCGCCTCGGCGAGGGCGTCGATGTCGTCCGGCAGCACGAACTCCCGGCCGACCATCGCCGCCCGCGCCTTCGCCGCGCGTACGAGCTGCAGCGTGGCCCGCGGGCTCGCTCCGAGCTGGATGCGCGGGTGCTCGCGGGTGGCCGCCGCGAGGGCCACCACATAGCGACCGACGGCATCCGAGACGTGGACGGCACGTGCCTCGCCGATCATCGCCGTGAAGTCCGCGACCGCGACGACCGGCTCCAGCACCTCGACGGGCTCGACCCGGTCGTGACCGTGGATCATCGCCAGCTCGGCGGCGGCATCAGGGTAGCCCATCGAGATCCGGGCCATGAACCGGTCGCGCTGAGCCTCCGGCAGCGCATAGGTGCCTTCCATCTCGACCGGGTTCTGCGTCGCGACGACCATGAACGGCGGCGCCAGCGGGTAGGTCACGCCGTCGACGGAGACCTGTCGCTCGCTCATCGCCTCCAGGAGCGCCGACTGGGTCTTGGGCGAGGCTCGATTGATCTCGTCGCCGATCACGATATTGGCGAACACGGCCCCGGGCCGGAACTCGAAGGTGGCGCGCGACTGGTCGAAGACCGAGACCCCGGTGATGTCCGATGGCAGCAGATCAGGGGTGAACTGCACACGGTGGACCGTGCCGTCGATCGACCGGGCGAGGGCCCGGGCCAGTGCGGTCTTGCCGACACCGGGGACATCCTCGATCAGCAGATGCCCTTCGGCGAGCAGCACCGTGATCGCCGTGTCGATCGCCTCGGATTTGCCATCGATGACGCGTTCGACGTTGCCGCGGATCGACGTCGCGGCGGCAGCGAGGTCCATACCCACGATCCTAGGCGGTCCGGCGAATACCCGCCCGTGCCCGCCGCGGCAGGACGGGGTCGCTCCGAGGCGTTAGCGTCGGAGCATGGCTCGTCTGCTCGTCGTGCATCACTCGCCCACCCCCACACTGCGCACCCTGGCCGATGCGGTGCTCACTGGTGCCGGTGATCCGGCGATCGAAGGGGTCGAGGTGGTCACGCGGCCCGCTCTGGAGGCCACGATCGATGATGTGCTCGCCGCGGACGGCTATCTGCTCGGCACCAGCGCCAATCTCGGCTACATCTCCGGCGCGCTGAAGCATTTCTTCGACTCCGTCTACAACGAGGTCCGCGAGCCCACCGCCAAACGCCCGTTCTCGTTCTGGATCCGCGGAGGCTACGACACGACCGGGGCTGAACGGGCGATGGAGTCGATCACCACCGGCCTGCAATGGACACTGGCGGCCGAGCCATTGGTCATCACCGGCGACATCGAGCCGCACCTCGACGCCGCCACCGAGCTCGGTGGAACGCTCGCGGCCCTGCTGATGGAGTGAGCGATGCGCGAGTGGCACCGCTCGGGGGTCTCCGTCGCGAGGAGACCGCGGCCCGGGCCGCTCCCGTCAGTAGCGGGTGCTGAACGCGCCGAGGCTCTCGTCGACCTCGACCTCGCTGATGTCGACAGAGGTGACGGCGGCCTGTCGCGGACCCTGGTGGCACCAGCGCACCAGCTCCTCGACGGCCGCGGGCTCTCCCTGCGCCACGAGCTCGACGGTACCGTCGTCGCGATTGCGCACCCAGCCGTCCAACCCCAGGCCTCGCGCAGTGTCCTCACATGAGCCCCGGAAGTAGACACCCTGGACGCGTCCATGGACGACGAGATGACGGCTGACGATGGCGGACATGTCTCCATGAAGTCATGCGGCACGGAGACATGCAAGGTGGGAGCATCGATCCATGGATGCCGTCGACGCGCTGAGTGAGATCGCCTTCTGGCTGGAGCGGGAGCAGGCGTCCACCTATCGAGTCGAGGCCTTCCGGACCGCCGCCGAGGTCCTCTCCTCGCTGACTCCCGCGGAGGTCGAGCAACGGGCCCGTTCCGGCAGTCTGAAGCGCCTCAAGGGACTGGGCCCGCGGACCGTCGGCGTGGTCGAGGAGGTCGTGGACGGCGGGATCCCCGACTACCTGGCGGACCTGCGCGATCGCGGTGCCGCCCCGCTCGCCGAGGGCGGCGAGCCGCTGCGGGGGCAGCTGCGCGGTGACCTGCACCTGCACTCGGACTGGTCGGACGGCGGCTCGCCCATCGAGGAGATGGTGCGGATCGGTCGCCGGCTCGGACGCGAGTATCTCGCACTCACCGACCACTCACCGCGGCTCACCGTCGCCAACGGTCTCACCCCCGAACGGCTGCGCGAACAGCTGGAGATCGTCGCGGAGGTGGACGAGGGGACCGACGACATCGCCCTGCTCAGCGGTATCGAGGTCGACATCCTCGACGACGGCGCACTCGATCAGGAGGACGAGCTGCTGGCCCGGCTCGAGGTGGTCGTGGCGAGTGTGCATTCCCAGCTGCGTATGGACTCGCGCGCGATGACCCGGCGGATGCTGGGCGCGGTGGAGCATCCGCGGACGCGCATCCTGGGCCATTGCACCGGACGACTGGTGACCGGCGGGCGCGGCACCCGCCCGCCCTCCTCCTTCGACGCCCACGCGGTCTTCGAGGCGTGCGCCGCTCGGGACGTCGCGGTGGAGATCAATGCCCGGCCCGAGCGACAGGATCCGCCCGACGACCTCATCGCCATCGCACTCGATGCGGGCTGTCTGTTCTCGATCGACTCCGATGCCCACGCCCCGGGACAGCTGGACTTCCTGGACTACGGAGCGGCCCGAGCGGTGGCCTGCCAGGTGCCGGCCGATCGCATCGTCACCACCTGGCCGCTCGATCGGCTGCGCGACTGGCTGCGCCGGGAGTGAGACCTCTCGATCAGAAGCCGAGCTTGCGCAGCTGCTTGGGATCGCGCTGCCAGTCCTTGGCCACCTTGACGTGCAGGTCGAGGTAGATCGGGGTGCCGAGCAGCCGCTCGATCTGGCCTCGCGAGGTCGCACCGATCTCTCGCAGCCGCGCGCCCTTCTTGCCGATGATGATGCCCTTCTGGCTGTCGCGCTCGACCCAGATGTTGGCGTACACATCGACGATGTCGGAATCCTCGCGTTCGACGATGTCATCCAGCGTCACCGCGATCGAGTGCGGCAGCTCATCCGAGACGCCCTCCAGCGCCGCTTCGCGGATGAGCTCCGAGATGCGGTGCTCCCGTGTCTCGTCGGTGACGGCGTCGTCCGGATACAGAGGGGGCGACTCCGGCATGAGAGCGATGAGCTGCGACACGAGCGTGTCGAGCTGGATGCCCTGCAGCGACGACACCGGGATGATGTCGTCCCACTCGCGCAGCTCGCTGACCGCAAGCAGCTGCTCGGCGACAGCGGGTCGCGATGCGGTGTCGACCTTCGTGACGATCGCGACCTTCTTCGCGCGCGGGAACTTGTCGAGCTGCTCGTTGATGAAGCGGTCTCCGGGGCCGATCTTCTCATCCGCCGGCACACAGAAGCCGATGACGTCGACATCGCCGAGGATCCCCGTCACCACATCGTTGAGCCGCTCCCCGAGGAGCGTGCGCGGGCGGTGGATGCCGGGCGTGTCGACGATGATGAGCTGGCCGTCCTCGCGGTGCACGATGCCCCGGATCGCCGTGCGAGTGGTCTGGGGCTTCGCGGAGGTGATCGCGACCTTCTCCCCCACAAGCGCGTTGGTGAGCGTCGACTTGCCGACATTCGGACGCCCCACGAAGGTGGCGAACCCTGCCCGGAAGCTCGCGGCCATCATTCCTCTTCTCCGGAGGCGAGCGCCTCCTGC
>JAEZEJ010000057.1 GCA_023417775.1 Actinomycetes bacterium | reverse complement strand
CGGCACGATCCAGGCCGAACAGGATCGGATCATCCGCGCCGAGCTGCCCGGAGTCCTGGTGGTGCAGGGCGGTCCCGGTACCGGCAAGACCGTCGTCGCGCTGCACCGCGCCGCCTACCTGCTCTACACGGATCGGCGCCGCTTCGAGTCCGGTGGGGTCCTCGTCGTCGGACCCTCGTCGGTCTTCATGAGCTATATCGATCGTGTGCTGCCCAGTCTCGGCGAGACCGCGGTGACGCTGCGCGCGATCGGCGATGTGGTCGACGGCATCCGGGCCACCGAGCACGACCTCCCCGAGGCCGCCGCGACCAAGGGGTCCGCGCACATGGCGACGCTGCTGCGCCGCCTGGCGCGAGCGCCGATGCCCACGGCTCCGCGCGAGTTCACCGGCTTCTATCGCGACCAGCGCCTGCACTTGAGCACCCGCGAGCTGCGCCGGCTCAGCCGCCAGCTGCTGTCGCGCGGCCCGCGCAACCAGGTGTTCCGGCAGGTGCCCGCCGTGGTGCTCGCCGCGCTCTGGTCGCAGGTCACCGCCGAACGCGCCCTCGAGAAGGGGGAGGACGCCTTCATCGAGGAGCTGCTCGGCGATCACCGTTTCGTGGACTTCATCGAGACCTGGTGGCCCGAGGTCGATCCCGTCGAGGCCTGGCGGACGCTGCCCGACCGGATCGCCGAGCTCGGCGGTGACCTGCTCGCCGCGGACGAGATCGCCGCCGTCCGCGATACCTGGACCCCGGATGCGCCCCGCATCGAGGACGTCCCCCTGATCGACGAGCTGCGGCATCTGCTCGGCGAGGTCCCGCCGGAGATCGACCTCGACGCCGGACTGCCCAAGCAGCTGATGAGCTTCGAGCGCCGCGAGCGCGACGAGGCCGAGGAGCGGCTGCGCACCACCTCCAGCATCGAGGACGACAGCTATGCCCACCTGCTCGTCGACGAGGCCCAGGACCTCTCCCCGATGCAGTGGCGGATGCTCGGGCGACGCGCGCGGCTGGCGAGCTGGACCATCGTCGGCGACGCGGCCCAGTCCTCGTGGCCGCGGCCCCACGAGACGACGACGGCTCGCGACGCGGCGATCGGCAACAAGCCCCAGCATCGCTTCCGGTTGTCGAAGAACTACCGCAACTCCGCCGAGATCTACGATCTCGCGGCCCGGGTCGCTCGCCGGACGATCGACGATCCCGACCTCGCCGAGGCGGTCCGGCGCACCGATGTCGAGCCACGTCACGAGGTGACCGAGCAGGTCGAGGAGCGTGCGCGCGAGCTGCTCGACTGGCTGCTCGACCAGACCGAGGGCACGGTCGCGGTCGTCACGACCCAGGGCGCTGTGGAGCGCTGGCAGCGCGTACTGGGAGGTGTCTCGCCGGATCGGGTGCGGGTGCTGGACGCGCTCGCCACCAAGGGTCTGGAGTTCGACGGCGTGCTGGTGTCCGAACCTGACGCTATCGTCGCGGAGTCGGCTGCTGGCTGGCGGACGCTCTACGTCGTGCTCACTCGTGCGACGTCCAGGCTCGCCACGGTCGGCGAGACCCAACGATGGCTACAGGAGGTGTGATGACCCGTCGCGTGCTCGCGATCGTCGGTCTGGTGCTCGCAGGACTCGTGGTGGGGGTGTGGGTCACCACGGCCTCCTTCCTGCACACCGAGCGCACGGTGACGATCGGAGCGCACAATGCGACCGTCACCGGCAACCTCGACGGTCATGCCACCGTGCAAGCCGGTCCGCTGCTGCCCGAGTTCCGCATCAGCACCGACGCTCCGCTCGGCATCGGCGCGGATATCGTGCTGCGGGACAGCCCGATCACCAATTTCGAGCAGATCCTGGCGCAGGACGCTGCGATCGCGGCAGCTCCCGAGGGCGAGATCGCCAAGGTCACCGGGGTTCTGCAGGATGTCGCCCTCGCCTCGGCGATCCGCGGTGTGGCCGCCGGGCTGGCGACCGTGGTCGTCATCGTCGTGGTCTGGCGTCTGCTCGGTCCCACGCGGCGCACACAGCTGGCGGGCGCGTGGCCGCCCGGCCGTCACTCGGCCCTCATCGGCGGCACGCTGGCCGTCGTGCTCATCGCCTCGTTGTGGGTGGCGCTTCCGCATCGCTCCGATGACACCCGCACGGTCTCCTGGGTGCCGATCACCACCGAGTTCCCCGAATTGGGCAATATCCCCGCCGATCTCAGCGCCCTCCAGGACGTCGAGGTGTCCAAGGGCGCTGCCGTCGCGGGCAGCAAGGCGCTGCTCGACGGTGCGATCGCCACCTACTCGGAGTCCGTCGACTTCTACGGCAAGCTCGCCGACGATGTGAAGGATGTCGAGGGCATCCGGGCCCCCGAGGGCGACGAGATCACCGCCCTGGTGGTCACGGACCGGCACAACAACATCACCATGGACCAGGTCGCCAAGGCCGTCGGAGATCGCGCCGACATCTCCTTCGTCATGGATCTCGGCGATGACACCTCGAACGGCGCCTCCTGGGAGGACTTCAGCATCCAGTCGCTGGCGGCGGCCTTCTCCGATGTCCCCGTCTACGCGGTCGCCGGCAATCACGATCAGGGCCCGTTCATCCGCGAGGAGATGGAGCGCGCCGGATTCACCGTGCTCGACGGTGGCATCGAGGAGATCGAGGGCATCTCGATCCTCGGCGACAGCGACCCCCGCAGCTCGGGCCTCACCGCCGGATACACCGGCAATGAGGACGACAATATCGACGCGATCGGCGCCCAGAACGCCGAGCTGGCCGAGACCGCCTGCGATGCCGAAGAGCGCATCGGCGTGATGATGGTGCACAGCTCGGCCTCCGGGCGCGAGACGATCGACCGCGGATGCGCCGACCTGGTGCTGTCGGGGCACCTCCATCGTCAGGTCGGGCCGGACGTCACCGACGGCGAGGAGGGCATCACCACCGCCCTCACGACGGCCTCGACCGGTGGCGCCGTCTACGCCTTCGCCCTGGGCAGCAAGCTGCGCCGGGACGCCCAGGTCACCCTCGTCACCTTCGACGAGGGACGCCCGGTCGGCCTGCAGATCGTCACCTTCCAGCCCGGCCGCATCATCGACGTCGGCGACTACACCGAGCTCGAGCTCTCGCCCCTGCCCGGCGACGACACCGACGACGCCACCCCCTGACCCGACCCGTCCGTGCCACGATCTGGCCCGTTGTAGCCCTATGGGCCGGCGTGTCGAGGGCCATCAGCGGCCACATCCGGGGCCGGGAGCTCGGTTAGGAACAGCGGGCGAGGATGAGATCGCGGTAGGTCTCGGCGCAGTGCACGACCTCGTCGATCGGCACCGACTCGTCGACGGCATGGGCGTCGGCGATGGCCCCGGGTCCGTACTGCACGGTCGGGATATCTGCTCCCACATAGAGCCGCAGATCCGATCCATAGGGGGCGCCGGCGGCGCCGGCTCCCGTCAGCTCGCCCACCTGCCGTACGAAGTGGTGATCCGGATTGGTCATGCCGGCCGCGAAGCGACCTCCGGGCCAGCTCACGTCGATCGGGTTCTCGCGCAGCCAGGGATCCTGCGCGCACAGCAGGCCGATGTGACGCTCGAAGGCGGCCTCGGCGTCGGCGAAGCTCTCACCCGGACGCACCCCATAGCGTCCCTCGGCGACGAGCCGGTCGGGGACGGTGCTCGCCCAGTCACCCGCGCTGAGGATGCCCACCGAGATCGGGAACGGCAGCGGACCGAACAATGTCGGGACATCGGCATTGCGCCGCGCCTCCAGCTCGTCGATGGCCGCGAGCACGCGGGGGAGGAGCCCGATCGCGGAGACGCCGTCGCGACGCATCGACCCGTGCGTGGCCGCACCGCGGATCTCGAGCCGGAAGGTCAGCGACCCGGCGTTGGCGGCCACCACGCGTCCGGCCGTCGGCTCCGCGATGAGACAGGCATCGCCGGTGTGGCCGCGGCGCAGGGTGTCGAAGGTGCCGAGACCGCCGTCCTCCTCGGCGACCACGGTGTGGATCGCGAAGGGACGGGCGAGGGAACGATGATCGACGGCCCGGGCGGCCGCGAAGATCGCCGCGACCCCGCCGAGCATGTCGCAGGTGCCGCGGCCGCGCCAACGGCCGTCGCGGATGGTGAGGGTGAACGGGTCGGATTCCCAGAGGCCGACCTCGCCGATCGGCACGACATCGACGTGACCGGCCAGGATCAGGGAGGGTCGATCGGACGAGGTGGCGGCGACGCAGCCCCACATCTCCTCGCGCTCGACCTCCTCGCCGGGATAGTCGGGATCGGCGCGCAGCTCCTCGAGGTCGGCATGCCAGTGGTCGACCTCGAGGCCGAGGGATGTGAGGCGTTCGGCGCACCAGTGCTGGATGGCCACCTCGGCCTCCGAGCCGCCGATCGCCCCGAAGCCCACGAGGGTGGCCAGGTCATCGCGCAACGCGTCCTCGTCGATCTCCACCCGCTCAGTGTGGCATCCGTTCTCGCCCCGTCTCCAGGGCCCGACCTCACCCGCCCGAGGCGGGGACGTGGGGTGAGGCGCGGATGCGCTACGCTGCCGTCCATGACGACTCGCACCTGGTGGCGCCGCTCCTAGGTGGCCTGTCGTCCCGTTGTCCCAACGCCCAGTCCGCCGTCGGCCGGTACTGGGCGTTCGTCGTCCGCGGCCACCACCTGTAGGAAGACCATGACCCTGCTCGACGATCTGCTCGCCCAGCCGGCCTTCGCCCTCATCCGTGGGCGCGAGGCCGATACCGTCACGCTCATCGGCGGGCCCCGCGCCGATATCGAGAGCCTGGCGGACATTCCCGTCGTCGAGGGTGCCGAGGAGCGATGGGACCACCTCGTCCTCGTCCCCTACGCCCAGGTCCGCGAGCGGGGATTCGCGGCGCACCAGGACGGCACGCCGCTGTCGGTCATCCGTGCCGATCTGCTCGCCGAGCTGCCCCTGGCCGAGGTGCTCGACCAGCTGCCCGATGCGCCGATCGAGTTCGTCGATCGCGGCGGCTTCGACACCAGCGACGATGACTATGCCGAGACGGTCCGGCAGATCATCGACGGCGAGATCGGCGTGGGGGAGGGGGCCAATCTCGTCATCGGCCGTCACTACCGTGCCCAGGTCGCCGACTGGGGGCATGACCGCGCGCTGACCGTGCTCCGCCGCCTGCTCGAACGCGAGCGCGGAGCCTTCTGGACCTTCCTCATCTTCACGGGCGACCGCTACCTGATCGGGGCGAGCCCCGAGCGCCACGTCAGCCTCGACGCCGGCCAGGTGCGCATGAACCCGATATCGGGCACCTTCCGCATGCGCGGTCTCGAGACCCATGCGGACCGCAAGCGCGAGCTGCTGCGCTTCCTCTCCGACGAGAAGGAGATCTACGAGCTCTTCATGGTGGTGGACGAGGAGCTCAAGATGATGTGCGATATCTGCCACGAGGGCGGACTCGTGCTCGGTCCCTATCTGAAGCCGATGAGCCACCTCGTGCACACCGAGTACCTGCTCGCCGGGCGTACCGACCGCGACGTGCGCGATGTGCTGCGCGACTCGATGTTCGCCGCCACCGTGACCGGCAGCCCGGTCGAGAACGCCTGCCGGCTCATCGAGCAGTACGAGCCCGAGGGCCGCGGCTACTACGCCTCGATCGCCGCGCTGGTGGGTCGGGACGCCGAGGGCCGGCCGAAGGCCGATGCGCCCATCCTCATCCGCACGGCCGATGTCGACCTCGACGGCCGGCTCAAGGTGAGCGCGGGGGCGACCCTCGTCCGCGATTCGGATGCCGCCTATGAGACCGCCGAGACCTGGGCGAAGGCCGCCGGGATCCTCAGCGCCTTCGGACTGGTCGACGCGGCCCCGCCCGCGGCCGACGGCTTCGATGCCTTCACCCGCGAGGACGATGTGCTCATCGCCCTCGGCTCACGCAATCAGCGGCTCAGCCAGTTCTGGCTCAGCGATCAGTCCGGCACCGAGCCGGAGCCGCACCTGGTCGGCAAGCGGGTCGTCATCCTCGACGGCGAGGACGACTTCGTCAACATGCTCTCCCATGTCTTCGGTGTCCTGGGCATGAGCACGGATATCGTCCGGCACGACGACTACGGCGACGGCGACCTCGACGGTTACGATCTCGTCGTCGTCGGCCCGGGGCCGGGCGACCCGCGGGCCGATGAGCCGAAGATGCGGGTGCTGCGCGGCGCCGTCGACCGGCTGCTGGAGCGTGGACAGCCCTTCCTCGGCGTATGTCTCGGCCACCAGACGCTCTGCCACCAGCTCGGACTGGATCTCACCTTCAAGGACATCGTCTTCCAGGGCACGCAGAGCCGGCTCGACGTGCTGGGGCGCAGCGAGACGGTGGGCTTCTACAACACCTTCGTCGCGCGGGCTCCCGAGCAGGGGCTGCCCGAGGGGGTCAGTGTCGAGACCGATGATCACGGCGATGTGCATCTCGTCGCCGGACCGCACTATCGCGGCATCCAGTTCCACGCCGAGTCGATCCTGACCCAGCGGGGCTATGAGCTGTTGCGCGATGTGGTCAGCGAGTTGCTCCCCGCCTGACCCCGGAACCTAGCGGGTTGTCGTCGTCAGAGGGAGGCGCGGGGATCGTGCGCGAGGACGACGGTGATCTGGGGTAGCAGGTGCAGCTCCGCCAGCAGACGGTGGTTGCGCGAGATGGCGCCCTGATCGCGGCCGACGGAGCGTTCGAAGGCCCGCAATGTGCCATGTCGTGGCAGCGCCGGATCGAGGACGCTCGCATCGAAGAGCGCATCCCCGGCGTGCAGGATCCACCGATCACCCTGCGTCACCGCGACCGCTGCGTGCCCGCGAGAGTGCCCGGGCATGGGCACCAGCACCACCCCGGGCAGCACCTCGTGTCCGGTGAGGCCGAACTCCCAGACATCGCCGCGCCCGGCGTGGAGCACCGGCCGAGGGAAGGTCGCGAGCTGGCTCTGCCGGTACCGCACGCGATCGAGCGGATCCGGATCGGTGACGGCCGCGGCGTACTCGTCGGCGGTCGTGTGCACCCGCGCCCCCGGGAAGTCGTCGACGCCGCCCATGTGATCCAGATCGAGGTGGGTGAGCACGATATCGGTCACCGCTCCCGGCTCGATCCCACGGCGGCGCAACTGTTCGACCACGGTGAGCGCCGGGTCGAGGCGGGGCCGGAGCACGCGCCGCATCGGACCGAGGCGCTGCGCCGGGTCGGCCAGGTCGGCGGTGCCGAAACCGGTGTCGACCAGCACGAGTCCGTCTCCGGTGTCGCCCACCAGCACCTGCGCGGGCACGGCCGGCCCGAGCGCGGGCTCCATGACGGCGGCGGTCAGCAGTTCGACGTCCATGCCTCATCGTCGCAGCCCGGAGGCGTGCCCGGGGCCGATCGACCGAATCGGTGCGGGTCGGACAGCACCGTCGCCACCGCTCGGGCTCAGGACACGCCGCCCGACGACTCCGGGGCGAGCCGTGCGTAGATGACGACATTGTCGTCGGTGGGGCGCCCTTGATCGTCGAACAGACAGCTGATCAGGACCAGGCGCCCCGGGCTCGCCGTCCACAGATCGGCGATGTCGGCGAGACGGCTCTGTTCGTGGATCATGGTGCGCTGCACGATGTACACGACCTCTCCATGTTCGGTCGTCACGATGATCTCGTCTCCCGCGTAGAGGGAGCTGCGCTGCTGCTCGCGGTTGACGAGGGCATTGAACGCTGCGGGCCCGACCGCGGCGCTGTGCCCGATCAGATAGGCGGTGTCGTCGGCATCGGCCCCCACGCCGGCACGATCGTCGAGCCAGTAGCCGCGTTCGCCGTCCGGCGGCACGAGAACCCCGTCGACGGGAGGCGGCTGGATGCCGACCTCGACATGCAGATCGACGACCGGCACGCTGATGTCGAGCGGCGCGGCGGCCGGCAGCGGTCGGATGTTCCCCGACCCCGCGACCGACTCGACCTGCCGCCGCTCGGGAGGAGGCTCGGGCCGGTCCGCGCCGAACCAGCCGACGGCCCCCACCACCGCGATCACCACGCCGACGACGATCACCGCGAGCGTCCCGACGAACAGCGGTCGACGGGTCGTGACCGCCCCCCGCGTCACGGTGTTCCCGCTCCGTGGGACGGCCGTCGCAGCGCCGCGATCACCAGCACCAGAGCGGCGGCGATGAACAGCACGCCGGTGCCGGCGATCAGGGCCTGCTCCAGCCCGCTCAACGACAGACCCGATCCGCCGTCCGTGTGGGGGCCAAGGATGGTGCTCTCAGCGCGCGGGGCTTCACGAGGCTCGGCGTGGGCGTCCTCCTCGCCGACCTGTAGCTCCACCCAGCCGATGAACGTCTCGTTCGCGTCGAGGAAGGTGAACTTGTAGAGCCCGTCGCTCAGGCTGGACACGTCGAGCTGGACCCGGCTCTGGTCGTCCGCGCTGAGCCAGTCGATCGCCGCTCCGGACGGATAGACATGGGCGAAGAACCAGTCGCCCTCGTTCGCTCCGGCGATCGTCACCGTCAGCAGGTCGCCATCCAGCTCGGCCTTCAGCTCGCCCCGGTTGGCGTCGTTCAGCTCGTCGATGCTGCCGACGGGCTTGTCGGGTGTGGTCGACGGACGCTCGGGCTGATCCCGCTGTGTACCGGTGGTGGCGGCCGCGTCGGCGTCGGCCTGCGGTGATCCCGCAGCCGGGGCGAGCTGGGAAGGTCCGCCTCCCGACACGCCGCCGGCCGCGCCGGGACGCCAGGGGGAGCCCGAGCCGCCCTTGTCCTTCGGGGGTCTCGGGTCGTCGGGGTCGTCGGGGTCGTCCGGGTCGTCGGGATCGGTGGGCTCGATGATCTCCGGAGGAACGCTCGCCGCTCCCTCGGGCGCCGCCCAGTCGATCGCGTTGACGAAGACCTGCAAGGCTCCCAGCGACCAGTTGCGCGAGCTGACCGACGGCGTGGTCGCGTTCAGCGACATGAGCACCGACCGGTGACGGCCGGACTCGGCCACCGCTATGCCGTTGCCCCGGGCCGTGACCTGGCCATCGCCGTCGACCGTGACCGTCTCGGCCAGCACCCGTCCCTGCGGATAGGCGTCGAACCACGCATGGTGCTTGGGGCCGTTCTGATCGTTGTGCACGATCACATCGCCGACGCCGTAGGCGCCGCCGGCGGCGAAGCCGCGCTGGAAGATCGGGTGGTCGGCGACCACGCGATAGCCCGTGGCGGCGATCGACGGATCGTTGGGATCGTCCGCGGTCATCCGACCGGTGGGAGATCCGGTCGCGTTCGCCAGCTGGGGAATGCCCGCGTCCGCGCTCGTGCCGAGATCCAGCCAGAGCACCCCTGTGCCGGCGGCCTCCGCATGGGAGATGAATGCGCGGACGCGTTCAGCGTCAACCCCGGCCGGGGTGTCCCAGACCACCACGCTGTAGCCGGCCTCGTCCAGCACGGACGGGTCGGGGAGACCGGGCATGTTCTCGGCGTTGAGCCCCGCCGAACGCAGCGCCCGCACCGTGTTGCCCCGATCGCCGAGCACGAGCACCCGGGTCTGCTCGGCGAGGCGGTAGTTGATCGTCGTGGTGCCACCGGCGCGGACGGTGGCGGCATCGGAGACCGATTCGATGTAGCCCTCGGCGCTCGCACGGACCTGGTAGGTGCCGGCCGGGAGATCCTCGATGCTGAACCGGCCCGTGGCGTCGGTGCTGGTCCTCACCGGATGGCCGAGGACCGCGACCTCGGCGCTTGCGATCGGGGTGCCGTCCAGGTCCGTGACCCTGCCGGCGACGGCACCGGTGGTCAACGGGGTGAGCTGCGCCTCGATCACGACCACCTCATCGGCGGGCACCCGCGCCTCGACCTGCTGGGTCTCATAGCCGAAGCGCTCGATGGTCAAGGTGTAGTCGCCGGGGACCAGATCGGCTCGGAAGGTGCCGTTCTCATCGGTCGTCCACCGTTCTCCGACATCGGCGAAGGAGACCGTGGCCCCCTCGATCGCCGAGCCGGTGGCGGCATCCTTCACCGTGCCGCTGACCCCTGATGCGCCGAGCACTCCGGAGATCGCCTTGTGCACGTCGATGCGGCCGTGACCATAACCCGGGTCGGGCTCGGCGCCCTCACCGTCGGGATGCCAGGCGGTGCTCTCGAGCGCGTCGACGATCTGGTCGACGCTGAGTCCGGCCTGTGCCGAGCGGAGCAGGGCCACCGCACCGGCGACGTGCGGCGTCGCCATCGAGGTCCCGGTGGAATTGCCCCACTGACCGCCGGGCATCGCCGAGAACACGGCAGTGCCCGGCGCGCTGACATCGGGCTTGACGAAGCTCTCGGGCCAGCCGTACTTCTCGCTGATCGTGCGAGGCCACTGCGTCACCGCCCCGCAGGATCCCGGATCGACCTGGTCGTCGACATCGGTCATCCCGACACCCACGGCCTCGTACAGGTTGCCGGGCGACGAGGTGCCGGTCGCGCCGCAGGGTGCGTTGCCGATCGCGATCGCCGGGAACACGCCGGCATCGCGGACATTGCGGATGATATCGGCATAGGCGTCGGAGTAGCCGCCCGAGCCGAGCGACATGTTGATGACATTGGCGGGTGCGCCGACGTGGTCGTCCTTCGACTGCGCGGTGTGCGGGTCGAGTGCCCACTGGATCCCCGAGAGGATGGACGCGTAGGAGCCGCCGCCGGGGCCGCTCAGCACGTTGGCGGCCATCAGCTCGGCACCGGGGGCCACACCGATCCGGGTTCCCGAGGCGTCGCCGCCCGCGATGGTCCCGGCCACATGGGTGCCGTGCGAGCCCGGGTCGCTGGGACGAGACGGGACCGGCCCGCCGCTGGCGTCGAAGCTGATCCAACCGCCCGGATACAGCGGGTCGTTGAGATCCGATCCCACGAGACGGCCGGCGATGTCGGGATGCTGTGGGTCGATGCCGGTGTCCAGCACGGCGACCCGGATCCCCTCCCCGGTGACCTCGAAGTCGTTCCATGCCTGGGGCGCGCCGATCTTGTCCAGACCGTAGGTGACGGCGGTGCCGTCGGCCAGGGTGGTGGTCATGGCGTCGACGGCCGCGGCCGGCTCCACGGCGCTCGCCTCCAGAGGTGCGACCTCGAAGTTGGGGATGACCTCGATGGCTCCGGGCAGCTCGGACAGCGATCGCAGATTCGGTTCGCTGGGCACTGCCCGCACCAGGATCGCCCCATTGATCCAGAAGCGTTCGAGCACCTCGACGTCAGGAGCCAGGTGGTCCAACGCGCGTTCGGCACCGTTCCATCGTTCCTCGGCGTTCGCGCGCAGCGAGTCCACCGATGCCCCGGTCTCGCCCTGGGCGGAGGGGTCGACCTCCGGGGACGCGAACCGGACGATGATGTCGACCGGCTCGGGTCGGTCGTCCGCGGCTCCCGATCCCGGGCTCTCCGTGGCGAACTGCTCGCTCAGCGAGGCGAGCTCGGGCGAGATGGGCGCGGGCTCGTGGTCATCGGAGGGAGCCGGCATCCAACTCATCGCCGTGAACAGGAGGGTCGCCGCCAGGACGACTGCGGCGACGCCCGCTGGTCGTCGACGGGCACGAACGAGTTTCACAGGGGCCTTCCGATGCGCTTCACGGTGGGACGGCGCCCCTCGGGGCACCTGACAGCTCTCTGAGAGATAGCTTAGCCTTGCCTAAATTAGCTGAGGCAAACCTATTGCTGCAAGACCATAACTTAGGTTAGCCTCAGCTATTGTGACTGTCCCTCGCCGCGCCGTTCTCCGTCCGTTCGCGGCGATCGTCGTGATCCTCTTGTGCTCCGGCCTCACCGCATGCGGTCTCCTGGCCGAGGGTCCCGATGTCGCCGACGCCTCGGGTAGGACCGACAGCCCGCGATCCTTCGAAGGGCCGGACACCGCGACGCTCGCCTCCGGCGATATCACGCCGATCACCACCGATCCCCGGCCGGACCTGCCGACCTCGTTCACGGGCCTCGACGGAGAGACGGTCGAGATCACCGACACCAGCAGGATCCTCGCTCTCGACGGCACCGGAAGCCTCGCCTCGGTCGTCTTCGGCCTCGGCTTCGGACCGGACGTCGTCGGCCGCGACATCACCACCGGCTTCGACTCGGCGAAGGACCTGCCGCTGGTCATGGACAATCACACGCTGAACGCCGAGGCCATCCTCGATCTCGATCCCACCGTCGTGCTGACCGACTACAGCGTCGGCCCCTATGACGTGCAGATGCAGCTGCGCAAGGCCGGCATCCCGGTGGTCTTCTTCGAGCCGGCGACCGGCTTCGAGGACATCGGACGGCTCATCGGCGATGTCGCGGAGGCCCTCGGCGTCCCCGAGCTCGGCGAGCAGTATGTCGCGGACTTCGAGCAACGGCTCGACGCCACATTGGAGTGGGCCGACGCCCTGGCTCCCGATGAGGAGAGCGATCGCGTCCGCATGGTCTTCCTGTACATGCGGGGGCAGGCGAACGTCTACTACATGTACGGCAACGAGCCCGACGGAAGCCAGGGCATCGCCGGCGTCCTCATCGAGGCGCTCGGCGGGGTGGACGTGGCCGGTGAGCTGGACTGGACCAGCGGGGCGCTGACGGCCGAGGGGCTCATGCGGCTGGAGCCCGATCTGTATCTCATGCTGACCCTCGGACTGGAGTCGGTCGGCGGCATCGAGGGACTGATGGACGTGCCGGGTGTCGCGCAGACACCGGCGGGCGAGCGGCAACGAGTCGTCGATATGAGCGACTACGAGATGTTCAGCTGGGGTCCGCGGACCCCGGAGATCTTAGAGGCCCTGGCCAGGGCGGTCTACCGCCCCGATCCCGAGGAGGGCCCGTGACGGCCGTCGACGAGGGTCACTCCGCTCAGGTCGAGCAACCCCGACTGCTCGACCTCCCCGATACCGTTCCCGAGCTCCCACGGGCCGGGCGGGGCAGGATCATCGCCCTGTTCGTCGTCGGTGGCGTCGGGCTGGTCATCGCGGTGCTGACCTCCGCGGCGATCGGCCAGATGCAGATCCCGGTGCCCGAGGTGATCGGTGCGCTGTGCCGTCGTGCCGAACTGATCTGCGGCGCCGACGCCAGCAGGATCAACGGGGACGCGGCGGTCTGGGAGGTCCGGCTGCCGCGGGTCGTCCTCGGGGTGCTCGTGGGCGCCTCCCTGGCGGCGGCGGGCGCCGTGATGCAGGGCGTCTTCGGCAATCCGCTCGCCGATCCCGGCGTGATCGGCGTGTCCTCGGGCGCTGCCCTCGGCGCGAGCCTGGCCATCGTGCTGGGTCTCGGCGCGGCGAGCTCGTTCGCGATCCCGGCGGGGGCCTTCGTCGCCGGCATCCTCACGTCGTTCCTGGTGTACTCGATGGCTCGCTCCTCCGGCCGGACCGAGGTGGTCACGCTCATCCTCACGGGGGTGGCGGTCAATGCGGTGGCCGGGGCCGGGCTGGCCTATCTGACCTTCGCCGCCGACACCAACCAGCGCGAGCAGATCGTGTTCTGGCAGATGGGCAGCCTCAACGGCGCCCTGTGGGAGCAGGTGCGCACCGTCGCCCCGATCCTCCTCGTCGGGTTGATCGCGGCGCTGCTGCTGGCCCCGAAGCTGGACCTGCTGTCGCTCGGGGACGATGCGGCCCGCCATCTGGGCATCGATATCGAACGGCTGCGGATCATCGCCATCGTCGTGGTCTCGGTGCTGACCGCCGCGGCGGTCGCCTTCGCCGGGATCATCGGCTTCGTCGGCCTGGTCATCCCCCATCTCATCCGCATGCTCGTCGGCCCGGGACATCGAGTGCTGATTCCCGCGAGCGCGATCGGCGGCGCGTTGATGCTGACCGTGGCCGACATGTTCGCCCGTACCGCGGTGCCCTATGCCGAGCTTCCGCTGGGCATGCTCACCGCCCTGGTCGGCGGGCCGTTCTTCTTCTACCTGATCCGCCGCTCCCGCGACCGTGCCGGGGGGTGGGCGGCATGACAGCGCTGACCACCAGGGCCACCGTTCCGCAGGCACCGGAGCTCGGCCAGGTCGTGCTGCGGGCGCGCGGCGTGAGCGTCGATCTCGGTGGAACCCAGATCATCGACGGCATCGACCTGGACGTGCGATGCGGCGAGATGCTGGCCATCGTCGGACCGAACGGCGCCGGCAAGTCGACACTGCTGGCGGCCCTCGCCGGCGACCGCCGCTACCGGGGCAGCATCACCGTCGACGGACGTGAGATCTCCCGCTGGCGGGCGCCCGATCTCGCTCTGCGGCGGGCGATGCTGCGCCAGGAGAACATGGTCAGCTTCCCCTTCACCGTGCTGGACGTGGTCAAGATGGGCCGAGCGCCCTGGCAGCGGATCACGACGCCGGTGGAGAACGAGCGGGTGATCGCGATGGAGATGACCCGCACCGACACCCTCCGCTTCGCCACTCGTCCCTTCACCTCGCTGTCCGGCGGGGAGCGAGCCCGGGTGTCGCTGACTCGAGTGCTGGTGCAATCCACGCCCGTGTTGCTGCTGGACGAGCCGACCGCCGCCCTCGACATGAACTATCAGGAGCAGGTGCTGGCCATCGCCCGGCAGTCGGCTCGCCGCGGCTGCGCGGTGGCCGTCGTGCTCCACGATCTGGCCGCGGCCGCGGCTTACGCCGACCGGCTGCTGCTGCTCGACGACGGCCGGCTGAGCGCGGTCGGCACCCCGGCCGAGGTGCTCGACAGCACCCGGCTCACCGAGGTCTACCGCCATCCGATCGAGGTGACCCCGCGCGCCGACGGGGTGCTGAACGTCGTCCCGATGCGGTTCGCCGACGATACCCCGCCCCGACCGACTCCGATGGAGGCAACACCATGACCGACCGCTGGACCGCATCAGGCCGGCCCGATTCCCGCGCGGGCCTCGTGGCTCGGCTGGGCGTCGCGCTCGCGTTGCTGGCCGCGATGTTGTTGATGCCCGCGGGCCCGGCGTCTGCCGCCGGGAGCGTGTCGGTGTCCCCGGCGCCCAGCGCCTCGGGGCCGACCACCGTGACACTATCGGGCTCCGGATTCCAGTACCAGCCCAACGCGCCCGGCGGCGTCTACGTGTTCTTCGGCGCGGTCAGCGACCCTGCCGGAGGCTCGTGGTCGCCGAGCCAGGGCGGGAAATCGGGCCAGTCCTTCGCCTATGCGAGCACCGGCGGCGCCCAGCTCCTGATCGCCTTCGAGGGCGGCGACTCCGCCGAGGCGGCCAACGGCATGATCCGCCCCGACGGCACCTGGTCCGCCCAGATGACCATCCCCGGCAGCACCTTCCAGGCGACCTCGGGCAATCCGCACGCGGGTCAATCGGCCGCCGGCGAGACCATCGACTGCACCGTCGTGCAATGCGGCATCATCACCATCGGCGCACACGGTATGTGGAATGCCAACAACGAGAGCTTCACGCCGATCAGCTTCGGCGGCAGCCCCACCGAGGGATTCCAGGCCCCGGGCGGCAGCGCGGACGCCACCACCGGCGGCGGGGGCGGTCCCGTCGCGGTGCCCGAGCAGGAGAGCCCGGACGAGCAGGCCGAGCCCGAGCCCACGGCGGAGCCCAGTCCGGCGACCGATGACGAGCCGCGGGCCGCGGCCCAGGTGACCGACGACGACCAGGGATCGGCGGTCTCGTGGATCGTCATCGGCGTGTTCGCCGTGGGCCTGCTGGCGTTGGTCGCCGCGATCATCACCCTCGTCCTTCGATCCCGGCGACAACGCCGACAGCCGACCCCTGTCAGCGCCGGTGGAGCACCGGCAGATACCAAGGAGCAGCAGTGACCAGTGTCATGATCCCTCAGCGGCGATATCGGCGGCGCTCGTGGACCGCGGCGGTTCTCGCGACGGCGGTCGGAGCCGCGGCGCTCGCAGGCGTCGCCTCCGCTGGCACCGCGCAGGCCCGACCGGCATCCGCGGCCGCGGCGGAGTCGGCCGTCACCGTCAGCTCCGGCACGCTGGAGTGGGGTGTACGCGCCTCGATCCGCAACTACCTGGAGAACTTCGAGCACACCGCCGGCTGGGTGGAGGCCCGAGACGGGGCGACCTACGACCCGGGCGACCCGGCGATCGTGTTCTCCGACGCCAGTGGCTGGGTCGATACCGAGCAGCAGTCTGCCGAGCTCTCCTTCGCCGGTGAGGTGCAGATGTTCGGCTTCGGCGAGGACTGGCTGTGGTTCGAGGACGTCCGGGTGAACGTCGACGGGGGCGACGCCGAGATCGTCGCCGATGTCATCCAGAGCTACAACGTCAAGGAACGCCGCGACGACGTGACGCTCGCGACCTTCGAGCTGCCCGATGGTGCGGTGGGCGTCGAGAACGGCACGCTCGAGATCGCCGGCGGGGAAGGGCTCTTCACCGAGACGGTATGGAACGAGCACCTGCCCAAACTGGGCGGCGAGGCCACCTACGGTCCGCCGAACGACTTCACCGACCCGTTCTCGGTGACCGCGGAGCTCGAGGGATCCACGCCCGGTCCCGGTCCCGGTCCCGAGCCGACCGAGCCGGAGCCCACCGAGCCCGAGCCGACGAATCCCGTGCCCACGGTCCCGGCGCCCGACCCCGACGAGGGCCCGTACGGCACCAGCCGGGGCACGTCGCTCACCGGCACCGACTCCTACATCACCGTGACGCCCGGATACGCACTCGACCCCGACGGCACGACGAGCGTCACCGTCGAGGGATTCAACTTCAACCCCGGGCCGGCGGTCGACCCTGGCGCCGGCAGCGGCGGCATCTACGTCGGCCTTGGGCAGGCGGCTGACCCTGATAGCGAGGATTGGCGGCGCAGCAAGGGCGGCGTCACCGGCCCCGGCGCGGATCTGGACTACGCCTCGCCCCGTTTCGTGGCGCATCAGAACTCCGCCGACGGCGATGTCGCCGATGCCATGATGGACGCCGACGGCTACTGGAAGTTCGAGCTCGACGTCCCCGGCTCGACGCTGGAGAGCTTCTTCGGCGGCAGCGCCATCGACTGCCTGGAGAGCCGCTGCGGCGTCTACAGCTTCGGCGCGCACGGAGTCGTCAATGCGGACAACGAGGCCGCCACATTCCTTCACTTCCCTGGTGACGGCACCGAGGACGACTGGCCCCCACGTGGGGACGAGGACCCGGACGCCCCGCCGACGAGTGAGCCCGATCCGCTGCCGGCCGATAGCCAGCTCACCGACGCCAACCGCGGTGGTCTGACCGAGATCAGCCGCAGTGGACGCGCGCTGACGGTGGGCGTCGGCCAGGAGCACGCCCAGCAGTGGGTCGGTGCCACCCTGCACCCGGATCCGGCGTTCATCAGCTGGTACCGGGTGAGCGGCAACGGCAGTATCACCGTCACCCTCCCGTCGGGCATCGCCGAGGGCGACCATCGGCTCTCCGTCGTGGACCGGGACTCCGAGCTGATCGGCTGGCTGCCGTTCAGCTACGCCGTCGACCAGAAACCCCCGCCGACCGATCCGCCGGGTGAGAACCCCGGTGGCGGTGCTGACAAGAACCCGCATGGTTCCAGCACGGGCGAGAACCCGCAGAGCGGGGCGAGACTGACGGTCGAGCCGGCCTACGAGCTCGAGGACGAGGGGCAGAAGGTCACGCTCACCGGTGAGGGCTATCCCACCTCCAACAGCGGCAGCAACTTCGGCGGGGCCTACATCATGTTCGGCTGGATCGATCCCGAGCTCGGGGGGAGCTGGGGCCCGTCGGGCGACGGCGTCGGTGGCCACGGCTACGTGTACATCGAGGGCGAGGAGAACCAGAGCATGGTCAGCTATCCCGGCAACACCACCGTGCCCGGTTTCCCGACCATGGACGACGACGGCGACTGGGAGACCGAGTTCACGATCGCCTCCTCGCGGTTCACCGCCTTCGGCCAGGACGTCGACTGCTACACGATGCAGTGCGGTGTCATCACGATCGGCGCCCACGGACAGGCGAATGCGGGCGTGGAGGTGTTCACTCCGGTGTACTTCGACGCCGACGGCTCGTCGATCGACCCCGATGCCCGTCCGGTCGCCAGCGGCCAGGGCGGCGACGGTCCGGGACTCGGCGCCGATGGGCTCGCTCCGGCCGCTGGAACGCCCGCCGGCTTGAGCGCCGCCACCGGCCTGGTCGACGGCTCGAACCCGGCCGCGGCCCGTCTGGCGGCCCTCATCGGCCTGCTGATCGCGGCGGCCGGATCCCTGGGTCTGGCGTCCCTCTGGGCCACTCGCCCCGTTCCACGCCCCTGATCCCCCCAACGCCCGGGCACATCCTCGTGCCCGGGCCCACAGAGAAGGAAGCAATGATGAGAACCCCTCGATCACGCGGTGTGCTGCGCCGGCCGCGACAAGCGGCGTTGGTCGCGGCGACCGTCGGTGCGCTGGGGCTCGCCCCGCTGGCACCGGCCGCGGCCGAGCAGACACCCGCCGTCCCGTTCTCCGACGGCACCGATCGCGCCCTCACCGTCACGCCCGATGAGGGCCTGAGCCCCGAGGGCGACAGCACGATCACCCTCGGCGGGACGGGATTCGCGACCTCGACCCCGTCCGGCGGAACCTTCGGCGGTGCCTACCTGCTGTTCGGCGTCGTGTCTCCCCAGAACCCGGACGATCCGGGCAGCTGGGCACCGTCCAAGCGCGGCGTGGCCGGCCAGCATTACCGGTACGCCGCCGGAGCCGGGACCTACCAGAGCATGGTCAACTACCCCGGCAACACGACCCAGCCGGGCGTTCCGACCATGGATCAGAACGGCGACTTCGAGGCTGAGCTGCTGATCCCGGGGGCGCAGTTCGAGGCTCAGTCCGGTGCCGACATCGACTGCTTCGTCGAACAGTGCGGTGTCATCACGATCGGAGCCCACGGTCAGGTCAATGAGGGAGTCGAGTCCTTCACCCCTGTCTCCTTCGAGGAGGTGGACGAGGGGGTCGCTCCGTCGTTCACGGCCGATCCGGTGTCGGTGTCGGTGGTCGAGGGCGAGTCGGCCTCCTTCGAGGTCGAGGTCGCAGGCGACCCGGAGCCGGAACTGCAATGGCAGCGTGCCACGGCCGGATCCGACCAGTGGGCCGATCTCGCGGACGAGACGGGTGCTGAGCTGACGGTCCCGGCGGTCGAGGCGGCAGACGACGGCGCCCAGTTCCGTGCGGTGGCGACGAACTCCGTGGCCAGCGCGACCTCGGCCGCGGCGACGCTGACCGTCACCGAGGCCCCCGCCGAGTCCGAGCCGACCACGGTCCGGGTGCTCGGACCCGACGGCTCGGACTTCCCCGAGTTCTTCGTGGGCCGGGAAGGCCCCGGCGAGCTGCGTGCCCGCGTCGCTCCCGAGCAGGCCGCCGGCACCGTGGAGTTCTTCGACGGCGACACCAGCCTCGGCGCGGCCGAGGTCGACAGTGGCGACGCGTCGCTGGTCACGGGCTCCTGGCCCGCGGGCGGAGAGAGGTCGGTGACCGCCACCTTCACCCCGGAGGACGCCGAGGCGTTCGAGCCCTCGGAGACCACCTCGGCGGGCCGGTATCAGGTCGTCGACCCCAAGCGTGTGATCGACGACATCGTGGTCGGTGACGAAGGCGTTCGCGAGGTCGGCTCGGCCACGATGGACTGGTCGATCGCCAATATGTACAACTCCTTCGGCTACTGGTTCGACAAGGAGGCGATCAGTGGCAATGTGACCGTTCCCGACCTCGTGCAGGGCGATCCGTTGTACAACACCCAGCGGATGTTCACGTTCAGCGAGGGCGCCGGCTCCCAGGACACCGCCGGTAACACCGTCGTGTCCTTCGAGGGCACGGCCCGGGTGACCTCCGGTTCGGCCAACCGCTGGGACTTCGCCGACCCGCAGGTCCACATCGGGCCCGAGGGGGACGGCTACGTGACTGCGGTGTTCTCCGGCTACTTCCGGATCGAGGGCATGGCCGAGTACGACTACGGCCCGGAGCGTGTGACGATCGCGACGTTCCGCGACGCGGAGGTCACGACCGATGAGGACGGCGCGTCCTCGCTGACCGTCGAACCGATCTGGGAAGGCCAGGCCGACGAGGGCACCTGGACGACCGGTTCGACCGCCTCGTTCCCGAACGAGTTCACCGCGATGCTGTACTCGGGGGTCCGTTCCTTCTTCTACGAGAGCGGTTCGAGCGCGGATCAGTACAAGAAGCCGCTGCCGATCACGCTGGGCTACACGGTCGACACGAGTGTCGCTCCGTCGTTCACGGCCGATCCGGTGTCGGTGTCGGTGGTCGAGGGTGAGTCGGCCTCCTTCGAGGTGGAGGTGGCTGGTGATCCGGCTCCGGAGCTGCAGTGGCAGCGTGCGGATGCCGGTT
>JAEZEJ010000044.1 GCA_023417775.1 Actinomycetes bacterium | reverse complement strand
CCCCCCCCCCCCCCCCCCCTGGGGCGGGGGGGCGCTTCGTCGTTGTGTATCGCGGAAGTCCTGTATTTGCTGATATATCAGCTGAAAACGGCTCTTACTTGAACCCGAATTCGGTTTGGGTTACGGTGTGACCTCACGCACACCGGACGAAGGAGCGTCAGTGGCACGCGAACATCAGGAGTCCGCCGTCGCGGAGGCCGAGCTCGATCTCGAGCAGGATCGCCTCGGCCCGCACGAGGACCCGGGGGGCCCAGCGCCCCGCAAACGAGGCACGCTCGGCCGCACGCTCGTGGTGCGCCTCCTACAGGTCGCCCTGCTGCTTCTCTGGCTCGGTGCCTGGCACGTCACGGCCTCGGGCGACCTGCTCGATCCGGTGCTGGCCAAGACCCCGGGCCAGTCCTGGGACTACTTCGTCTCGGCTGTGCAGAGCGGCGAGCTCTGGACGAATCTTCAGGCCACGATGCTCGCCGTGGTGATCGCCTGGGTGCTGGCCAGCCTCATCGGCATCCTCGTCGGCATCACCCTCGGCCTCCTGCCGACCGTCGAGCGGGTGGTCAACCCATTCCTCGATGCCGCCAATGCCATGCCCCGCATCGCCCTCGCCCCGCTGTTCATCGTGGCCCTGGGCATCGGGACCTCCGCCAAGGTCGCCCTGGCCTGCACGCTGGTCTTCTTCATCGTCCTGTCCGGCGCCCGGGCGGGTGTGCGATCGGCGGACCAGGAGTGGCTGCGGCTCTCGGCCGTCCTCGGCGCCTCGAAGCTCCAGCTGTTCTGGAAGATCATGCTCCCGGTCGCCACGCCCGCCATCTTCGCGGCCGTGCGGCTGGGACTCATCTACGCGCTGTTGGGTGTCGTCGGATCCGAGCTGATCTCGGCCCAGAACGGACTCGGCCAGCTGATCGCCTCGTACTCCTCCCTGTTCCAGATGGAGGCGGTCTACGCGATCTTGATCCTGCTGGCCATCATCGCGGTCGCGATGAACCAGGTCATGTCCCTCGCCGAGAGCTGGCTGCTGCGGTGGCAGGCGCCGCCGGACAAATGATCCCGACCGTCGACCCGCCCCAGGAGAACACCATGACCAGCACCTCCACGACCACGCGCGCCGGGATCGAACTCTCCGGCGTCACGATGGACTTCGACAACCCCGCCGGCGGCACCAAGAGGGTCCTGCACGGCATCGACCTCACGGTCCCGTCGGGCGAGTTCATCGCCCTCGTCGGCAAGAGCGGCTGCGGCAAGACGACCCTGCTGAACATGATGGCTGCCCTGCTCCAGCCCACCGCGGGCACGGTCACGGTCGCCGGGCAGCCGCCGCGGGCGGCCCGCGAGCACCTGGGCTTCATGCTGGCGCGCGATGCGCTGCTGCCGTGGCGATCGGCGGTGCGCAATGTCGAGTACGGGCTGGAGCTCCGCGGCATCGGTCGGGCGGAACGCCGCAAGCGGGCCCGGCGCTGGCTCGAGGCGGTCCACCTCGGCGATGCCGAGCGGCTCTGGACCTGGCAGCTCTCCCAGGGCATGCGTCAACGAGTCGCCCTCGCCCGCACCTGGGCGCTCGACCCCGAGGTGCTGCTGATGGATGAGCCCTTCGCCGCCCTCGATGTCAACACCCGGCTCGCCGTCCAGCACGAGTTCCTGGAGCTGTGGCAGAGCGAGCGGCGCAAGACGGTCGTCTTCGTGACCCACGACCTGGGAGAGGCCATCGCGCTGGCCGACCGGATCGTGCTGCTCGGCGAGGGACGGATCCTCGACGACGTCGAGGTCGGCATCGACCGTCCCCGCGACCTCACCGAGATCGGCTCCCACCCCCGGTACCAGGAGCTGCACCAGCGGCTCCGGGCCGCCATCTGATCCACGACAGAACAGGACCCGTTGTGAACCACACCGCCCGGCGACTCAGCATCGCCACCGCACTCCTCGTCTCCGGATCCCTCCTGACCGCCTGCGGCGGCGGGGGTGACGCCGATGCCGGCGACACCACCACCATCCAGCTCGGCACCTATCCCAACAGCGTGCTCTCGCTGCCCCAGGTCGTCGCGGACGGCGAGGGATTCTTCGCCGACGAGGGCCTCGAGGTCGAGCCCGTCAACGGCAAGACCGGACCCGAGCTCGTCTCCACCCTGATCGGCGGCACCACCCAGATCGCCGGGGCCTCGACGGGCACGGCCATCCCCGCCCTCGAACAGGGCCAGGAGCTCATGGTCTTCCCGCCGTTCCAGCGGGAGAACAAGGCCATCTTGGTGACGGAGGACTCGGGCCTGACCGAGCTGTCGGAGCTGGAGGGCAAGAAGATCGCGGTGCCCGCCCGCGGTGGTGACGCCGAGAGCTTCGCCGTCGATGTCATGGAGGAGCGCGGCGTCGACCCGAGCACCGTCACCTTCGTCGCCACAGGCGCTCCGGGCACGATGCAGGCGGCGCTCACCAATGGCACGGTCGATGCCGGCGTGCTCACCGTCTCCGCGATCAACCAGATGCGCTCGAACGGCACCGAGGTCATCGCCGTGGCCAACTCTCTCGACGGCACCGCCGGAGAACGTGGAGAGGAGAGCCTGGCGGGCTTCTTCATCACGACCGCGGACGAGTGGGCCGATGATCCCGACACCGTCCAGGCCTTCTGCCGGGCGATGCGGACGACGACCGAGTTCATCGCCGATGACGCCAATCGGGACGCCGTGGCCGACTACATCGCCGACTACATCGGCGTCGATGAGGAGAATGCCGGTGAGATCTACGACAACTACCGCGACAGCTGGGAGCTCGAGATCGACGAGGCGCGCTGGGAGAAGAACGTGCGCTATATCAGCGACAGCGCCGAGATCCCCTTCGACATCGTCGAGAACGGGTGCGGCGCGTGACCTACGAGACCTACCCGGCGGGGGAGCCCTATGCGGGGCGCATCGGACGGACCGTGCAGGACTCGCAGGCCGCGTGGCCCGCGACCCGCACGGCCCCGGCCGGAGCACCCAATGTCATCACCATCGTCCTCGACGATCTCGGCTACGCCCAGATCGGCTGCTTCGGGGGCCTCGGGGGGCGAGTCCAGACGCCGCATCTGGACCGGCTCGCCGGCGATGGGCTGCGGTTCCGCAACTTCCACGTGACACCGCTGTGCTCACCCACGCGCGCCGCGCTGCTGACCGGGCGCAATGCCCACGCGGTCGGGGTCGGCTCGATCATGGAGTACGCGACGGGCTATCCGGGCTACAACACCATGATCCCCGACGAGACGGCCATGACACCGGCGATCCTGCGTGAGCACGGATACTCGACCATGGCGCTCGGCAAGTGGCACCTGACACCCGACTTCGAGAACGGCCCGTGGGGGCCCTTCCACCGGTGGCCGCTGGCCAAGGGCTTCGAGCGGTTCTACGGCTTCCTGCCGGGGGAGACCTCCCAGTGGGAGCCGGAGCTGTGGCGCGATCATCATCGGGTGGAGGCGCCCGCCGGCCCCGAGGACGGCTATCACCTCAGCGCCGACCTCGTCGACACGGCGACCGCGTGGATCGACGAGCAGAACGCCGTCACCCCCGACAAGCCCTACTACCTCTACCTCGCCTTCGGCGCGATGCACGCCCCGCACCACGCACCCCGGGAGTGGATCGAGCGGTATCGCGGCTGCTTCGACGATGGTTGGGATGTCATTCGCGAGGAGACGCTCGCCCGGCAGATCGAGCTCGGCGTGGTCCCGGAGGGCACGACCCTCGCCGATCACAATGACGGCGTCCGCCCCTGGGACTCCTTCGACGATCGGGAACAGCGAGTGCTGTGCCGCCAGATGGAGACCTTCGCCGGATTCCTCTCTCACACCGACCATCAGATCGGACGTCTCGTCGAGCTGCTGCGCGAGAGGGGTGAGCTCGATGACACCGTGATCGCCGTCGTCGCCGACAACGGGGCGAGCGCCGAGGGCGGGCCGCACGGGCTCTTCCATGAGCTGAGCTACTTCAACCGGGTCCCCGAGGACATCGAGGAGATGGACCATCGCCTCGACGAGTGGGGCGGCCCCACCAGCCATCCGCACTACGCCACGGGGTGGGCGGAGACGGGCAATACGCCCAACCGCTGGTACAAGACCACCTGCCATGAGGGCGGCACCCGGGTGCCGCTCATCGTGCACTGGCCGTCGGGCATCGCCGACCCCGGCGCGGTCCGACACCAGTACGGTCATGCGATCGATCTGCTGCCGACCCTGCTGGACCTCGCCGGCATCGAGCCGCCGTCGGTGGTCGCCGGGGTGGAGCAGCGCGCCTTCGACGGAGCCAGTCTGCGCACGGCGATCACCGAGGCGACCGGCGAGCCGAGCCGCAGCATCCAGCACTTCGAGTGCTTCGGGCACCGCGCGGTGTGGCGCGAGGGCTGGAAGGCCGTGGCCCTGCATGTGTCCACGACCCACGCGTTCCGGGTGGGCATGGATCCGGCACTCGCCCATGACGGCGACTACGACAGCGATGTGTGGGAGCTCTACGAGGTGGATCGCGACTTCTCCGAGACGCGCGACGTCTCCGCGGAGCACCCGGAGCTGCTGCGGGAGCTGGTCGACCTCTGGTGGTCCGAGGCGGAGCGCCACCAGGTGCTGCCTCTCGATGACCGCGGGTCCATGCGATTCAACGAGCCCCGGCCCCAGGCGGCCGTGCCGCGCCAGCTCTACACCTACAGCTCGCGGGTGCTCCTCGGGCGCAGCTCCTCCCCGGACCTGCGCAATCGGACCTTCTCGGTCACCGCCGATATCGACTGGGAGCCCGGACAGGAGGGAGCCGTGGCCAGCTACGGCAACTTCGCCGGCGGCTTCAGCCTCTATGTGCAGGGGGACCGGCTGCATGCCGCCTTCGCCTATCTCGGACGGCAGGAGTTCGGAGCCTCGGCCGAGATCGGGTTGACAGCGGGTCGGCACGCCGTCGGCCTCGTCTTCGAGCGCGTCGAGGACCATCGCGGCACCGTCTGGGTCCTCGTGGACGGCGAGGAGCAGGCACGGGTCGAGCAGGTGCGGACCAATCCGGTCGTCTGGACCGGCGGTCAGGGCCTGCAGATCGGCGGCGACAGCATCTCACCGGTCTCCCGCGCCTACCGGGCCCCCTTCGACTTCCAGGGTCGGCTGCACGGCGTACGCATCGGCCTCGACGAGCAGGCGGCGGTGGCAGGAGACGACGGCCGCCTCCTCGCCGTTCAGCAGTGACCTTCCCCGACAGACAGGAGCGACGATGACCGACGACACCCGCCAGGTCCTCCCCCAGCACGACCACGCACCGCGGACCACCGAGACCCTGCACGTCCAGGACGCCGAGGTCGGCACGATCGAACGACGGCATGCCCCGCGCGATGCTCCCCATATCGTCGTCGTGCTGCTCGACGACATGGGATTCGGTGCGTCGAGCGCCTTCGGCGGTCCCTGTGAGATGCCCGTGGCCGAGCGACTCGCCGGCGAGGGTTTGCGCTACAACCGGTTCCACACGACCGCGCTCTGCTCGCCGACGCGGCAGTCGCTGATGACCGGACGCAATCACCACGCCGTGAACATGGGGACGATCACCAATCTCGCGACCCCGGTGCCCGGCTACTCCTCGGTGCGCCCGAACACCGCGGCCACGCTCGCCCAGGTGCTGCGCTACAACGGCTACAACACGGCGGCCTTCGGCAAGATGCACCAGACGCCGCCGTGGGAGCTGTCCTCCTCGGGCCCCTTCGACCGGTGGCCCACCGGCGAGGGATTCGAGCGATTCTACGGATTCATGAACGGTGAGACCGATCAGTGGTCGCCCCTGCTGTATGAGGGCACGACCCCGATCGACACCCCCGACCGCCCCGGCTATCACGTCACCGAGGACCTCGTGGACCAGGCGATCGGCTGGACGCGCACGCAGCAGACGGTCACCCCTGACAAGCCCTTCTTCACCTATCTCTCGTTCGGCGCCACGCACGCTCCCCATCACGCTCCGCAGGAGTGGATCGACAAGTATCGCGGGCGTTTCGACCATGGGTGGGACGAGCAGCGCGAGCAGACGCTCCAACGCCAGAAGGAGCTCGGGGTCGTTCCGGAGGACTGCGAGCTCACCGCGCGCCACGAGCAGATCCCTGCGTGGGACGACCTGGACGAGACGAGCCAGCGGGTCGCCGCGCGTCTGATGGAGGCCTACGCCGGTTTCGCCGAGCACACCGACCACCACATCGGCCGCTATGTCGATGCGCTGGAGGAGATCGGCGCCCTGGAGAACACCCTGTTCTTCTACATCCTCGGAGACAACGGGGCCTCGGCCGAGGGCGGCATCCACGGAGCGCTGAACGAGATCGCGAGTCTGAACGGCATCCACGACTCCGCCGAGCGCGTGGCCGAACAGCTCGACGAGGTCGGCGGGCCGACCACCTACAACCACTATCCGGCCGGGTGGGCGCATGCGATGGACACGCCCTATCAGTGGACCAAGCAGGTCGCCTCGCACTGGGGAGGCACCCGCGTGGGCATGGTGGCGCACTGGCCGCAGGGCGTGCGCCACCGCGGTGAGGTGCGGTCGCAGTGGCACCACGTGATCGACGTGTACCCGACGGTGCTGGAGGCCGCCGGGCTGCCGATCCCGGCCCAGGTCGACGGCGTCCCGCAGCAGAGGGTCGACGGTCGCAGCATGGTCTACTCCTTCGACGACCCGGACACCGAGCATCCGACGACCCAGTACTTCGAGATGTTCGGCAACCGCGGCATCTATCACGAGGGATGGTCGGCCTGCACGATGCACTCCTATCCGTGGCAGGAGCGGCACGCTGAACTGCCGGCCTTCGAGGACGATGCCTGGGAGCTCTACGCCCCGGAGGACTGGAGCCAGGCCCACGATGTCGCGGCGCAGCATCCGCGGAGGCTGGCCGAACTGCAGGAGCTGTTCCTCGAGGAGGCCCGCCGCAACCACGTCCTGCCGATGGACGATCGGCGCGTCATCCGGTTCAACAGCGAGTTGGCCGGCCGGCCCACCGTCCTGGAGGGGCGGCACAGCGTGCGCCTCTTCGCGGGCATGACCCGGATCAACGAGGGCGTCATCCCCAATCTCAACAACACCTCGCATCGGGTCAGCGCCTCGATCGAGGGACGGGATCCCGAGGGGGTCATCATCGCCCAGGGCGGACGCTTCGGCGGATGGGCCTTCCACGCTAGGGACGGTCACCTGGTCTACACCCACAACTGGCTGGGGCGCGAGTCCTATGAGGTCGTCTCCGAGGCTCCGCTGACCGAGGGCGCCCACGAGGTGGGATTCCACTTCGACTACGACGAGGGCGGCGAGTACGGGGCCGGCGCCACGGTCCGGCTGATCGTCGACGGCGACCCGGCCGGCAGCGGCCGGGTCGAGAACACGGTCCCCTTCCACTGGGGGCCGACGTGCGCCAATGTCGGCTGCGACATCGGCAGCGGCGTCACCGACGGGTACGCCGCCCGGCAGGGACGATTCAACGGGAGCATCGGCGAGGTCGTCGTGACCTCAGGGGCCGCACCCGAAGCGCCGGCCGCGGTGCGTGAGCGAATCGAGGTGACCACCCAGTGAGCGTGACGAGCATCCCGGATGCGCTATGGGTCCAGTCCGCGGAGTTCCCGGAGAGCGTCGCGGTGCGCGATGCGTCCAGCGAGCAGACCTATCGCCGGCTGCGCGATGCGGCGGGTGCCTTCGCCGCCGGTCTGCGCGAGCGCGGCGTGGGCCGCGGGGACCGGATCGTGCTGGTGGCGCCGACCGTGCCGGAGTTCGCGCAGGCCTATGCCGGCGCCCTCGCCGGCGGGGTCATCGTGGTGCCGTCCATGTTCGAGCCGGTGAGCACGTCGTGCATGTTCGGCGTGTCGCCGCGGCCGTTCAGTACCTCGCCCTTCTCGGTGAGCGAGTTCTCCTTCGAGAGCTTGTTGTTGTCGCTGTGGAGGTCGTCGACGTTGTCGGCCACCTTGACGC
>JAEZEJ010000149.1 GCA_023417775.1 Actinomycetes bacterium | reverse complement strand
GCCCCTCACTGCGAGGGGCGGGGCCGTTCCGCGTCGCGGCCCGATCCCTCCCGGGCGGACCCACTCGGGCTCAGGGCTCGACGAGCACCTTGATCGCGCGCCGTTCGTCAATCGCGCGGTAGCCCTCGGCCACCTCGTCGAGCCCCACGCGGGCGTCGAAGACCCGGCCGGGCTCGATGGTGCCGGCCAGCACGAGGTCGAGCAGCTCGGGCAGGTAGCGGCGCACCGGGGCCATGCCGCCGCGCAGGCCGACGTTCTTGGAGAACATCGTGCGCACGGGCAGCTCCACGCCGGGCGGCACGCCGACGAAGCCGACCATCGAGCCCGGGCGCGCGACGCCGAACGCCGTCCGCATCGCGTCGTCGGTGCCCACGCACTCCAGCACCGCGTCGGCGCCGATGCCGCCGGTGAGCTCCTTGACGATCGCGCCGCCCTCCTTGCCGCGCTCGGCGACGACGTCGGTGGCGCCGAAGGCCCGGGCGAGCTCCTGGCGCGGGGCGTGGCGCGACATCGCGATGACGCGCTCGGCGCCCATCGTGGAGGCCGCGAGCACGCCGCACAGGCCGACCGCGCCGTCGCCGACGACCACGACGGTCGACCCGGGGCGTACGCCGGCGCTCACCGCGGCGTGCCAGCCGGTCGGCATCACGTCGCTCAGCGCCAGCAGCGAGGGCACCAGGGCGGGGTCCGGCTCGCCCGGGATCGTGACCAGGCTGCCGTCGGCCTGGGTGACCCGGGCCAGCTCGGCCTGCCCGGAGACCGTCATGCCGAGGTTGGTGCACACCGACTGCGCGCCGGCGCGGCAGTGGGCGCAGGTGTTGTCGCAGTGGCAGAACGGCACGATCACGTGATCGCCGACCCGTACGTCGCGCACGTCGGCGCCCACGGCCTCGACCACGCCGATGCACTCGTGGCCGATCGTGTTGCCGGGGGTGATCGGGTTCTCCCCGCGGTAGGGCCACAGGTCGGAGCCGCAGATGCAGGCGGCGGTCACCCGGACGATGGCGTCGGTGGGCTGCTCGAGGACGGGGTCGGGGACCTGGCTCACCCGGATGTCGCGGGGGCCGTGGATCGTCGTGGCACGCATGGAGGCATCCTTGCACCGCGTCCCACGCGGCCGTCCGCACCGGCGTCAGGACGCCCCCGTGCGTCGAATTGCCATATCTCATATGTGAGTTAGCGTGGTCGCCATGAGTGAGGACTACAAGGGCCGCATCGGCAATCTGATCCGAGACGCTCGCAAGCACCGCGGTCTCACCCAGGCGCAGCTGGCCGAGCTGCTGGGCACCAGCCAGAGTGCGATCAACCGCATCGAGAAGGGCCACCAGAACCTCTCCCTCGAGATGCTCGCCCGCATCGGTGCCGCCCTCGACTCCGAGATCGTCGCCGTCGGCGCGGGCCCCGTGCACCTGCGCGTCGTCGGCCCCACCACGCTCTCGGGGACCATCGACGTCAAGACCTCCAAGAACGCCGGCGTCGCGCTGCTGTGCGCCTCGCTGCTCAACCGGGGGCGGACCGTGCTGCGCAAGGTCGCCCGCATCGAGGAGGTCAACCGCCTGCTCGAGGTGCTCAGCAGCCTCGGCGTGACCACCCGCTGGCTCAACGACGACAACGACCTCGAGATCGTGCCGCCGCGCGATCTCGACCTGAGCCAGATCGACGAGGCCGCGGCCCGTCGTACCCGCTCGGTGATCATGTTCCTCGGCCCGCTGCTGCACCGCGCCGACGTCTTCGAGCTGCCGTACGCCGGCGGCTGCAACCTCGGCACCCGCACGGTCGAGCCGCACATGGCCGCGCTGCGCCCCTTCGGCCTGGAGGTCAAGGCCACCGACGGGCTCTACCACGCCGCGGTCAACCGCACGATCGAGCCGACCCGCCCGATCGTGCTCACCGAGCGCGGCGACACCGTCACCGAGAACGCCCTGATGGCCGCCGCGCTGCACCCCGGCACCACGGTGATCCGCAACGCCTCCTCCAACTACATGGTCCAGGACCTCTGCTTCTACCTGCAGCGCCTCGGCGTCCAGGTCGAGGGCATCGGCACCACGACGCTGACCGTCACCGGCTGCGAGGTCATCGACGTCGACGTCGACTACGCGCCCTCCGAGGACCCGATCGAGGCGATGTCGCTGCTCGCCGCGGCGATCGTGACCCAGTCCGAGATCACCATCCAGCGGGTGCCGATCGAGTTCCTCGAGATCGAGCTGGCGTTGCTGGAGGAGATGGGCTTCCGCTACGAGAGCAGCCCCGAGTACGTCGCGCGCAACGGCCACACCCGGCTCATCGACATCACCACCAAGCCCTCCACGCTGCACGCGCCGCTGGACAAGATCCACCCGATGCCGTTCCCGGGCCTCAACATCGACAACCTGCCGTTCTTCGCCGTGATCGCGGCCGTCGCCGAGGGCCAGACCCTGCTGCACGACTGGGTCTACGAGAACCGCGCGATCTACCTCACCGACCTCAACAAGCTCGGCGGCAACGTCAAGCTCCTCGACCCGCACCGAGTGATGATCGAGGGCCCCACCTCCTTCACCGGCACCGAGCTGGTCTGCCCGCCGGCCCTGCGCCCGGCCGTGGTGATCCTGCTGGCGATGCTCGCCTCCAAGGGCACCTCGGTGCTGCGGTCGACGTACGTCATCCACCGCGGCTACGAGGACCTGGCCGAGCGCCTCAACCAGCTCGGCGCCTCGATCGAGACGTTCAGAGACATTTAGCGAAGCCGCTGGTCGAGCT
>JAEZEJ010000148.1 GCA_023417775.1 Actinomycetes bacterium | reverse complement strand
CCCAAGGACTTCGCTTCGCTCCGTCCAGGGAGGTGCCCCCACACTCAGCGGGTGGGTCAGGCGTTGCGCTGGCGGGGGAGGGACTGGTTGGCGACGCGGTTCTCGGCATCGATCATCCAGGCGAGCTGCTCGATGCGCTCGAGGATGCTGTGGATGATGTCGGCCGTGGTCGGATCCTCGGCGTCGACATCGTCGTGGATGCGACGCGCGGTCGCGGCGACGGCGTAGAGCGCGCCGGTGATGAGATCGACGGTCTCGGTGGTGTCGACCTCATCGGCGGGGAACTCCGCGAGGCTCGACTGCGCGGCAACGGTCTTGATCCGGCCGTCCGGCGTGACGTAGACGGCCCGCATGCGCTCGGCGACGGTGTCGGAGAACTCGCGGGCGGCGTCGACGACCTCGTCGAGCTGCAGGTGGAGGTCGCGGAAGTTCTTGCCCACGACATTCCAGTGCGCCTGCTTGCCCACGATGTGCAGATCGATCAGATCGACGTGCAGCTGCTGCAGCTGCTCGGCCATCTTCGCCGAGGCGGTGAACGGCGGGTGGGCGGTGTGCGTGGCGGTCGTGTCAACGGGGCTCATGGTCATTCCTCTCAGACTTTCTTGAATGATTCAATCAAAGCACGGTAAAGACTGCAATTCCAGCAAGGCAATCCTCATCAAAGTGAGGTTTGGCTGAGCTATCCGCGGGTGCGGGACGCCCCGGGAGCCGAGGTAACACCGCTATTACCAACACTTACTCGCGGACGATCCCGCGAGGCGCAGCGCTCTCTAGTGTGATGGTCGCCACATTCTCTACCGTTGAGGACCGCACACGATGTCACATCAGTCCCAGGCAGCGCCATCGGATCTGTCCGATACGCTGTCGCCCGCCCGCGCCGGAACCCTCGCGCTCGAGCACATCGGCATGCGCTATCCGGGCGCGGCCGTCGAATCGCTCTCCGACATGTGCCTGGAGATCGAGGCGGGCGAGTTCGTCACCCTGCTCGGCCCCTCCGGCTGCGGCAAGACGACGACCTTGAGGATCATCGCGGGCTTCGAGAACCCCACCGCTGGTCGGGTCCTCCTCGACGGGACGGACATCACCGAGCAGTCCCCCAACAAACGGCCGATGTCGATGGTGTTCCAGAACTACGCCCTCTTCCCGCATATGAACGTCTACGACAATGTCGCCTTCGGTCTGACCATGCAGAAGTGGAAGCCGGCCGCGATCACCGATGCCGTCACCATCGCTCTGGCCAGCATGAACCTCACCGGCATGGAGGAGCGCTACCCGCATCAGCTCTCCGGCGGCCAGCAGCAGCGTGTCGCCCTCGCCCGGGCCATGGTGCTGCGCCCCTCGGTGATGCTCTTCGACGAGCCGCTGTCCAATCTCGATGCGAAGCTGCGCGACCAGATGCGCACCGAGATCCGTCAGCTCCAGGAGCGCCTCGGCATCACCAGCGTCTACGTCACCCACGACCAGGACGAGGCGATGAGCATGTCGGACCGCGTCATCGTCATGAACCACGGCAAGATCGAGCAGTCCGGCTCGCCCAGCACCATCTACCGGTACCCGGCCACGCGCTTCGTCGCCGACTTCATCGGCCGGGCCAGCTTCATCCCGGTCGACGTCCGCGGCCGCGGGTCATCGGGCGAGGTCACCGTCACGGCCTTCGGCACCACCTCGCAGGTCGCTGCGCATCCCGATGTGGACCTGCGGGGCCTGCTCCTGGTGCGTCCCGAGAATGTCAGCGTGGCCCCGGTCGATCACGACGCCACGGGGTCGGTGGTGAGCGCCATGTACTACGGCTCCTCGGTCGAGTACGAGATCGAGACCGCCGACGGCAAGGTGCTCGTCTCGGTGCCCGTGCCCGATCAGCTGCTCGACCAGGGGACCCCCGTCGCACTGACCCTCGACGCCGGCCGCGCGTACGTCCTCCCCGACGACGAGGCGGTGGCGGTATGAGCACCGCCTCCACCGCCTCGCGCGCGCGACGGTCGACCACCCGCACCCAGGCGGCGCTCTCCCGCGGACGGCTCGCCCTGAAGAACCCGACGACCGTCATCGGCGTCCTGTTCCTGCTGCTGTTCTCCTATCTGATCGTCGTCCCGGTCGTGACGATGCTGAACGACGGCGTCCGCGTCCAATATGAGGACACCGCCCGCACGGGACAGCAGTTCGGCGAGCTGACCACCTACAACATCGAGCGCGTCGTCTCCTCACAGGTCTCCCAGCAGGTCTTCTGGAAGCCGCTGACCCATACCGTCACGATCGCCTTCAGCTCGCTCGCGATCGCCCTCGTCATCGGCGCACTGCTCGCCTGGCTGCTGACCCGGACCAATATGTGGGGGCGGCGCTGGTTCGCCACCGCGCTGATCGTGCCCTACATGGTGCCGTCGATGGCCTTCGCGCTCGCCTGGACCGCGATCTTCAAGAATCGCGCCGCCGGCGGCGAGCCGGGCTGGCTGGAGTCGATGGGCTTCACGCCACCCGACTGGCTCGCCTACGGCCAGCTCCCCATCACCATCGTGCTCTCACTGCACTACATCCCCTTCGTCATCCTGCTGTTCGGCAACGCGCTGCGCCGCTTCGACTCACAGCTGGAGGAGTCCGCGCGCATCATGGGCGCGACCTCCGGCGTGTTCACCCGACGCATCCTGCTGCCGCTCATGCGACCCTCGCTGATGTCGGCCGCGACGCTGGTCTTCGCCCGGTGCATCGGCGACTTCGGCGTCGCCTACATCCTCGGCCAGCCGGTCGGCTTCGATGTGCTCGCGACCTCGCTGTTCCGCAGCGTCGGCTCCGGCCAGTCCGGGGTCGCGGCGGTGCTGGCCATGGCGATCATCCTGATCTGCCTGATCTCGGTCTTCGTCGAGATCGTCCTCGCCAAGGAGGCTCGCCGCTTCGTGACCATCGGCGGCAAGGGGAGCATGGACCGGCGCACCTCGCTCGGCCGCTGGAGGCTCCCGGCGACCGGCTTCGCCACCGGTGTCTTCATCGTCAGCGCGATCATCCCCCTGCTGGCGCTGTTCCTGACGACGATCATGCACATCCCGGGACGCTTCTCGGCCAGCAACTTCACCCTCGACTACTGGATCGGCCGCGACCTGGCCACCACCGCCATGCGCAATGGCATCCTGCTCACCGGAGAGTTCTGGTCATCGGCGTGGAACTCGATCTGGATGGCAGGCGTCGCGGCGACCTGTGCCGGGATCTTCGGCCTGCTGGTCGGCTATGTCATCACCCGGACGACCATCCCCCTGCTCGGCGGGACGCTGCGATTCATCACCTTCCTGCCCTATCTGGTACCCGCCGTGGCCTTCGCCGTCGCCTATCTGTCGCTCTTCGCCGTCTCACGGGGCCCGATCCCCGCGCTCTACGGCACCGCGATCATCCTCGTGCTGTGCATGGCCGTCGAGGGCATGCCCTTCGCCTCCCGCGCCGGCACCGCCTCGATGATGCAGCTCGGCAGGGAGCCCGAGGAGGCGGCGCAGATCGCCGGTGCGGGCTGGTGGAAGCGGATGACCAAGATCGTGCTGCCCATCCAGAAGGGCCCGCTCATCGCCGCCATCCTGCTGCCCTTCATCGGCCTGCTCAAGGCGGTCAGCCTGGTCGTGATCCTCGCGGTCCCGGGCACCGACCTGCTCACCACCTATGCGGTGCGCCTCGTCGACTACGGCTACGCGCAGGCCGCCAATGCGGTGACGCTGATGGCCTGCGTGATCGCCTTCGTCGCGACCCTGGCCGTGCAGCGGCTCGGTCGCAGCAATCTGGCCGACGGGCTGGGTGGTTGATGGTCGACCTCACGCGCCGCCGGCCACGACGGCGGCCCTCACCCCACGACTCTTTCCACTCACACGTCCCCTTGACCCACTGAGGAGTACCCATGCATCACCCCCGACGCGTTCTCCGCCGCTCCTGGATCGGCGTCGCCGCCGTGGCATCGCTCACCTTCACCGCCGCCTGCTCGCCCTCGTCCTCCCCCGAGGGCCCCGACAGCGAGCCGTCCTCCGTCGAGATCGGCATCTCCGATGACGACTACTCGCTGGACGCGCTGATCGAGGCCGCCCAGGAGGAGGGACCGATCACCGTCGCCGACACCAGCGGCAAGATCCAGGAGGTCGCCGCCGGATTCACCGAGAAGTACGGCATCAAGGCCACGCCCGTGAAGCTCGAGGGCCAGGAGATGAACGAGATCATCGTCCGCGAGGCCGGCGCCGACAATGTCCAGACCGATGTCCTGGCCACCAGCGATATCGGTCTGCTCCTCAACCGCCTCATCCCCGAGGGCATCGCCGTGAGCTGGATGCCGCCGGATATCAAGGACAGCGTCCCCGAGGAGTTCCACAGCCCGGCGATCCACCGCTCCACTCCCTATGTCTGGGCCTACAACAGCGCCGAATACGACACCTGCCCGATCGACAACTGGTGGGGAGCCACCGACGAGGACCGGGCCGGCCGCGTGACGCTGCTCGACCCCCTGCTGCAGCCCGCCACCTTCAATCTGTTCAACCAGATCGAGTCCCACGCCGACGATGAGCTCGCCGATGCCTACGAGGACCACTATGGCGAGCCCCTCCCCGATGACGCCGACAGCGCGGCCTCGCTCTTCCTCGAGCGCTTCGCCGCCAACCGCCCGAAGCTCGAGCGGGACACCGGCAGCTCCGTCGCCGTCATCGGCACCCCCGGGCAGACGGCCGACACCTTCATCGGTCTCGTGCCCATCCAGGGATTCCGCGAGGCCTACCGTGAGCAGTACGCCGATCTCGCTCGCTGCGACGACATGGGCCCCTGGGTCGGCTACTCGATCCCCGGCAGCATCATCATCGCCGCCAAGACCACGAAGCCGAACGCGGCGAAGCTCTTCGTGCACTATCAGATGACCCAGGAGGGCTTCGCGCCGCGCATGGTCGACGGCGTCCTCTCCACCAATGAGGACATCGAGTACAGCGATGTGCCCGGTGACATCCACGAGATCCAGGACGAGCTGTTCATGTTCGATCCGGCGACGGCAGAGGACGATGCCACGCGCATCCAGGACTGGCAGGACCTCTGGGTCGCCAACAACGGTTGATCCTCACCTACCGCGGGGGGGGGGGGGGGGGGGGGGGGGCGGGCGCCCCCGCCCCCCCCGCCCCC
>JAEZEJ010000147.1 GCA_023417775.1 Actinomycetes bacterium | reverse complement strand
GGGCGGGAGCGGTCGCCGGCCTGCTCGTCGCGCTGGTGGCGGCGACCGGCCGCGGCGCCCTCGGACCCGGCCTGCTGGCCGATGTCGGTCCGCCGATCCTGAGCACGGCGGGGATCGCCGTCGTCTCATGGGCGCTGGCCGGGGCGATCGGCAGCGCGCTGGGCCACTATCGTGGTCTCCGTGCCGATCAGGAGTGACCGTCCCGCGCGTATCGTCGTGCTCGTCTCGGGCAGCGGCACCAATCTCCAGGCTCTGCTCGACGCCGCCGAGGATCCCGCCTTCGGGGCCGAGATCGTCGCGGTGGGCGCCGACCGCCACGACATCGAAGGGTTGCGGCGGGCTGAGCGGGCCTCGGTCCCGACCTTCGTCGTCAGACTCGCCGACCATCCCGACCGGCCCTCCTGGGATATCGCGCTCGCCGATGCCGTCGCGGCCTTCGATCCCGATCTGGTGGTCCTGGCGGGCTTCATGAAGCTCACCGGCCCGGCCTTCCTCGGGTTGTACGGCGGCCGCACCCTCAACACCCATCCCGCCCTCTCGCCGGCCTTCCCCGGCATGCACGGCCCCCGCGACGCGCTCGCCTACGGGGTCAAGATCACCGGGGCCACCCTCTTCGTCGTCGACGAGGGGGTCGACACCGGACCGATCGTCGCCCAGGTGCCGGTGCCCGTCCTCGACGAGGACGACGAACACGCGCTCCACGAGCGCATCAAGACCAGCGAACGGCGGATGCTCGTCGAATGGGTCGGCCGTCTCGCGCGCGACGGCTACCGCGTCGACGGACGCCGGATCGTCTCACCGCCCTCTTCGTCCGCTCAGAATCAGGAGTAATCCCCTCATGACCGACGCGTCTCGTTCACCCCTTCGCCGAGCCCTCGTCTCGGTCTACGACAAGACCGGGCTGACCGATCTCGCCCGGGACCTCGCCGCCGCCGGCGTGCAGCTCGTCTCGACCGGCTCCACGGCGAAGACCATCGAGGCCGCGGGTGTCGCGGTGACGCCGGTCGAGGAGCTCACCGGCTTCCCCGAGTGCCTCGACGGCCGGGTCAAGACCCTGCACCCGCGGGTGCACGCCGGCATCCTCGCGGACCGCCGCCTCGACCAGCATCGCGCCCAGCTCGAGGAGCTCGACATCGAGCCCTTCGATCTGGTGATCGTCAACCTCTACCCGTTCCGGGAGACGGTGGCCTCGGGAGCGAGCTCGGACGAGATCGTCGAGCAGATCGACATCGGCGGCCCGTCGATGGTCCGCGCCGCGGCCAAGAACCATCCGAGCGTCGCCGTGGTCGTGTCCCCGGGCGCCTATGACGAGGTCCGCGAGGCCCTCGCCGCCGGGGGCTTCACCTTCGAGCAGCGTCGCCGGCTGGCGGCCCAGGCTTTCGCGCACACCGCCTCCTATGACGCCGCGGTCGCCTCCTGGTTCGCCGCGGACTACGACCGTGACGCGGACGCGGCGTGGCCCTCCTTCACCGCGCAGACCCGTGAGCTCGCCGCGACCCTGCGATACGGCGAGAACCCGCACCAGCGGGCGGCGCTCTATGTCGACGGCAGCGGATCAGGGCTGGCGAGCGCCGAGCAGCTGCACGGCAAGGAGATGAGCTTCAACAACTACGTCGACACCGACGCCGCCTGGAACGCGGCCTTCGACCACCCCGAGGCGGCGGTGGCGATCATCAAGCACGCCAATCCCTGCGGTATCGCGGTGGGCGAGGACATCGCCCAGGCCCATGCGCGGGCCCACGCCTGTGACCCCGTCTCGGCCTTCGGGGGCGTCATCGCCGCGAATCGGCCGGTCTCCGTGGCGATGGCCGAGCAGGTCGCCGAGGTTTTCACCGAGGTGATCGTCGCCCCCGACTACGAGGACGGAGCCGTCGAGATCCTGCAGCGCAAGAAGAATATCCGCATCCTGCGCTCCCCGGTGCAGCCCGGCACCGGAGCCTTCGACGAGAAGCTGATCGGCGGCGGCACGCTCGTCCAGCAGCGCGATCTGGTCGATGCGCCCGGCGACGACCCCTCCGGCTGGACCCTCGTGTCCGGCGAGCCCGCCGACGAGGCGACGCTGGCCGATCTGGCCTTCGCCTGGCGATCGGTGCGTGCCGTCAAGTCGAACGCGATCCTGCTCGCCAAGGACGGGGGCTCGGTCGGCGTCGGGATGGGACAGGTGAACCGGGTCGACTCCTGCCGGCTCGCGGTCGAGCGGGCCGGCGAGGACCGCGCTCGGGGCGCGGTGGCCGCGTCCGATGCCTTCTTCCCCTTCGCCGACGGCCCCCAGATCCTCCTCGACGCCGGGGTGCGGGCGATCGTCCAGCCGGGCGGTTCGGTGCGCGACGAGGAGACGATCGAGGCGGCTCAGGCAGCCGGGGTGACGATGTACGTCACTGGGACGCGTCACTTCTTCCACTGACCCGGCGGCAGGCGTCGTCGACGGTCTGCGAGCCGACGACATGGGCCGCCAGCAGGTAGCGCAGGGCCGTCGCCAGGCTGCGCGCCTCGGCGGCTGCGTCATCGTGGCTCTGCAGCCGCATCGCGGTGCCCACCATCTGGGAGATGAGCGCGGCCGCGAGCTCGTCCGGCTCGTCGAGCCCGTGGGCGGTCATCAACCCGGCCAGTCGGCGGTGCACCACCTGGACGACGGCGGAGATCTCCGTACGAAGCTCGGGATCGCGGGATGCCTGCAGGAACAGGGCGAGGTCCAGCCCCCATAGGGTGCGCTCCTGCTCGGCGACGGCGGGGGAGACCGCGGCGGTCGTCGCGTCGATATCGGCGAGGAAGGTCAGATCGAGATCGCGCAGGTCGACATTCTCCAGTGAACGGGCCCAGCCGGAGATGTGCCGCCGGAAGGCCTCGCGCACCAGCTCGGTGATCGAGGCGAAGTAGTAGGTGGTCGCCGCCGTCGGCAACTCGGCCTCGCTGGCGACGGCGCGATGGGTGACGGCGCGGATACCGCCGAAGGCGTAGACGCGGACGGCCGCGTCGAGGAGTTGTTCTCGACGTTGACGGCTGCGTTCTTGGGAGAGGCGAGCTCGGGCCACAGCGGTGGTTCCTCTCGAGAGGTGGAAGTCTGCGTGATGGGGTCGTCACCGATCCTACGGCCCCGTCGCCGACGAGGGACGTGCGAAACTGTCGGAGTGACTGCGCAGATTCTCGATGGCAAGGCCGTGGCCGCCACGATCAAGTCCGAACTGGCCGAGCGGGTGGCCGCCCTCCGCGAGCAGGGCATCGTCCCCGGACTCGGCACCATCCTGGTGGGCGATGACCCGGGAAGCACCTGGTACGTCGCGGCGAAGCATCGCGACTGCGCCGAGATCGGGATCGAGTCGATCCGTATCGACCTGCCGGCGAGTGCGACCCAGGCCGAGGTCGAGGCGGCGGTCGATCAGCTCAATGCCGACCCGGCCTGCACCCTCTACATCGTCCAGCTGCCGTTGCCCCGGGGCATCGACGAGAATGCCGTGATCGGCCGCATCGACCCGGCCAAGGACGCCGACGGTCTGCACCCGACGAATCTCGGCTGGCTCGTGCTGGGCAAGGAGGCACCGCTTCCCTGCACCCCGCGCGGCATCATCGAGCTGCTGCGACGCCACGAGATCGACATCGCCGGACAGCACGCCGTGGTCATCGGTCGCGGTGTCACGGTGGGCCGCCCGATGGGACTGCTGCTGACCCGGCGCAGCGAGAACGCGACCGTGACGCTCTGCCACACCGGCACGCGCGATCTCGCGGCCGAGGTGCGGCGCGCGGACATCGTCATCGCCGCCGCCGGCGTGCCCGGCATCGTCACCGGCGACATGGTCAAGCCCGGGGCCGCGCTCTTCGATGTGGGCGTCAGCCGCGACGAGAACAACAAGATCGTCGGCGACCTGGCCCCCGATGTGTGGGACGTGGCGGGCTGGGTGACCCCCAATCCGGGCGGTGTCGGACCGATGACCCGGGCGATGCTGCTGAGCAATGTGGTCGACTACTCCGAGGCGCAGGCGGCCCGGTGAGACCACCGCGCAGTCGGGGATCGCGGATCTATCTGATCCAGCTGGTCGCCGTCGCCGCGGGGCTGATCCTGGTCGTGGCCGGTGCGTGGCGGGTCGGCGTGGTCACGATCGGGGTGTCCTTCCTGATCGCGGCGGCGTTGCGGGCGGTCGTGACCCCCGACCAGTACGGCATGCTCCGCGTACGGGGCAAGGCCTTCGACATGGCCTGGATGCTCCTGCTCGGTGGTGCGCTGGTGTTCCTGGCGGTCAACATCCCCTCGCAGCCGCCGCTCTGATCCGTTCGCCGGACATGACACCGGCCGGCGGCGGGTCCGCTCGAGGGGATCGAGCGGACCGGCCACCGGCCGATGGTCGGAGGGGACCGAGGATCAGATGAGACCGAGGGACTCGACCGCGTCTCGCTCCTCGATGAGCTCGGCGGCCGTCGCCTCCATCCGCGAGCGGCTGAACTCGTTGATCTCCAGTCCCTGCACGATGGACCAGTCGCCGCCCGAGCAGGTGACCGGGAAGGAGTAGACGATGCCCTCGGGCACTCCGTAGGAGCCGTCGGAGGCGACCGCCATCGACACCCAGTCGTCACCTGGGCTGCCGTGCACCCAGTCCCGCGCGGCGTCGATGGTCGCCGAGGCGGCCGAGGCCGCCGACGATGCTCCGCGGGCCTCGATGATGGCGGCACCGCGCTTGGCCACGGTGGGGATGAAGTCGTTCTCGATCCAGGCCTGGTCGTCGACGACCTCGGCGGCGTTCCGGCCGCCGATCTCGGCATGGAAGATGTCGGGGTACTGGGTGGCCGAGTGGTTGCCCCAGATCGTCATCTTGCGGATCTCGGCGACGCTCGCCCCGGTCTTGGCCGCCAGCTGGCTGAGCGCGCGGTTGTGGTCCAGGCGGGTGAGAGCGCTGAACCGTGAGGACGGGATGTCCGGGGCGTTGCTCATCGCGATGAGGGCATTGGTGTTGGCGGGGTTGCCGGTCACGCCGATCTTGATGTCATCGGCGGCGACCTCGTTGAGGGCCTTGCCCTGGGCGGTGAAGATGGCGCCATTGGCCTCCAGCAGATCGCCGCGCTCCATGCCCTTGGTGCGTGGCCGTGCTCCTACCAGCAGCGCCAGGTTGGCGCCGTCGAAGATGTGCCGGGGGTCGTCACCGATCTCCACCGAGTGGAGGGTCGGGAAGGCACAGTCGTCGAGCTCCATGACAACGCCCTCCAGGGCACCGAGGGCCGGAGTGATCTCCAGCAGCCGCAGTTGCACGGGGGTGTCGGGTCCGAAGACGGCCCCGCTGGCGATACGGAAGAGAAGGCTGTAACCGATCTGGCCGGCGGCACCGGTGACGGCGACCTTGACAGGGGACTGGCTCACGACGTGTGCTCCTCGTCTGTTGGGTACGTCACGAAACTAGCGCATGATCGGGCTCACGTCGCGGGCCGCATGACGGCATAGGTCAGATGGGCGAACTGGCCGCGTCGCTCGGCTCCCGTGAGCCGGAGCCGGTCCGGGCCGAGTCGGCGGGGGAGCAGCGGTGCCCCGGCGCCGAGGGTCGCGGGGGCGAGTGTCGCCTCGATACGGTCCAGCGCACCGGCATCGGCGAACTGGCCGACGAGGTCGCCGCCGCCCATCAGCCAGACATCGCGACCGTCGGCGCGCTCGGTGATCTGCTCCAGGTGATCGGCGGGATCCCCCGACAGGATCGTGATGTCGGCCCCGGTGGGGAGAGGCAGATCGCGGCTGGTGAAGAGGAAGGCGGGCTTGCCGGCGACGTGGTCCGGCCAGGTCTCGGGACGGTCGAGCACGCCGGTCTCGTCGAGCAGCCACCGGTAGGTGGACGATCCCATGACCACCGCGCCGACCGAGTCGGTGAAGGAGCTGAACGCATCGGCATGCTCGGGATCGGCCGTATCGCTGCCCTCGACCGCGAACAGCCAGCTGAGCGAATGCTCGGTGTCAGCGAGATAGCCGTCGAGCGTGGTGGCGGTCAGGTAGACGAAATCGGTCATGGGCCGACTGTAGGCGCGGGTACCGACAACGACGACGGACGAAGGCCGCCCACCGGAGGGTGGACGGCCTTCGCGGGGTGCCGGTGTCAGCCGGCGTTGGTGTTCGGCTCGACGATCGGATCGGAGGCCTTCGACTTCGCGGCGTCGTCCTCGCTGCCGGGATTGGGGGCTCCCTGTCCGGCGCGGACGAGCTCCTCGATCTTCTTGCCGGTCTGCTCGTCGACCTTCTTCCAGTAGAGGAAGGCGCGCTCGAGCACATCGCCCTCCACGCCGCCGAGCAGGTGGCCGGCGACGGTCTCCACGAAGGCCTCGCGCTGCTCGTCGTTCCAGACCTCGCGCACGAGATGACCGGGCTGCGACCAGTCGTCGTCCTCGGCACGCAGCGTGTACGCCTGGCGCACCATCTCGCCATCGGTCTCCCAACCGTCGGTGACGGTGCCGGTCTCGTCGGCGTAGCCGCGGCCGAAGGAGTTCGGCGCGTACACCGGGGCATCGCCGGAGTGCTGGTAGGCCATCGCGCCGTCGAAGGTGTAGGTGTTGTGGTGCTGCACGTTCTTGGGCTGGTTGACCGGCAGCTGGTGGTAGTTGGTGCCGATGCGGTAGCGATGCGTGTCGGAGTACGCGAAGGTACGGCCGAGCAGCATCTTGTCGGGGCTGAAGCCGATGCCCGGGACGGTGGCCGAGGGCTCGAAGGCGGCCTGCTCGATCTCGGCGAAGAAGTTCTCCGGGTTGCGGTTCAGGGTCATGGTGCCGACCTTCACGAGCGGGTAATCGCTGTGCGGCCAGATCTTGGTGAGGTCGAAGGGGTTGATGCGGTAGGTCTTGGCGTCCTCATAGGGCATCAGCTGCACCGAGAGGGTCCACGACGGGACGTCGCCGTTCTCGATCGACTCGTAGAGGTCCCGGCGATGGAAGTCGGCATCGTGTCCGGCGATGCGGTCGGCCTCGTCGCCGGTGAGTCCCTCGACGCCCTGTTCGCTGTGGAAGTGGTACTTGACCCAGTGCTTCTCGCCGGCCTCGTTGATCCAGAGGTAGGTGTGCGAACCGTAGCCGTTCATGTGGCGGTAGGTCTTGGGGATGCCGCGGTCGCCCATCAGATAGGTGACCTGATGCGCGGACTCGGGGTTGAGGGTCCAGAAGTCCCACTGCATGTTGTTGTCACGCAGCCCATTGCCGCCCCGGCGCTTCTGCGAGCGGATGAAGTGCGGGAACTTCATCGTGTCGCGGACGAAGAAGACCGGCGTGTTGTTGCCGACGAGGTCGTAGTTGCCCTCGGTGGTGTAGAACTTCAGCGCGAAGCCGCGGGGGTCGCGCCAGGTGTCGGGCGAGCCCTGCTCACCGGCGACGGTCGAGAACCGCGCCAGCATCTCGGTCTGCACGCCCTTCTGGAAGAGCGCGGCCTTGGTGTAGGCGCTGACGTCCTCGGTGGTCTCGAAGACGCCGAAGGCGCCGGAGCCCTTGGCGTGGACATTGCGCTCGGGCACGCGCTCGCGGTTGAAGTGCGCCATCTGCTCGATGAAGTGCGTGTCGTGCAGCAGGATCGGGCCGTCGGCGCCCACGGTGAGGCTGTTGCGGTCCGATTCGGCCGGTGCGCCGGTCTGGGTGGTCGACCCGAGGTCGGCCTCCGGGGTCGGCTTGGCGGCGAACGACGTTCCGTCGGTCGGCTGAGGAATCTGTGCCATGGTGACTCTCTCCTTCAGTGGGTGGATGCGGTCGAGGCCGAGCACGCGGGGCACAGGCCCCAGAACGTGACCTCGGCCTCGTCGATGGCGAATCCGTGGGACCGCGAGGGGGTGAGGCAGGGTGCCTCGCCCACGGCGCAGTCGACATCCTCGATGGCGCCGCAGGAGCGGCACACGAGGTGATGGTGGTTGTCACCGACGCGCCGCTCGTAGAGGGCGGGGGAGCCGGCGGGTTCGATGCGGCGCAGCAGGCCGGCCCGGGTGAGATCGCCGAGCACGTTGTAGACGGCCTGGACCGAGGTGCCGGGCAGCGTCTCGCGCACGGCGCGGAAGACCGCGTCGGCATGGGTGTGCGGTTGCCGGGCGACGACGCCGAGGACGGTGAGTCGTCCGGTGGTGACGCGGAGCCCGGCGGCCTGCAGCTGCTCGCGCGGCATCGGCGTCTCGCCGGACGGCGATGCGACGGAGGCGGTGGCGGGCATGGTTCGAGCGTACCCGTCTTTTTGAACCCTTCAAAGAAAGGGTGACCTCACTCGGATCGGTCGCGGAGCTCCTTCTCCAGGCTCGTCCAGCGGCGTGCGCGTGCCTTGACGACGGTCCCGCCGAGGAGGTCCTCGAGCTCGGCGGCGCGGTGCCCGACGGCCGCGCGCTGCTCGGCGCCGATGTCGTCCAGGATCCGATAGGCGACCGTGCCGTCGTCGCGGATCGTCCAGCCGCCGACGATCCGCCCGTCGGCCCAGACGGTGGGGCCCGCATTGCCGACATCGTCGAAGACGCGGCCGGCATGATCGCCGAGATACCAGGCGCGCCGCTTCCAGCCCATGGTGGTGGAGTCGAGGGCCGGCAGCAGGGCGACCCAGGGGCCGGGGTCGGGAGTGGGCTCGAGGTCATCGGCGAGCGCGAGGGCGGGGCCGGTGTCGGTCTCGACATCGGCCAGGTCGAGGCCGTCGAGCGCGGCCCTGGCGGTGCCCTTGGTCCACCCGGTCCACCAGCAGAGGTCCTCGAGCGGAGCCGGTCCGTAGGCGGCGAGCCACCGACGGGCGATCTCGCGGGCGGCCTCCGCGGGGTCGGGCCGTTCGGCGAGTCCCGGTATCCAGGTCTCCGCGGCGCACCAGGTGAACTGCGTGGACGCCCAGCTGCCGGCCGGTTTGGCGCGGACCACGTGCCCTTCGGCCGACATGAGGGTGAGCAGGCGGCTGGCGATCGACTGGCGGGTGGCGTACCGCGTACCGGCCCCGATGTCGATGCGAGTGGCGAGGAGCGGATCCGCGGCGCCGAGATCGGCGCTGCGGAACTGACCGAGGCCGGGCATCGCGGCGCGCGCCGCGGCGTGGGCTCGGGCGAGGAAGTCCTCCGGCTCGGCGATGCCGGAGTCGGCGAGCATCGTCAGCAGCTTGCGGCGTTCGGGTACGGCGACGCTGCGGGCGGTGGCGGACAGGCAGGATGCGGCGAGGTCGGCGGGCACGGCGAAGACGGTGCGGCGCATGGCGAGGACGCGGACGAGGGTGCGGTCCTCGTAGAGGGCACGCTCCAGCTCGGCGATGGACGGGATGGCGAGGCGAGCGCAGACCCCCAGGGCCATCGCCGCGGGGTCGGTGCTGTGCAGGGCGACCACCCGCTCGGCGACCTCCTCCGGGCGGGCGACGGGCGCGGCCAGCGCATGGCGCACGCCGAGTCGTCGCCGGCGCTCGGCGGAATCGATCCTCGTGGTCACGAGGTGCAGCCTAGGGTCGCCATCGGTGGTCGCGTTTCCCTAGGGGCGGTCGCCGACATGTTCTGGCTTCGTCCACACCCCGCGGGATCGGTGGTTGGGGTAGCGACACCACCTTCCGCGAGCGTGGTCTCGCTACGCACCCTCGTTCCTCGGTCCCTATTCGACCACCGAGACAGCACATGAGCGGGGGATTCCCCGGGCAGCCGCCCAGGTCGGGACACGGCTCGCCGCTCAGGGCTCCAGGCTGGTGCGGACGGGGAGCAGTTTGGCATCGGACTCGGCGAGCTCATCGGCGGGGACGGAGTCGGCGACGATCCCGCACCCCGCGAACAGCCGCACGCGGGCGCCGTCATCGAGCATCTGCGCCGATCGCAGGCCGATCCCCCATTCACCATCGCCATTGGCGCCGATCCAGCCGACCGGCCCGGCGTAACGGCCCCGGTCCATGCCCTCGATCTCCTCGATCAGCGCGACCGCCTCCGCGGTCGGCGTGCCGCCGACGGCCGCCGAGGGATGCAGTGCGGCGGCGAGGGACAGCGCGCTCGCGTCCTCGCGCAGCACGCCCGTGACATCGGTGGCCAGGTGCATGACATTCGGGAGATGGAGCACGAAGGGCGCCTCCGGGACGTTCATGCCGGTGCACGACGGGGCGAGCGACTCGGCCACCGATGCGACCGCGTACTCGTGCTCCTCCAGGTCCTTGCTCGACCGGGCGAGCGAGGCCGCCAGGGCCAGATCGCGCTGGTCGTCGCCGCTGCGGCGGATCGTGCCGGCCAGGACACGCGAGGTCACGAGCCCGCCCTCCAGGCGCACCAGCATCTCCGGCGTCGACCCGAAGAAGCCGTCGATGTGGAAGGTCCAGCAGCTCGGATACTCCCGCGCCAGCCGGTGCAGCGGATGACGCACGTCGATGGGCGCCTCGGCGGTCGCATCGACCGAACGCGCGAGCACGACCTTGTCGAGCCGGTCGGCGGCGATCCGGTCGATGGCCGTGGCGACGATGTCCTTCCACTCCGACCGCCGGATGTCGTCATCCTCGATGGTCACGGTGGGAAGCGTCGGCGGGGCGTCGGCGGTGTCGAGCGGGGGAGGGGCGGTCAGGGTGGTGCTGATGGTGGTCACCCAGCTGACGCCGTCGCGCCGCCCGACGATCACCTCGGGCACCACGAGCACGCTGCCGGAGGTGGCCGCGAAGGTGAAGGACCCGAAGGTCACCAGGCCGGTGCCGACGAGGTCGACATCGTCGCGCACGACCGCGCGGCGGCTCACGGCCTGCCACCACTCGTCGGCGGCCACGAAGCGGTCCGGACCGTCCCAGCGGAGCGAGGCCGCGCAGCCCCAGCCGACGAGGCCGTCGCCACCGTGAACCCAGGCCAGCTGGCCGGTGTCGGGGAGGAGGGAGATGAGCTCCCCGGGGTCGTCGATGCGGCGGGTGCGCACGATGAGTGGCTCGATCTCCCACCGCGGGTCGGTGACGGGGTTGCTCACGTCGATCGAGCCTACTCGTGGCACAGTAAAGCGGTGAGCCGAGCCGGTCTGGACAAGGATCCCCACGATGTCGCGCGCATGTTCGACGACGTCGCGGCGAAGTACGACCTCACCAATACTGTGCTCACCGGAGGCCTGGACCGCTGGTGGCGGCATCTGACGGTGCGGCGTGTCGACGCGCGTCCGGGAGAGCGCGTCCTCGACCTGGCGGCCGGCACCGGCGTCTCGAGCGTGCCGCTCGCCCGCGCCGGAGCCCATGTGGTGGCCTGCGACTTCTCCGAGGGCATGTTGCGCGCCGGCAAGAAGGACCGCCCGGAGCTCGACTTCGTCGCCGGGGACGGCATGCGGCTGCCCTTCGGCGACGACTCCTTCGACGCGGTGACGATCTCCTTCGGGCTGCGCAACTTCCCCGATCCGATCGGCGGCCTGCGCGAGATGCTGCGCGTGACGCGCCCCGGCGGTCGCGTCGTCGTCACCGAGTTCAGCGCCCCGACCTGGCGGCCCTTCGAGCTCCTCTACAGCCGCGGGGCGCTGGCGGTGCTGCCGCAGGTGGCCAAGGCGGTCTCCTCGGACCCGGAGTCGTATGTCTACCTCGCTGAGTCGATCCGATCGTGGCCCGACCAGCGCGGGCTCGCCGTGCGGATGGCCGAGGCGGGGTGGACCGATATCTCCTGGCGCAATCTCACCGGTGGAATCGTCGCCCTCCACCACGCCGTCAAGCCCGCGTGACCTCGCTGCGCATCCGATCCGCGCCGCGATATCGCCTCACCGGAGCGTGACCCCCTCGCGCGTCTAGGGTGCTGGGTGGTGACGGCCACAGGTAAGTGTGACCTTAGTTACACCCCCGTCGTCGCCGGGTCGTAGAGTGGCGTCTGACGGTTTGTGTGAAGCTCTTCACAAAGTCGCCCCGACGAGAGTGGGAGGTGTCGTGAACGAATACGTGCCGATCTTGGTGCTCGGTGCCATCGCTGTCGCGTTCGCGATGTTCAGCGTGGTCATTGCCCCGTTCACGGGACCCAAGCGCTACAACCGCGCCAAGCTGGATCGCTACGAGTCCGGCATCGCGCCGAGCCCGCTGCCCGAGGGGGGTGGACGCGTCTCGATCAAGTACTTCTTCACCGCGATGATGTTCATCATCTTCGATATCGAGATCGTGTTCCTCTACCCCTTCGCGGTCGCCTTCGATCAGTTGAGCTGGTTCGCCTTCTTCGCCGTCATGCTGTTCCTCGTCAACATCACCATCGCCTACGTCTACGAATGGCGTCGTGGCGGAATGGAGTGGTCCTGATGGGACTCGAAGAGAAGCTCCCGAGCGGCGTACTGCTCTCCACGGTCGAAGGGCTCGCCGGGTACTTCCGTAAGGCCTCGATGTGGCCGGCCACCTTCGGCCTGGCCTGCTGCGCCATCGAGATGATGACCTTCGGTGCCCCGCGTTACGACTCCTCGCGCTTCGGCATGGAGGTCTTCCGACCCAGCCCGCGCCAGGCTGATCTGATGATCGTCGCCGGCCGGGTGAGTCAGAAGATGGCCCCCGTGCTGCGGCAGATCTACGACCAGATGCCCGGACCCAAGTGGGTGCTCGCGATGGGCGTCTGCGCCAGCTCCGGAGGCATGTTCAACAACTACGCCATCGTCCAGGGCGTCGACCACGTCGTGCCGGTCGACATGTATCTGCCCGGGTGCCCGCCGCGCCCCGAGATGCTCATCGACGCGATCTTCAAGATCCACGACAAGGTCCAGCACGGCAATCTCGGCGCGGACAAGCAGCGTGAGATCGCCGAGACCGAGCGGGAGAAGCTCGCGGCGGCCCCCACCTCCGCGATGAAGGGACTCATGCGGTGAGCGACGACAAGCCCCAGGACCCCGCCCCCACCGATGCCGACCGCACCCAGGATCCCTCGCACGAGACGCAGGGCGAGCTCGAACACTCCGAGGCGCGCGACCTGGAGATCGTCGAGGTCCGCGAAGGCTCGTTCGGCGTCCACGGCACCGGCGACACCAGCGGCTTCGGCGGCCTGCGCCGCCCCGTGGTCATGCCGGGCGCCAGCGCCCCGCCCTATGGCGGCTGGTACGACGACGTCGCCGAGCGTCTCGTCGGCGGCGAGGGCCTGACCGAGGCGATCGAGAAGGTCGTCGTCGACCGCGGCGAGATCACCTTCTTCATCCGCCGGCACCTGCTGCTGACGACCGTCACCCATCTGCGCAACGACCCCGGCCTGCGCTTCGAGTTCTGCGCGAGCGTCAGCGGCGTGCACTACCCGGAGGAGACCGGGCGCGAGCTGCACGCCGTCTACGAACTCACCTCGATGACGCACAATCGCCACATCCGGCTCGAGGTCGTCGCACCCGATGACGATCCGCACATCCCCAGCGTCGCGCCGATCTACCCCACCGCCGACTGGCACGAGCGCGAGACCTGGGACATGTTCGGCATCGTCTTCGACGGGCATCCGGCGCTCACGCGCATCCTCATGCCCGATGACTGGCCCGGCCATCCCCAGCGCAAGGACTACCCGCTGGGCGGCATCCCCGTGGAGTTCAAGGGCGGCACGATCCCGGCCCCCGACGAGCGCAGGAGCTACTCATGAAGCGGTCTACCGAGTTCAAGGGCGGCACGCTCTGCCGTCCTGCTCGCTCCGCTCGCGGGGCGGCCCCCGAACGGGCGCAGGAGCTACTCATGAGCGGCTGCGTGGCGTCGATACGCCGTCACGAGTTCGTTCCTTCGACCTCCGAGGGGACAGTCGAGACCACCACCGGAACAGGGAGGTCGTGCATCCGATGACCATCCACGACGACCCGTACGCGGGCACCACCGAGACCCCCGAGGGTCCGGTCTTCAATGTCACCGGACAGGACTGGGACTCCATCGACGTCGAGGGCATCGAAGGCGACACCCTCGTCGTCAACATGGGTCCGCAGCATCCTTCCACCCACGGTGTGCTGCGCCTGATCCTCGAGATCGACGGCGAACGGGTGCGCGGTGCCCGCGCCGGCATCGGCTATCTGCACACCGGCATCGAGAAGAACATGGAGTTCCGCACCTGGACCCAGGGTGTGACCTTCTGTACGCGCATGGACTACGTCGCCCCCTTCTCCAATGAGGCGGTCTACGTCCACGGTGTCGAGAAGCTCCTCGGCATCACCGAGGACATCCCCGAGCGTGCCCAGGTCCTGCGGGTCCTGCTGCTGGAGCTCAACCGCATCTCCTCGCACCTCATCGCGATCGCCACGGGGGGCATGGAGCTCGGCGCCCTGACCGTCATGACCTGCGGATTCCGCGACCGCGAGGAGATCCTCAAGGTCTTCGAGGCCATCACGGGCCTGCGGATGAACCATGCCTACATCCGCCCCGGGGGTGTCGCCCAGGATCTGCCCGATGGCTCGATCCAGCAGCTCCGCGACACCGTCGCCCTGCTGAAGAAGCGCCTTCCCGAGTACGCGGCGCTCTGCAATGCCAATCCGATCTTCAAAGGTCGGTTGATGGAGGTCGGCCACCTCGACCTCTCCGCCTGTCTCGCCCTCGGCGTGACCGGTCCGCCGCTGCGCGCCACCGGCTACGACTGGGACCTGCGCAAGAAGCGGCCCTATTTCGGGTACGAGACCTACGACTTCGAGGTCATCACCCGCAACGAGCCCGACTCCTACGGCCGCTTCCGGATCCGCCTCGACGAGATGGATCAGTCGCTGCGGATCGTCGAGCAGTGCATCGACCGTCTGGAGGCCAGCGAGGGCGAGCCGGTCATGGTCGCCGACAAGAAGATCGCCTGGCCCGCCCAGCTGTCGGTCGGCGCCGATGGCCAAGGCAACTCGCCTGAGCACATCAAGCACATCATGGGCGAGTCGATGGAAGCGCTCATCCACCACTTCAAGATCGTCACCGAGGGTTTCCGGGTCCCCACCGGCCAGGCGTGGGCGGAGATCGAGTCGCCCAAGGGCGTCATCGGCTGCCATGTGGTGTCCGACGGCGGCACCCGGCCTTACCGGGCCCACTTCCGGGATCCCTCCTTCGTGAACCTGCAGGCGGTCGCCGCGATGTGCGAGGGCGCGATGCTCTCGGACGTCATCGTCGCCGTCGCGTCCATCGATCCCGTGATGGGAGGCGTTGACCGATGACCACGAACGACCCGGGCCAGTCGCCGCTGCCGGATCCCGTCGAAGGCATGGTGACCGACACGCCGACCGGCGAGGAGACGCCCTTCGACCCGGCCATCGGCCCCGCGACCGTGGCGGAGCTGCGGTCCCTGGCCGACCGTTACCCCGAGGCGCGGTCGGCGCTGCTGCCGATGCTGCACCTGGTGCAGTCGGTGCAGGGGCGGGTGACCAGCGAGGGGATCGCGACCTGTGCCGAGGTGCTGGGGCTCAGCGATGCCGAGGTCTCGGCGGTCGCGACCTTCTACACCATGTACAAGCGCAAGCCGATGGGCACGCATCACGTGGGCGTCTGCACCAACACGCTCTGCGCGATCATGGGCGGCGATGAGATCTTCGAACGACTCTGCGGACATCTCGACATCGGCAACGACGAGACGAGCGAGGACGGCCAGATCACCCTCGAACGGGTCGAGTGCAATGCGGCCTGCGATTTCGCGCCGGTGATGATGGTCAACTGGGAGTTCTTCGACCAGCAGACCCCGGAGTCCGCCGTCGAGGTCGTCGACCGCCTGCGTACCGGTGAGCCGGTGCAGGCGACCCGCGGCGCGCAGATCACCTCCTGGCGTGAGGCCGAGCGCGTGCTCGCGGGCTTCGAGGACGGACGGGCCGACGAGGGCCCCGCCGCCGCCGGACCCTCCCTGGTCGGTCTCGCGATCGCCCGGGAGCGCGACTGGACGGCCCCCTCCTATGAGACCGATGCCGGCACCGGCCGGGGTGGCGAGTCCAAGGCGCAGGCGGAGGCCGAGGCCGATACGCAGCGCGCCGAGGCCGAGACGGTGGCCGAGGAGTCCCCCGCCGACACCAAGGGAGGCAAGGGCGATGACTGACACGCTGACACCGGTCTTGACGGACAACTGGGATGAGGACCGCGCTTGGACCCTCGCGGCCTATGAGCGGCGCGGCGGCTACGAGGCGCTGAAGCAGGCGCTGCAGATGGCCCCCGACGACCTCATCGCCCTGGTCAAGGACTCCGGCCTGCGCGGACGTGGCGGCGCAGGCTTCCCGACCGGGATGAAGTGGTCCTTCATCCCCCAGGACAACCCCAAGCCCAAGTACCTCGTCGTCAATGCCGATGAGTCCGAGCCGGGCACGTGCAAGGACATCCCGCTGATGATGGCCTCGCCGCACACCCTCGTCGAGGGCATCATCATCTCCTCGCGCGCGATTCGTGCCGAGAAGGCCTTCATCTACGTGCGCGGTGAGGTGCTGCACGTGGTCCGGCGCCTGCGCGCCGCCGTGCGCGAGGCCTACGAGGCCGGTCACCTCGGCACCGACATCCACGGCTCGGGCACGAATCTCGACATCGTCGTGCACGCCGGCGCCGGCGCCTACATCTGCGGTGAGGAGACCGCGCTGCTGGACTCCCTGGAGGGCCGCCGCGGCCAGCCCCGGCTGCGCCCCCCGTTCCCGGCCGTCGCGGGCCTGTACGCCTCGCCGACCGTCATCAACAATGTCGAGTCGATCGCCTCGGTCCCGGCCATCGTGCGGGGCGGCATCGAGTGGTTCGGCTCGATGGGCAGCGAGAAGAGCAAGGGATTCACCCTCTACTCGCTCTCGGGCCATGTGCGCCGCCCCGGCCAGTACGAGGCCCCGCTCGGCATCACCCTGCGCGAGCTTCTGGAGCTCGGCGGCGGTATGCGCGAGGGGGCGGAGCTCAAGTTCTGGACCCCGGGCGGGTCCTCCACGCCGATCCTCACCGCCGAGCACCTCGACATCCCGCTCGACTACGAGGGCGTCAGCGCGGCCGGCTCGATGCTCGGCACCAAGGCCCTCCAGGTCTTCGACCAGACCACCTCCGTGGTGCGGGCCGTGCTGCGGTGGACCGAGTTCTACAAGCACGAGTCCTGCGGCAAGTGCACGCCCTGCCGTGAGGGCACCTGGTGGATGGTCCAGATCCTGCGGCGCCTCGACCAGGGAGCGGGCCAGCCCGGCGATATCGAGCTCCTGCAGGATCTCTGCTCGAATATCCTGGGGCGCTCGTTCTGCGCCCTCGGCGACGGTGCCACCAGCCCGATCACCTCGGCCATCGAGTACTTCCGCGAGGAGTTCGAGGCCGCGATGACCACACCGTCGTGGGAGCTGTTCCCTCCGGCGGCATCCACGCTGTTCGCCAAGGAGGGGGTCGCGTCGTGACCGTCACCGAACCCGGGTCGACCGAGGTCACCCCCGTCGAGCTCGTCACGCTGACGATCGACGATGTCGAGGTCAGCGTCCCCAAGGGCACGCTGGTCATCCGCGCGGCGGAGCTGGTCGGCACCGAGATCCCGCGCTTCTGCGATCACCCGCTGCTGGAGCCGGTCGGCGCCTGCCGCCAGTGCCTGGTGGAGATCCCCGATGCCGGCAACGGCCGCGGGATGCCCAAGCCCCAGGCCTCCTGCACCCTCGAGGTCGCCCCCGGCATGGTCGTCAACACCCAGGTGACCTCCGCCTCCGCCGACAAGGCGCAGCGCGGCAATCTGGAGTTCCTGCTCGCCAATCACCCGCTGGACTGCCCGGTGTGCGACAAAGGCGGCGAGTGCCCTCTGCAGAACCAGGCGCTGAGCCACGGCAATGGCGAGTCGCGCTTCATCGAGACGAAGCGTCTCTTCGCCAAGCCGGTGAACGTCTCGGAGAACGTCCTCCTGGACCGCGAGCGCTGCGTCCTCTGCCAGCGCTGCACGCGGTTCTCCGAGGAGATCGCCGGAGATCCCTTCATCGCGCTGCTCGAGCGCGGCGCGCAGCAGCAGATCGGCATCGCCGATGGCGAGCCCTTCCACTCCTATTTCTCCGGCAACACCATCCAGATCTGCCCGGTCGGTGCCCTCACGAGCGCCGACTACCGATTCCGGTCGCGGCCCTTCGACCTCGTCTCCGTCCCCTCGGTCGCCGAGCACGATGCCTGCGGTGCGGCGATCCGTGTCGACCACCGTCGCGGCAAGGTCATGCGGCGGCTCGCCGGCGACGATCCGGAGGTCAACGAGGAGTGGATCACCGACAAGGATCGCTTCGCCTTCACCTGGTCCACGCGCGAGGACCGGCTCCGCACACCGCTCGTGCGCGATCCCGAGACCGGTGAGCTGCAGCCGATGTCCTGGCCGGGAGCCCTCGCGGTCGCGGCCCGCGGTCTCGCCGGCACGCGCGCCGGTGTGCTCACCGGGGGCCGGCTGACCTTGGAGGATGCCTACGCCTACGCCAAGTTCGCCCGGGTGGCCCTCGGGACGAATGACATCGACTTCCGCTCCCGCCCGGTCAGCGACGAGGAGACGGCCTTCCTCTCCCATCACGTCGCGGGCTCCGGCCGGGGCATCACCTACCGGGATCTCGATCAGGCCGGCACGGTCGTCCTCGTCGGGCTCGACCCCGAGGACGAGGCCGGCACGCTCTTCCTGAGGCTCCGCAAGGCCGTCAAGAACGGCACCCGGGTCATCGCCCTCGCGAGCCACCTGACGCGCGGCCTGCGCAAGCTCGACGCCGAGCACGTGGTCGTCGTTCCGGGAGGAGAGGCCGAGGCACTCGCCCGACTGTCGTTGAGCGGTACCGATGTGGTGCTGGCTGGGGAGCGGCTCGGTCAGCTTCCCGGTGGCCTGAGCGCCGCCGCCGATCTGGCCGGGCGCAGCGGTGCCCGTCTCGCCTGGGTGCCGCGTCGTGCGGGCGATCGCGGTGCGCTCGATGCCGGCTGCCTGCCGACCCTGCTTCCCGGGGGCCGCCCGGTCGCCGAGGCCGAGGCG
>JAEZEJ010000144.1 GCA_023417775.1 Actinomycetes bacterium | reverse complement strand
ACGCAATCGAATCCCCGGGAGCATCGCCGCCCCGGCCCCTGGAGGTGGCTAGTCCCATGGCTCACAACCCGCAGAACTATCTGGCCGTCATCAAGGTGGTCGGGATCGGTGGAGGCGGCTGCAACGCCGTCAACCGCATGATCGACGCGGGCCTCAAGGGCGTCGAGTTCATCGCCATCAACACCGACGCCCAGGCGCTGCTGATGAGCGATGCGGATGTGAAGCTCGATGTCGGTCGTGACTCCACCCGCGGTCTCGGGGCAGGGGCCAATCCGGAGATCGGCCAGAAGGCCGCCGAGGACCACGCCGACGAGATCGAGGCGGCCCTCAAGGGCGCCGACATGGTCTTCGTCACCGCGGGCGAGGGCGGCGGCACCGGAACCGGCGGCGCCCCGGTCGTCGCCCGGATCGCCCGCTCGCTCGGCGCGCTGACCATCGGCGTCGTCACCCGGCCCTTCAAGTTCGAGGGCCGCAGCCGGTCCAACCAGGCCGACAACGGCATCCAGCGGCTGCGCGAAGAGGTCGACACCCTCATCGTCATCCCCAATGACCGCCTGCTCTCGATCAGCGACCCCAATGTCAGCCTCCTCGACTCCTTCCGCCAGGCCGATCAGGTGCTCTACCAGGGCGTCTCGGGGATCACCGATCTCATCACCACGCCGGGTCTGATCAACCTCGACTTCGCCGACGTCAAGTCGGTCATGAGCGATGCCGGTTCCGCCCTGATGGGTATCGGCTCGGCGCGGGGCGAGCAGCGTGCCGCCGTCGCGGCCGAGATGGCGGTCTCCAGTCCCTTGCTCGAGGCCTCGATCGAGGGTGCCCGCGGGGTGCTGCTGTCGATCGCCGGCGGCTCGGATCTCGGACTCTTCGAGATCAACGAGGCCGCCGGGCTGGTCAGCGACGCCGTCCACCCCGAGGCCAACATCATCTTCGGCGCCGTCATCGACGACTCGCTCGGCGATGAGGTGCGCGTCACCGTGATCGCCGCCGGCTTCGACGGCGGCGAGCCCAAGGCCCGCGATGCCTCTCAGCCGGCGCTGCTCAAGGGCGAGCAGTCGCAGCAGGCTGCGCCCGAGCCGCCGCGACAGGCCCCCCCGGCGCCGGCTCAGCAGGCCGCTCCCCGCCAGGAGCCGGCCCGTCACCAGGCCCCGCCGGCCGCGTCGCCGGAGCCGCCGGCCCGCCCCGAACCCGAGCCCGCCTCGCAGAGCGACTTCAACGACGGGCTCGACGTCCCGGACTTCTTGCGCTGACGGTGTTCTGGCATCGCGAGCGCCGCGGGCACGCCGAGTTCGCCGTCACCGACGCCCGTACGGATCTGCGTGAGGGCGACCCGGGGACGCTGCGACGGATCGCGGAGGCCCTGGGGGTCTCCGAGGTCGTGCTCATGCGACAGGTCCACGGGGCCGATGTCCGGGTGGCGGAGCCGGGAGTCGTGGCCACGGCCGATGCGCTCATCGTCGACCGCCCGGGTCTCGCGGCCGTGGTGCGTGTGGCCGACTGCGTTCCCGTGGTCCTCATCGATGCCGAGCTCCCGCTCGGAGCGGTCGTCCACGCCGGCCGCGCCGGTACCGCCGAGGGCGTGGTCCCCGCCGCGGTCGGACGTCTGCGGGAGCGGGGAGCCGAGCACCTGCACGCCTGGATCGGCCCGCACGTGTGCGGGCGCTGCTACGAGGTCCCGGAGGAGCTGGCGGACGAGGTCGGGCGCACGGTGCCCGGTACCCGCTCCACCACCTCCTGGGGCACTCCCTCGCTCGATCTCGGCGGCGGGGTCCGCGCGCAACTGGCCGCGGTGGGCATCGAGACGACCGATCTGGCGGTCTGCACCCTCGAAGACGACCGCTTCCACTCCTTCCGCCGCGATGCCGAGGGTGCCGGACGGTTCGGGATCGCGCTGGCGCTGCACGAGGAGTCGCGATGAGCAGGACCGATGACCTCCGCGCCCGGCTCGTGGAGGTCGGGCAGCAGATCTCGGACGCGTGCGCCCTGGCGGGCCGCAGGCGCGACGAGATCACCCTCATCGCGATCACCAAGACCTATCCGGCCTCGGACGTCGCGGCCCTGGCCGGCCTCGGCGTCACCGATGTGGGGGAGAACCGTCACCCCGAGGCCAGGGACAAGCACGATGAGCTCGGCGCGCTGCTGCCCGCGGGGGCAGCGATGCCGCGCCTGCACTTCGTCGGGGGGCTGCAGACCAATAAGGCCGGCCAGGTCGCCCGGTATGCGGACGTCGTGCAGAGCGTCGACCGTGCCAAGCTGGCTCGCTCGCTCTCCCGCGGTGCCGAGGCCGCCGAGCGCGAGCTCGAGGTGCTGGTGCAGGTCGACTTCGGCGGTGACGATGCCGGTCGCGCCGGCGTCGAGCCCGACGGCGTGCCCGCCCTCGGGGACCTGATCGCGGGACTGCCCGCGCTGCGGCTGCGCGGTGTGATGACCGTCGCACCGCTGGGGGAGGACCCGCAGCCGAGCTTCGAGGAGCTGGCGCGGATCGCCGATCGGCTGCGCCGCGACCACGTCTCGGCCGATATCGTCTCGGCCGGGATGAGCGGCGACTTCGCCGCGGCGATCGCCCATGGCGCGACACACCTGCGGATCGGTCGTTCGATCCTCGGGGAACGCCGTCCATTGCAGTAACCTCGCACTAGACCACCTGACGCACGACACTGACGGAGAAGCCATGGCAGGCGCAATGCGGAAAGTCGGAGAGTACCTCGGCCTCGTCGAGCAGGCCGACTACGACGACGTGGACCTCGAGGACTCCTCGCCGGTACGGTCCGCGCCCGCCCGCACCGCTCGTGCCCAGGCTCCCCGGACCCAGTCCGCTCGCGCCCAGGCCGTCGAGCCCGAGCAGCAGACCTTCCGTCCGTCGGTCCGCCCGGTGGCCGACCTCGACGAGCATCGGGCCGCCAGCTTCGTCGGCGCCGCCGACCTCTCCCGTATCGAGACGGTCACCCCGCACACCTACAACGACGCCCGCACGATCGGTGAGCACTTCCGCTCCGGTGTGCCGGTCATCATGAATCTCTCCGATATCAGCGACGAGGACGCCAAGCGTCTGGTGGACTTCGCGGCCGGGTTGGTCTTCGCCTCGCACGGGTCGCTGAACCGCATCACCGCCAAGGTCTTCCTGCTGTCCCCGGAGAGCATCGTGGTGTCCGAGGAGGACAAGCAGGCCATCGTGGCCGGCGGTTTCTACAACCAGAGCTGATCGATGGGTTCGACGATCGCACAGATCATCTGGATCATTCTGCAGGTCGCCATCTGGCTGGTCATCGCCCGCTTCGTGGTCGACTGGATCCAAGTCCTCGCGCGGCAGTGGCGCCCCAGCGGTGTCGTCGCGGTGATCTGCGAGGTGATCTACACGGTGACCGATCCGCCGCTGCGGGCCCTGCGCAAGGTGATCCCGCCGATCCGGCTCGGCCAGGTCATGCTGGACCTCTCGCCGATGATCCTCATCATCGTCCTGGTCATCGCCCAGGGCGTGGCGCGCGGGTTCATGTATTAGGCTGGGGCGCGCCAGCCAGGCCGATGAGGTAGGTGCGTAGCGGCCCTGCTCTGCCACAGAGTACGGTGGAGGGGACCGGCCGGTCCTCGTCCGGCTCGGTCCAGAGATTTTCGACGGATACAGACCCAGAGGTGAATCGATGCCCTTGACGCCGGAAGACGTGCGCGAGAAGCGCTTCACAGCCGTGAGGCTGCGTGAAGGCTATGACATGGGCGAGGTCGACCAGTTCCTCGACGAGGTGGAGACCGAGCTCGAGCGTCTCCTCGCCGAGAACGCCGAGCTGCGTTCGAAGCTGGAGGCCGGTGGCGGCGCCGCCGCCCCCGCTCCCGCCGAGCAGACGCGTCTGCAGGTGGCGCAGCCGGCCGAGCCCGCCAAGGCCAAGGAGCCCGAGCCGGAGCCGGAGCCGGTCAAGGAGCCCGAGCCGGCCAAGCCCGAGCCCGTCAAGGAGCCCGAGCCGACGCCCGCGCCCGAGCCGCAGAAGGCCGCCACGGTCAGCGAGGCCTCTGTGGCCGCCGCTCGCCTGTTGGAGATCGCCTCCACGAATGCCGACCAGCTCATGGACTCGGCGAAGGAAGAGGCCGACAAGCTCCTCGGCGATGCGCGCAGCGAGGCCGAGCGGCTCGAGACCGAGTCCAAGGAGAAGGCCGAGCGCGTCGAGGCCGTGGCGCGGATGCGCGCCCACAAGCTCGACGAGGAGACCAACCAGCGTCGCCAGCAGATCCTGGCCGATATCGAGCGTCAGCGTCAGGAGCTGCAGACCGAGGTCGACCACCTGCGGGCCTACGAGCGCGAGTACCGTGCGCGCCTCAAGGCGTACTTCGAGAACCAGCTCAAGCAGCTCTCGGAGCAGGAGAATGTGGAGCCGACGTCACAGGTCCGTCGTGGCGGGAACCGCATCCTCGCGGCCGATGACATCGCCTCGACGCCCGTCGACAAGGGCTGATTCGCGCCTCTCACCCGAAGGGCCCCGCACCGATCAGCGGGGCGGGGCCCTTCGGGTTGTTGTCCGTCCTCAGCCTCGGGTCAGCGTGAAGGCCAGGGACAGTTCGTCATCGCGCACGGCGCCGTCGTCCTCGCTCGCCCCCTGGTCCTCGGCGAAGGAGAGGGCCAGCACCTCCTCGGCGATCGCCTCGGCATGGGCCCGCACGGCGGCGGAGGTCGTCTCACCGGCGGACCAGCGCACCTCGATGCGGTCGGTGATCTCGAGTCCGGAGTTCTTGCGGGCCTCCTGGATCGCGCGCACCACCTCGCGGGCGAGACCGGCCCGGCGCAGCTCGTCATCGAGCTCGAGGTCGAGGGCGACGGTCTCGCCCTGCTCGTTGACCACGGCCCAGCCCTCCCGCGGACGCTCGGTGATGATGACATCATCGGCACCGATCGCGACGCTCTCACCCTCGACATCGACCGCCACCGTGCCCTCGCCGAGGCCGGCGAAGGAGGCGGGGTCGGCTGCCGCGACGGCTGCCGCGACGGCAGGGGTGCCCTTGCCGAAACGCTTGCCGAGGGAGCGGAAGTTGGCCTTGACGCTGTAGTCGACCAGATCGCCTCCGACACTCGCGAGGGACTCGATCGCGCGGATATTGAGCTCCTCGCAGACCTCTGCCCGCAGATCGGCGCCCAGCGATGCATAGGGCGCCGATCCGATCAACGCCCGGCGCAGCGGCTGGCGGGTGCGCACCTTGGCCTCGGCCCGAGCGGCACGGCCCAGCTCGGTGACCCGGCGTGCGAGATCCACCCGCTCGGCAAGCCCCTCCTCGATCAGCGCCTCGTCGGCGACCGGCCAGCTCGCCAGGTGGACCGATGCGGGTGCATCGGGCGTCACCGGGACGATGACATCGCGCCAGACCCGTTCGGCGATGAACGGCACCAGGGGAGCGAGCAGCCGGGTCACGATGTCGAGGACCTCGTGCAGGGTCGCCAGCGCGGCGGTGTCGCCACGCCAGAAGCGCTTGCGCGAGCGACGCACGTACCAGTTCGACAGGTCGTCGATGAACCCGGCGAGGCGCTGACCGGCGCTCTGCGTGTCGAAGTCGTCCAGTGCGGAGGTCACGTCGACGACCAGCCGGTGCGTCTGCGAGAGCAGCCAGCGATCCAGGATCGGCCGCTCCTCGACCGGCGGAGTATCAGCGGATCCCGGTGTCCAGCCCTCGGCCCGCGCGTACAGCACGTGGAAGGCGACCGTGTTCCAGTAGGTCAGCAGGACCTTGCGCACGATCTCGGTCAGGGCCGCGTTGCCGATCCGGCGCGCGGACCACGGAGATCCCGAGCAGGCCATGAACCAGCGCAGTGCATCGGCGCCGTGCTCGTCCATGAGCGGCATCGGCAACAGGATGTTGCCGAGATGCTTGCTCATCTTCTTGCCGTCCTCGGCGAGGATGTGGCCGAGGCAGACGACATTCTCGTAGCTGTTCTCGCCGAACACCAGGGTGCTCACCGCCATCAGCGAGTAGAACCAGCCGCGGGTCTGGTCGATCGCCTCGCAGATGTACTGAGCGGGGAAGGCGCGCTCGAAACGCTCCTTCGAGCCCTCGACATGCGGGTAGCCCCACTGGGCGAAGGGCATCGATCCGGAGTCGAACCAGGCGTCGATGACCTCCGGCACCCGTCGATAGGTGCCCGGCTCGCCGTCGACCGTGAAGGTGATGTCGTCGATGAACGGCCGGTGCGGATCGAGATCGGACAGATCCCGGCCGGTGAGCTCGGAGAGCTCGGCCAAGGACTCGACGCACACGAGCTGGGAGGGGTCCTCGTCGTTGCGCCAGATCGGCAGCGGCGTGCCCCAGAACCGGTTGCGCGAGAGCGCCCAGTCGATGTTGTTCTCCAGCCAGTCGCCGTAGCGACCGTGCTTGACCCGCTCGGGATACCAGGTGGTGGCCTCATTGGCGGCGAGCAGGTCCTCCTTGCGCTGGGTCGTGCGGATGTACCAGGACGGCAGCCCGTAGTACATCAGCGGCGTGTGGCATCGCCAGCAGTGCGGATAGGAGTGCTCGTAGTCGAGGGCACGGAACAGCAGCCCGCGCTCGCGCAGGAGCTCGACGAGGAGGGGATCGGCGTCCTTGAAGAAGCGCCCGCCGACCACGGGGAGGTCCTCGGTGAAGTGGCCGTCCTGGGCCACCGGATTGAGGATCGGCAGCCCGTAGGCACGGCAGACCGCCATGTCGTCGGCGCCGAAGGCGGGGGACTGGTGCACCAGGCCGGTGCCGTCCTCGGTGGTGACGTACTCGGCCAGCACCACGAAGTGCGCGGGCTCGGGGAAGGGCAGCAGCTCCAGCGGACGCTGATAGGTCCAGCGCTCCATCTCGCGACCGGTGATGCGGTGGGTCGCCTCCCAGCCCTCACCCAGGGCCTTCTCGATCAGATCCTCGGCCACCACGACGCTGTCGTCGCCATTGGTCGCCACGACATAGGTGACGTCCGGGTGCACGGCCACCGCGGTATTGGACACGACCGTCCACGGGGTGGTGGTCCACACCAGCAGATCGGTGCCGGACCAGGGGCCCGAGGTGAGCGGGAAGCGCACGTAGATCGAGGGGTCGACGACGTCCTCATAGCCTTGGGCCACCTCGTGATCGCTGAGCGCGGTGCCGCAGCGAGGGCAGTACGGGGCGATCCGGTAGTCCTCGACGAGCAGACCCTGGTCGAAGATCCGCTTGAGCCCCCACCAGACGCTCTGCACATACTCGGGGTCCATCGTGCGGTAGGGGTCGCTCATGTCGACCCAATAGCCCATCCGGTCGGTCATCTCCTCGAACTGATCGACGTTCCGGAGGACCGCCTCACGGCAGCGGGCGTTGAACTCCGCGATGCCGAAGGCCTCGATATCGGGCTTGCCGTTGAAGCCCAGCTCCTTCTCGACCGCGATCTCGACCGGGAGACCGTGGCAGTCCCAGCCGGCCTTGCGGTCGACGTGATAGCCCTGCATCGTCTTGAACCGGGGGAAGACGTCCTTGAAGACCCGCGCCTCGACGTGGTGGGTGCCCGGTGTGCCGTTCGCGGTCGGCGGACCCTCGTAGAAGGTCCAGCGCGGGGCATCGGCGGGGGTGTCGAGGGAGGCCTCAAAGGTGCCGTTCTCGCGCCAGAACCGGAGAATGTCGCGCTCGGCCTGCGGGAGGTCGATCTGGGCCGGAACCGAGTGATAGCTCCGGGAGGAATCGGGCGAGGACGAGGCGTTCGAAGTCACACGATCGATTCTACGGACCACTGGACTTGCCTCGGTGGCGGCTCCGGTCTACTGTCCCGGCATGCCCAGTACGTCATTGGCGGTCCGTGCGGACGAGGATCCCTGGACCGATGAGGAGATCGAGGAGATCCGCGCCGAGCTGCTCGGCGGGCTGGATCGGCTCGCCTCGGAGCTCAAGACCTCCGCCGCCGAATTACGCGATCTGCTCGCCTCCGGAGTCGACGGCGCCGGCAACGATCAGGCCGATGTGGGCTCGACCAGCCTGGAGCGCGATGCCGAGATGTCCCTCGCCGCGAACCAGCAGGAACTGCTCATGCAGACCGAGAAGGCCCTGGAACGACTGGACGACGGCACCTACGGGATCTGCGAGAACTGTGGGCAGCCGATCGGCAAGCTGCGGCTGCTCGCCTTCCCTCGGGCTACGCTGTGCATGGAATGCAAGAGGAAAGAAGAGCGCCGCTGAGTAACGCAGCCGGCGCCACGCCCCCAGGTCCCCGCCGATCGAGTATCGGCCTGTTCGCGATCGTCGCCGCCATCGTCTGGAGCGTCGACCAGATCACCAAGATCCTCGCGGTCGCCTATCTGGAAGGCGCCGACAGCATTACCGTCGTCCCCGGCGTGCTGTGGCTGACCTTCCTGCGCAATCCCGGTGCCGCCTTCGGCACCGGGGCGCAGTTCACCATCGTCATCAGCGTGATCGCCATCATCGCCACCGTGGTGCTGCTGTTCATGGCGCGCCGGCTGCGCGACCGCTGGTGGGCCGTGGCCTTCGGCTTCTTCCTGGCCGGTGCGCTGGGCAATCTCACCGATCGCCTCTTCCGCGCCCCCGGTGCCCTGCACGGACACGTGGTCGACTTCCTGAAGCTGTTCGACTGGTTCGTGTTCAATCTCGCCGATCTGTCGTTGAACATCGCCGCGGTGATGATCGTCATCCGCGCCTTCCAGGGCATCGGCCTGGACGGCACGCGCGAGCCCGTGACCAAGCGTCCGGCGGCCGAACCCGAGGAGGACGGCGCATGAGCGAGCGCAGCGAGCGAGGGGTTGGGTTCATCTCATGCCGTCATCGGCCTAGTGTGCTCTTTTTCGAGGCGGTGGCGGCATGAGCGAGCGCAGGTCGGTCTACGTGCCCGAGGGACTGGCGGGGGAGCGGGTCGATGTGGCTCTGTCGCGTCTGTTCGGGTTGTCCCGTACACGCGGCGGCGAACTGATCGCCGAAGGTCTGGTGCTGCTCGACGGGGCGGTGCCGATCAAGTCCGAGCGGGTCGATGCCGGGGTGCTGCTGGAGGCGGAGATCCCGTCCGCGCGCACGGCCGAGGTGATCGCCGAGGTCGTCGAGGGCATGGACATCGTCTTCCAGGACGACGACATCGTCGTGGTCGACAAGCCGGTCGGCGTGGCGGCGCATCCGAGCGTCGGCTGGGAGGGACCGACCGTGTCGGGGCATCTGGCCGGAGCCGGGGTGCGCATCTCCACCTCGGGGGCGCCGGAGCGCCAGGGCATCGTGCAGCGCCTCGACGTGGGGACCAGCGGGCTCATGGTCGTCGCGAAGTCCGAGCAGGCCTACTCCGTGCTGAAGCAGGCATTCCGCGACCGGACGGTCGACAAGACCTATCACTCCCTGGTGCAGGGCCACCCCGATCCGCATACCGGCACGATCGACGCGCCGATCGCCCGGCATCCGAAGCACGACTTCAAGTTCACGGTGCGCGGCGACGGACGCCCCAGCATCACGCACTACGACACGCTGGAGGCGCACCGCTATGCCTCGCTGCTGACGATCAAGCTCGAGACCGGCCGTACGCATCAGATCCGCGTGCACATGAGCGCGCTCAAGCATCCGTGCGTCGGCGATCTGCAGTACGGCGCGGATCCGACGCTCGCGGCGAAGGTCGGTCTGGACCGTCAGTGGCTGCACGCCGTGCGCCTCGGCTTCGATCATCCGCGGTCGGGCGAGTACGTCCAGTTCGAGTCTCCGTACCCCGACGACCTGCAGCGCGCCCTCGACATCGTCCGCGACCTCTCCTGATCCCAGAACCCGTTGAGTGTGGGGAAGGGACCCCCCACACTCAACGGGTTCCGGGGATCGAGGGGAAGGGTGACAGAATGTGGTCATGAGTCCTGTGGTGCGTCAGTCGGAGAAGTTGCGCGATGTCCTCTACGACATCCGGGGACCCGTCAGCGCCCGTGCCGCAGCACTGGAGGCCGAGGGCCATCGCATCCTCAAGCTCAATATCGGCAATCCCCAGCCCTTCGGCTTCGATGCCCCCAGCGAGATCCTCCAGGACGTCATCGCCGCGCTGCCGACCTCGGCGGGCTACTCCGACTCGCGCGGCATCCAGTCGGCGCGCCGCGCCGTGGTCCACCACTATCAGCTGCAGGACGGCTTCCCGGCGATCGACATCGACGACGTCTGGCTCGGCAACGGTGTCTCCGAGCTGATCCAGATCGCCTTGCAGGCGCTGCTCAACAACGGCGACGAGGTGCTGATCCCCGCCCCGGACTATCCGCTGTGGACCGCGGTCACCAATCTCGCCGGCGGTGTGCCCGTGCACTACCTCTGCGACGAGGAGAACGGCTGGAATCCCGATCTGGACGATCTGGAGTCCAAGATCACCGATCGCACGCGGGCGATCGTCGTCATCAACCCGAACAACCCCACCGGAGCGGTCTACAGCCGCGAGACGCTGAGCCGGATCGCCGATCTCGCGCGGCGCCACGACCTGGTGCTGATGGCCGATGAGATCTACGACAAGATCCTCTACGACGATGCCGTGCACATCCCGATGGCGAGCATCGCCTCCGATGTCCTCACGCTGACCTTCAACGGCCTGTCGAAGGCGTACCGGGTGTGCGGTTACCGCTCGGCGTGGCTGGTGGTCACCGGTCCATTGGAGCGCGCCGGCGACTACCTCGAGGGCATCACCCTGCTCGCCTCGATGCGGCTGTGTCCCAATGTCCCGGCCCAGAACGCGATCCAGGTCGCCCTCGGCGGCTACCAGTCGGTCAAGGAGCTGATCCTGCCCGGTGGGCGCCTGCTGGAGCAGCGAGACACCGCGGTCGCGGAGCTGGAGAAGATCCCCGGGGTGAGCGTGGTGCGCCCGCGAGGCGCGCTGTACGCCTTCCCGCGGCTGGACCCGGAGGTCTATCCGATCGAGGATGATCAGCAGCTGGCCTTCGACCTGCTGGTCAGCGAGAAGATCCTCATCACCCAGGGATCGGGCTTCAACTGGCCGCAGCCGGACCATCTGCGGATCGTGACGCTGCCGTGGTCCCGGGATCTGGCCGAGGCCATCCAGCGTCTCGGGAACTTCCTCTCGAGCTATCAGCCGCGTTGACGTACACCGTCGATTCTGTCGGTGCCGCCGTCTAGCGTGTTGCCAGGTGAGGTGACGTCGATCGACGGCACCGCCGTCACGACGAGGAGACCCCGATGGGCGAGATGATCCAGGCGCGCGGCCTGGTCAAGAGATATGGCGAGGTCGAGGCACTGTCCGGGCTCGACCTGACGGTTCCGCAGGGCACCGTCCTGGGCCTGCTGGGCCCCAACGGCGCCGGCAAGACCACCGCGGTGCGCATCTTGACCACGCTGCTCAAACCGGACGGTGGCGACGCGGAGGTCGCCGGCGTGGACGTGCTCGCCGATCCGAACGGCGTCCGCCGCCGGATCGGACTGTCGGGCCAGTACGCCGCGGTCGACGAGTACCTCACCGGCTTCGAGAACCTGCAGATGGTCGGTCGTCTCTACGGCATGAGCGCCAAGCGGGCGGGTGCACGGGCGACCGAGCTCCTGGACCGTTTCGGGCTGACCGATGCCGCCGACCGCCCCTCCAAGACCTATTCCGGGGGTATGCGACGGCGTCTGGACCTCGCGGGGGCGCTGGTGGCGGAGCCGCCGGTGCTGGTCCTGGACGAGCCCACCACGGGGCTGGATCCGCGGAGCCGGCAGCAGATGTGGGAGGTCATCCAGGACCTCGTCGGATCCGGCGCGACACTGCTGCTCACCACCCAGTACCTCGAGGAGGCCGATCTCCTCGCCGACAATATCGTCGTCATCGACCAGGGCCGTGCCATCGCGGAGGGCACGGCCGATGAGCTCAAATCGCAGACCGGCGGTGAGCGCATCGAGCTCGTCGTGGCCGATGCCGCCCGTACGGCCGATGCCGCCCGGCTGCTCGGCGAGGTGGCGGCAGGAGAGGTCATCAGCCGCGATCGGGGACTCTCGGCCGCGGCGAGCGGCGACGGCGCCGGTCAGCTGCGCGCGCTGCTCGACCGACTCGACGAGGCGGACATCGCCCTGCTCGACATCGGCCTGCGCCGGCCCACCCTCGACGATGTCTTCCTGGAGCTCACCGGTCACGCCGCCGAGGCCGACGACTCGTCCGCCGATGCCGAGACCGAGGAGGTGTCACGATGAGCCCTCTGCGGGTCGCCACCGACGGCTGGGTCGTCGCCAAGCGCAATCTGATCAAGATCAAGCGTGTGCCGGAGATCATGGTCTTCGTCCTGATGTCGCCGATCATGTTCGTGCTGCTCTTCGCCTATGTCTTCGGCGGCGCGATCGATGCCGGACCCGGCCTGGACTACAAGGAGTTCCTGATCGGCGGCATCTTCGCGCAGACGGTCGTCTTCGGGGCGACCTATTCCGGGGCGGCCCTGGCCGAGGACATGCAGAAGGGGTTCATCGACCGCTTCCGCTCCCTGCCGATGTCCCGGTCGGCCGTGCTCGTCGGCCGGACGACCTCCGATGTGGTCTACAACATCGTCTCGCTGGCCGTGATGGCGATCACCGGGCTCTTCGTCGGCTGGCGGGCCCATGGATCCGTCCTGGAGACCATCGCCGCCTTCGCGCTGCTGCTGTTGTTCGCCTATGCGATCAGCTGGGTGATGGCCTTCATCGGGCTCATCGTGCCCAGTGTCGATGTGATCAACAACGCCTCGTTCCTGGTGATCATGCCGCTCACCTTCGTCTCGAACGCCTTCGTGCCGCTCGAGTCCTTCCCGGCGGGCCTGCGCCATGTGGTGGAGTGGAATCCCGTCTCGGCGATCACCCAGGGGGTACGTGAGCTGTTCGGCAATGTCCCCGAGGGGATGGACGTGCCCGATGTCTGGTCGATGCAGCATCCGGTGCTCTACACGCTCCTCTGGATCGCCCTGATCCTGCTGGTCTTCGTGCCGCTCTCGGTACGCCAGTACCAGCGCACCACCAGCCGGTGAACGTTCCGTGCCTCGGGCACGGAGCGCCTCGCCGATCCCGTGAGGGCGTGGGCGTAGGCTGAAGGCCTTCCCCGACGCCGCCCTCGTGGGCACCGAACCACGTCATGTCTGGAGGCCACCACCGCGATGCCGAGCAACTCGAGCTTTGTGCACCTGCACGTCCACACCGAGTACTCGATGCTCGACGGGCACGCGTTGCTCGACGGGCTGTTCGAACGCACAGCCGAGCTGGGGATGCCGGCGATCGCGATGACCGACCACGGCAATGTCCACGGTGCCTACGACTTCTGGTCCAAGGCGCGCAGCCACGGGGTCAAGCCCATCATCGGCATGGAGGCCTACCTGACGCCCGGCACTCATCGCAGTGAGCGGCGCCGGGTCCGGTGGGGCAAGGGCGACACCGCCGAGGAGAACGGCAATGACGTAGCCGGCGGCGGCGCGTACACGCACATGACGATGCTCGCCACCAGCACCGAGGGGATGCACAATCTCTTCCGGATCTCCTCGCGGTCGAGCCAGGAGGGCTTCTACTACAAGCCGCGCGCCGACCGCGAGCTGCTGGAGCAGTACTCCTCGGGCATCGTCGCCACCACCGGATGCCCCTCCGGTGAGGTGCAGACCCGGTTGCGTCTCGGGCAGTACGAGGAGGCCCGGCAGGCGGCGGGGGAGTACCAGGAGATCTTCGGCAAGGAGAACTTCTTCCTCGAGCTCATGGACCACGGGCTCGGCATCGAGAAGGTCGTGCGCGACGACCTGCTGCGGCTCGGCCGCGAGCTGGGCATCCCGCCGGTGGCCACCAATGACTCGCACTACACCAGCCCCGGCGATGCCGAGGCCCACGACGCCCTGATCTGCATCGCCTCCGGCAAGACCATCAGCGACCCCAAGCGGCTGAAGTTCGACGGCGGCGGCTACTACATCAAGTCGGCCGCCGAGATGCGCGAGGTGTGGGAGGACACCTACGGCATGAAGGAGGCGTGCGACAACACGCTGCTCATCGCCGAACGCTGCGATATCGAGTTCACCGAGTCCACCGGCGGCTACATGGCCCGTGCCAAGGTGCCCGAGGGCCACACCGAGGAGACCTGGTTCGTCCACGAGGTGTGGGAGGGCATCAAGGCCCGCTATGGCGAGGACTACTCCGATGACGTGCGTCAGCGCACCGAGAAGGAGCTGGATGTCATCCGCACCAAGGGCTACTGCGGCTACTACCTGGTGGTCGCCGACTTCATCCAGTGGGCCAAGGACAACGGCATCCGCGTCGGCCCCGGCCGAGGCTCCGGTGCGGGATCGATCGCGGCCTATGCGCTGCGGATCACCGACCTGTGCCCCCTGCAGCACGGCCTGATCTTCGAGCGCTTCCTCAACCCCGAGCGCCCCTCGATGCCCGACTTCGACATCGACTTCGACGAGCGCCGTCGTGGCGAGGTCATCCAGTACGTGACCGAGGAGTACGGATCGGACCGGGTCGCGCAGATCGCCACCTTCGGCCGGCTCAAGGCCAAGGCGGCCATCAAGGACGCCTCGCGCGTGCTGGACTATCCCTTCGCGATGGGCGAGAGGATCACCAAGGCCCTGCCCGCCGATGTCATGGGCAAGGGGGTGCCGCTCTCCGAGCTGTTCAATGAGAAGCACTCGCGATATGGCGACGGCAAGGATTTCCGCGAGCTGCACCAGAACGACCCCGATGTCCGCAAGGTCTTCGATGTCGCCCTCGGGCTGGAAGGCCAGATCCGCCAGTGGGGTGTCCACGCGGCCGGCGTCATCATGAGCAGCGAGCCGTTGCTGGACATCGTGCCGATCATGAAGCGCGAGCAGGACGGCGCGATCATCACCCAGTTCGACTATCCGATGTGCGAGTCGCTCGGACTGGTCAAGATGGACTTCCTCGGTCTGCGCAATCTCACGGTGCTCGACGATGCGGTGGCCAATATCAAGGCCAACCGCGATCACGAGCTGGTGCTCGAGGACATCCCCTTCGACGACCCGGACACCTACCGGCTGCTCGGCCGCGGTGACACCCTCGGCGTCTTCCAGCTCGACGGCGGGCCGATGCGCCAGCTGCTGCGGATGATGCAGCCGGACAACTTCGAGGACATCTCGGCTGTCATCGCCCTGTACCGTCCCGGTCCGATGGGCGCCGACAGCCACACCAACTACGCCAAGCGCAAGACCGGCCGGCAGAAGATCGACTACATCCACCCCGAGCTCACCGAGGCCTTGAAGCCGATCCTCGGCACGACCTACGGCCTGATCGTGTATCAGGAGCAGGTCATGAGCATCGCCCAGGAGCTGGCCGGGCAGACGCTCGGACAAGCCGACAATCTGCGCCGGGCGATGGGCAAGAAGAAGCGCGAGGTCCTGGAGAAGGAGTTCGAGGGCTTCGAGGCCGGGATGAAGTCCAATGGCTTCTCCGGCGATGCCATCAAGACCCTCTGGGACATCCTCGTGCCCTTCGCGGACTACGCCTTCAACAAGGCGCACTCGGCGGCCTATGGAGTGGTGTCCTACTGGACCGCCTACCTCAAGGCGCACTATCCGGCCGAGTACATGGCCGCGCTGCTGACCAGCGTCAAGGGCGATAAGGACAAGTCGGCCATCTACCTCGGCGAGTGCCGTCGGCTCGGCATCAAGGTGCTGCCCCCGGATGTCAACGAGTCGTACCAGAACTTCACCACGGTCGGCACCGATATCCGCTTCGGCCTGACGGCCGTGCGCAATGTGGGCACCAATGTCGTCAATCTGATGGTGCAGGCGCGCGAGGAGAAGGGCCACTACACGAGCTTCACGGACTTCCTGGACAAGGTGCCGGGACCGGTCTGCAACAAGAGGCTCGTCGACTCGCTGATCAAGGCCGGTGCGTTCGACTCCCTCGGGCATCGTCGCCGCGCTCTGAACGCGGTCGCGGAGGAAGCGGTCGACAGCTATGCCGCGCTCAAGAAGGGCTCGGAGTTCCAGGACTCGCTCTTCGGCGGCGGCGAGGACGACCAGAAGGTCGTCAGCGTGGTGCTGCCCGATGTCGGCGAGTGGGACAAGACCCAGCTGCTGAGCTTCGAGCGGGACATGCTCGGTCTGTACGTGTCCGATCACCCGCTGGCCGGGCTGGAGCATGTGCTGCGGGCCAGCAGCGATGTCTCGGTCGGCGATCTCATCGAGGACACCGAACGCCCCGACGGCACCTCGGTCAAGATCTGCGGACTCATCACCAATGTGCAGCGCCGGCTGTCCAAGAAGGGCGACACCTGGGCCTCGGTCACGATCGAGGACCTCGAGGGCTCGGTCGATGTCATGGTCTTCCCGGCGGCCTACAATCTCGCGGCTCCGGTGCTGGTGCCGGACTCGGTCGTCGTGGTCAAGGCCCGGCTGCGGCGCAGCGACGACGGTATCGACCTGTCCGCCCAGGAGATCACCCGGCCATCGATGACCCAGGGTCGCACCGATGCTCCGCTCACGGTGACGATGCCGGTGGGGCTCTGCACGCCGGAGACGGTCTCGTCCTTCAAGAGCGTCCTGGCGTCCCACCCGGGGGTGACGGAGGTCTACCTGCGCTTGGCGGGTCGTGACACCGTCAAGACCATGCGATTGGACACCTCCCTGCGCGTGTCGACCAGTTCGGCGCTGTTCGCCGATCTCAAGGAACTCCTCGGTCCCGGGTGCCTCGGGTGAGCCGGACGCGGCTCACTGCCGTGCTCATGACGCTCGTCGTCGCGGCGCTCGTGGGCGTGGTCGCAGGATTCGTGTGGATCCTGGTCGCCGAGCCCGCGCAGTGGCAGTACACCGAGCAGGGCCTCGTCCTCGACGAGACCGCGGCCGGGCACCAGTTCGGTGTCGTCGGCTGGTTCGTGGTGATCGGTCTCCTCGTCGGTCTCGTGGGCGGCTGGACGCTCGAGCGACTGCGGACCGCCGACGGATGGCTGCTGGTACCGCTCGCCGTCGTGGCCGGTCTGGTCGCCGCGCTGCTGTGCTCTCGTGTGGGGCTGGCCTTCGGGCCCTCGGACCCCGCGGCGGCGACCGGACTGCAGGTGGGGGACCGGGTGCCGATGCGGCTCACCCTCGACGCCTTCTCTCCGATGCTGTCCTGGGTGATCGGAGGGCTGTTCGGGCTGGCGGCCTCGGTTTACGTCCGCCCGGCCGAACCGGTCGCGTCAGCGGGCGATCGCGGCGACCACGGCGTCGGTGAGGTCGATCAGGTCGGTGGCTGACACCTCGGCCTCGAGACCGCGGCGTCCTCCCGAGACGAAGATCGTCGGCCATCGCGAGACGCTGACGTCCACGACCGTGCGCAGGCGGGTGCGCTGCCCGAAGGGCGAGATGCCTCCCACCACGTAGCCGGTCGCGCGTTGCGCGGCCTGGGGATCGGCCATCGTTGCCCGCTTCGCTCCCAGCGCTGCCGCGCCGGCCTTGAGATCGAGACGAGCCGACACCGGGATCACCGCCACGGCGAGCGTCCCGCCGGTGTCGATCACCAGGGTCTTGAACACGCGGCCCGGATCGAGCCCGAGCGCCTCGGCCCCCTCGAGGCCGAAGGACTCGGCCCGCGGATCGTGCTCATAGGAGTGCGCGGTGGAGCTGACCCCGGCCCGTCGCAATGCCGCGAATGCGGGTGTGGCGTCTCCGCCCGCGCTTCTCCTGCCCACGCGCTCAGCCTATCGTCGTGGCTCCGTAGACTTCTGTCGTGAACCTTCGACGTCTGGACCTGCGCTCTGTCGACCCCTCGACCGCGAGCGAGTACCGTCACGCGGTGCCGCGCGCCGAGGTCGATGTCGAGCATGCACTGGCCGCCGTCGCCCCCATCTGCACCGATGTACGCGAGCGCGGCTCGGTCGCGGTGCTCGACGCGGGGGAGAGGTTCGACCGGGTGCGCCCGGCGCAACTGCGGGTGCCGTCCGAGGCGTTGGAGCGCGCGCTGGCCGATCTCGACCCGGCGATCCGCGCCGGCCTGGAGGAGTCGATCGCCCGGCTGCGGGTCACCTGCGAGGCGGAGCTGGAGCGGTCCGTCACCACGGCTGTGTCCGCCGGTGCCAGGGTCGAGCGGCGCATCGTGCCGATGCAACGGGTCGGCCTCTACGTCCCCGGTGGTCTGGCCCCGCTCGTCAGCACCGTCGTCATGAACGCCGTTCCCGCCCAGGTCGCCGGCGTGCCCGGGATCGCCCTCGCGAGCCCGCCCCAGGCCGAGTTCGGCGGGCTGCCGCATCCCACGATCCTCGCCGCCTGCGCATTGCTGGGGATCGACGAGGTCTATGCGGCCGGCGGTGCGCAGGCGCTGGCGATGTTCGCCTACGGCACCGAGGACTGCGCGAGCGTGGATCTGGTGACCGGACCGGGCAATATCTTCGTGGCGGCCGCCAAGCGGTACCTGCAGGGCGTCGTCGCGATCGATGCGGAGGCCGGACCGACGGAGATCGCCATCATCGCGGACGACTCCGCGAATGCCTCCTATGTCGCGGCCGACCTGATCAGCCAGGCCGAGCACGACCCGCTGGCCGCCAGTGTGCTCATCACCGCCAGCGATGAGCTCGCCGCGGCCGTCGACGAGGAGCTGACCCGGCAGGTGCCGACCGCCAAGCACAGCCAGCGCATCTCCACGGCACTCGCCGGCCGCCAGTCGGCCACCGTCCTGGTGCGCGATGTCGACCAGGCGATCGACGTCGCCAATGCCTACGCCGCCGAGCACCTGGAGATCCAGACGCGTGAGGCCGAGGCGGTCGCCGCGCGCATCGTCAACGCCGGAGCGGTCTTCGTCGGCGATTTCACACCGGTCTCGCTCGGGGACTACGCCGCGGGATCCAATCACGTCCTGCCGACGGCGGGTTGCGCCTGCCACTCCTCGGGACTGTCGGTGCGGGCCTTCTGCAAGAACATGCACGTGGTCACCTACAGCGCCGCGGCGCTCGACGAGGTGGGCGCGAAGGTCGTCACCCTCGCCGAGGCCGAGGACCTGCCCTCGCACGGCGCCGCCGTGACGATCCGCGGGGAGCGCTGACATGGCGCTGCCCTCCTGGGTGCCGATCCGCGAGGATCTGCGCCCCTATGAGCCCTATGGCGCGCCGCAGCTGAGCGATGTCATCATGCTCAACGTCAACGAGAACCCCTATGCGCCGAGTCCCGCGATCGCCGACGACATCGCGGCCTCGGTGCGCGAGGCGGTGCTGGGGCTGAACCGCTACCCCGATCGTGAGGCCACCGAGCTTCGCGAAGGGCTCGCGACCTATCTCGGCCACGGTCTGACCGCCGACCGCGTCTGGGCGGCCAATGGCTCGAACGAGATCATGCTGCAGATCCTGCAGGCCTTCGGCGGTCCCGGTCGCACGGTGGTCTCGTTCGCGCCGACCTATTCGATGTACCCCGAGTACGCCCGCGACACCCACACGCGCTGGGTGGCGGCGCAGCGCGAGGAGGACTTCACGGTCGATCCGGGGCGGGCGGTGGCCTTCGTCGAGGCCGAGCAGCCCGATGTGGTGCTGCTGACCTCGCCGAACAATCCGACCGGCACGGCGCTGCCGCTGTCGACGGTCGAGTCGGTGCTCGCGGTCGCGCCGGGTGTCGTGGTGGTCGACGAGGCCTATGCCGAGTTCCGTCGCGCGGGCACGCCGACCGCCCTCGAACTGCTCGATAGGCACCCCCGGCTGCTGGTGAGCCGCACCATGAGCAAGGCCTTCGCGCTCGCCGGCGGGCGCCTCGGCTATGTGGCCGCCGACGCCGCGCTCATCGACGCCCTGCGCATCGTGCGACTGCCCTACCACCTGTCGGCGGTGACCCAGGCGGTGGCCGCGGCGGCCCTGCGTCACCGGGAGGAGCTGCTCGCTCAGGTCGACGCCCTGCGCGCCGCCCGAGACGACCTCGCCGGCTGGCTGGCCGCCCGCGATTACGAGGTGGCCGAGTCCGATGCCAACTTCGTGCTGTTCGGCCGATTCGCCGATCGGCACGCCGTATGGCAGGGTCTCGTGGACCGCGGCGTGCTGATCCGGGAGACTGGTCCCGAGGGTTGGCTGCGCGTCTCGGTCGGCACACCCGAGGAGATGAACGCTTTCTACACCGCACTTTCGGAGGTCGATCCCCGGTGAGCAACCGCACAGCCACCATCGAGCGTCAGACATCGGAGAGCCGTGTCTCGGTACAGCTCGACCTCGACGGCACGGGGCGTGCCGATATCAGCACGGGGGTCGGCTTCTACGACCACATGCTCACGGCCCTCTCGCGGCACTCGCTCATCGACCTGACGGTGCGCACCGAGGGCGATCTGCACATCGACGCGCACCACACGGTCGAGGACACCGCGATCGTCATCGGCGATGCGCTCCGCGAGGCGCTCGGCGACAAGGCCGGCATCCGCCGCTACGGCAATGCCACGATCCCGCTCGACGAGGCGATCGCCGCCTGTGTCGTCGACGTGTCCGGGCGTCCCTATTTCGTGCACACCGGCGAGCCCGAACGGCAGATCACCGCCGTGATCGGGGACCGGTACATCGGCTCGCTGACCTCGCACGTCTTCGAGTCGATCGCGCACCACGCGGGCATCACGCTGCACATGACCCTGCTCGGTGGTCGCGATCCGCACCACATCGCCGAGGCGCAGTTCAAGGCCCTCGCCCGCGCGCTGCGTGAGGCGGTCGCCCTCGATCCCCGCGAGACCGGAGTCCCCAGCACCAAGGGCGCCCTGTGACCCTCCGACCCACGGTCGTAGTGCTCGACTACGGGTCGGGCAATCTCCGGTCGGCGGTGCGTGCCGTCGAGCGCGCGGGCGCGCAGGTCGAGCTCACCTCGGATCCCGTCGTGGCCGAGGGGGCCGATGGACTCGTGGTGCCCGGAGTCGGTGCCTTCGCGGCGTGCATGGAGGGCTTCCGCGCGGTCGACGGCGAGCGGCTCGTCGAACGTCGGCTGATCGCCGGACGTCCGGTGCTCGGCATCTGCGTCGGCATGCAGATCCTCTTCGCCGAGGGCATCGAACACGGTGTGCGGACCCGTGGATGCGGCGAATGGCCCGGCACGGTCGAGCGACTGCAGGCCGAGATCGTGCCGCACATGGGCTGGAACACGGTCACCCCGCCGGAGGACTCGCGCATGTTCGCCGGCATCGAGGCCGAGCGCTTCTACTTCGTGCACTCCTATGGCGTGCGCCGGTGGGAGATCGCCGAGGGTGGGCCGCTCGCCCCGCCGAAGGCCGCGTGGACCGACTACGGCTCCGATCGCTTCGTGGCGGCGGTGGAGAACGGGCCCCTGTGGGCGACCCAGTTCCATCCCGAGAAGTCCGCCGATGCGGGCCGGCGGCTGCTGGAGAACTGGATCGCCACGCTCTGAGCCCTCAGGCCCGGTAGCGCTCCGGGCGGTGGTTGAAGGCCAGCACGATGTTGAGGACCACGGCGCCGACCGCGGACACGGCGACATTGCCGAGCGGTACGACCGCCAGGGCGCCGAGCACCACGGCGACATCGAGGCCCATCTGCACGTAGCCGGCGCGCAGTCCGAGGCGTTCCTGGGCGATCAGGGCCAGGATGTTGAAGCCTCCGAGGCTCGCCCCGTGGCGGAAGAGGATGAGCAGTCCGACGCCGGCGAGGAGATTGCCGGTCACGGCGGCATATCCGAGACCGATGTCCTCTAACGGCAGCAGCTGCGCGTGCAGGGTCGAGAAGCCGGAGACCAGGGCGACGGCGAGCACGGTCTTGAGTGTGAAGACCGCGCCCTTCTTCCAGATCGCGAGGACGAAGAAGGGCAGGTTGACGAGCAGGAAGACGGCCGCGAAGGGCAGCGCCGTCGCGTAGGTGACGAGGAGCGACAGGCCCGCCGTCCCGCCGGTGACGGCCTCGGCGGTGTTCAGCAGGTGCAGGCCGAGCGAGGCGAGGAAGGTGCCGGTGAGGACACCGAGGAGGTCCTCGGCCGGGGTGTGCGGCAAGGTGACGACGCTCGGCTCGATCTCGTCCTGATCGTGCTCAGGGCGCGGTGTCTCCATCCTTCCTCCTCTCGACCGGCCCACTCTATGCGGCCGTCTCGTATCGCGGACAGTTGCCCCTCCCGGGCCGGCTTTCGGCCGGTTGTGGCCCTTCTGGGGGCCGAGCAAGGGCCACAACCGGCCAAAAGTCGGACTCGGGAGGTCAGACGATACGATCGGGCGCGTGACTCTCGAACTTCTCCCCGCGGTCGATGTCGCGGACGGCCAGGCCGTCCGCCTGGTGCAAGGCGAGCTCGGCAGCGAGACCGCCTACGGTGCTCCCCTCGATGCCGCCCTGCAGTGGCAGAACGACGGTGCGGAGTGGATCCACCTGGTGGATCTCGACGCCGCCTTCGGCAAGGGCGACAACCGGGAGCTGCTCGCGGAGGTCGTGGGCCGGCTCGACATCAAGGTCGAGCTGTCCGGCGGCATCCGCGATGATGTCTCGCTCGAGGCCGCCCTGGCCACCGGCTGCCGGAGGGTCAACCTCGGCACGGCCGCCCTGGAGAATCCCGACTGGTGCCGCAGCGCGATCGCCGAGTACGGCGATCGCATCGCCGTCGGCCTCGACGTGCGCGGCAGCCAGCTCGCCGCACGCGGGTGGACCCGCGAGGGCGGGGACCTCTTCGAGGTCCTCGAGAGGCTGGAGCAGGACGGCTGCGCCCGCTATGTCGTCACCGATGTCACCAAGGACGGCACGCTGCGCGGTCCCAACCTCGAGCTGCTGCAGCTGGTGTGTGAGCGCACGGACAAGCCCGTGGTCGCCTCCGGCGGCGTCTCGAGTGTCGAGGATCTGCGGCAGATCGCCTCGCTGACGAATATCGGCGTGGAGGGCGCGATCGTCGGCAAGGCGCTCTACGCCGGCTCCTTCACGCTGCCCGAGGCGCTCGCCGCCGTCGCCGCGGGCTGAGCGAGCAAGCACCCGACAGCCGTAGACCATCAACCTCATCATCGATCGATGAGGTTGATGGTCTACGGCTTCCCCAGGGGTCAGCAGCCGTCGCGCTGCAGGCTCGGGCGGCTGGCGCTGCCGGTGACCTCCATGAACGTGACCTCGGTGGTCTCCTCGATGGTGTCCAGCGGCGAGTCGAAGAGGATGCCGAGCCAGTTGTCGCCGTCGCTCAGGAAGAGTCCGGTCTGGCCGTAACCCGCCTCGCGCATCTCGGCGGTCTCGTACACGCCCCGGAAGTCCAGGAGCGTGTTGCCGACACCGAGGCCCTCGGCATTCGTCGGACCGGCGGCGCTGACGCCCATCGAGGCGATCACGCCGTCGGCCACGTAGACATCGAAGGTGTCGTTCAGCGGGGGCTTCCAGTCGAGCCCCTGGTCGGGGGCACCCTCGCACCGCTCAGGTCCCTCGTCGACGAAGAGGCCGGTCGCGAGGGCCTCGTCGATGGTCATGCCCACGCGCGCATCGCCGATCGATCCGGGAGCGATGAGCAGCTCGCTGGCCTCCGGCACGTCCTCACTGGGCTCGGGCGAGGGCTCCTCGCTCGGCGCGGTGGTCGTGGGGGCGGGTGTCGTCGGCGACGGATCGTCGTCGCCGCCTCCCTCGCCGCACGCCGTCAGCACCAATGCCGCGGCCGCGAGAGCCATGACCTTCCTCATCGTTCCTCCTGCTCGCACCGATAGTCTCGGACTGTGAGCCTAGCCGTCCGCGTCATCCCCTGCCTGGACGTCGACGCCGGCCGCGTCGTCAAGGGCGTCAACTTCGTCGATCTGCGCGATGCGGGCGACCCGGTCGAGATGGCCCGGGTGTACGACGCGGAGGGTGCCGACGAGCTGACCTTCCTCGACATCACCGCCTCGAGCTCGGACCGGTCGACGACCTTCGAAATCGTCGGGCAGACCGCCGAGCAGGTCTTCATCCCCCTGACCGTCGGCGGCGGCGTCCGCACCACCGAGGACGTCGACCGGCTGCTGCGAGCCGGCGCGGACAAGGTCGGCATCAACACTGCCGCGATCGCCCACCCCGAGGTCATCGCGGAGATCGCCCACCGCTTCGGGAATCAAGTGCTCGTGCTGAGCGTTGACGCCAGACGGAGCGACGATCAGCCCAGTGGTTACGAGGTGACCACCCACGGCGGCCGTCGCTCGGCCGATATCGACGCGGTGGAGTGGGTCCGCCGTGCGACCGAACTCGGGGCAGGGGAGATCTTGTTGAACTCGATGGACGCCGATGGCACCAAGCAGGGCTTCGACCTGGAGATGATCCGGGCGGCCCGCGCGGCCACGCATGTCCCGCTCATCGCCTCGGGAGGCGCCGGACGCGCCGATCACTTCGCCCCCGCCGTCGAGGCGGGTGCCGACGCGGTGCTCGCGGCCAGCGTGTTCCACTTCGGCGAGCTCACCGTCGGCCAGGTCAAGGAGGCGCTGCGCTCAGCGGGTCATGATGTCCGCTGACGCCTCACTGGACTCCCTCGGCAGCGGCGACACCCGTCACCTGACCCGTCGCGGCCTCGGCGTCATGGGCATCGGCATCCGCCGCGAGCCGTGGATGTTCACCCTCGCGGTGATCCTGTCGCTGCTGTTCGGCGTCATGACGGTCGCCGATGCCTGGGTGCTCGGGTGGGCCACCGATCACGTCATCACCCCCTCCTTCGCGGACGGCGAGATCGCCCGGGGAGCGCTGTACACCGGCATCGGGTTCTTCATCGTGGCCGCGCTGCTGCGCATGGTCGGCGTCATCGGTCGCCGGCTGGCCGGCGGTGTCGTGTTCTATCGCCTGGTGCGCGATGACCGGCTGAGGGTCACCCGCCGGTATCTCCAGCTGCCGCTGCGCTGGCACCATCGCCACCCGGCCGGACAGCTGCTGAGCAATGCCAATGCCGATGTCGAGGCGACCTGGAGCGTGTTCATGCCCTTGCCGATGGCGCTCGGCGTCATCGCGATGCTGCTCGCGGCGATCGGCACGATGGCCGCGGCGGACCCGGTGCTCACGATCATCGGGCTGGTCGTCTTCCCGCTGCTGTTCGTCGTCAACGCCGTCTACCAGCGGTGGCAGGGGCCGCGGCTCGCGCTCGCGCAGAGCCTCCGGGGCGATGTGTCGGCGGTCGCCCACGAGTCCTTCGACGGCGCCCTGGTGGTGAAGTCGCTGGGTCGCGAGGGCGACGAGACCGCGCGGTTCGCGCGAATCAGCGAGCGGCTCCGCGATGCCAATGTCGCCGTCGGCCGGGTGCGCGCCGTATTCGATCCCGTCATCGAGGCCCTGCCCAATCTCGGTGTCCTGCTGGTCATCGGCGTCGGGGCGCAGCGGATCGCCTCCGGTGCCGCCGCCCCCGGCGATGTCGTCCAGGTGGCCTTCCTGTTCACGGTCGTCGCCATGCCCGTCCGGTCCTTCGGCTGGGTGCTGGGGGAGCTGCCGCGCGCCGTCATCGGCTGGCAGCGGGTGCGACGGGTGCTCGACGACGAGGACCACATGCCCTACGGGCACGACCGGCTCGCCGGAGACGCCGCCGTCCGGCTGGAGGTGAGCGATCTCGACTACGCCCACCCCGACGAGCCCGACACCGCCGTATTGCGCGGCGTGGACTTCAGCGTGTCACCGGGGCAGGTGATGGCCGTGGTGGGCGCCACCGGCAGCGGCAAGAGCACGCTCGCGTCCTTGGTGACGCGCCTCATCGATGCCGACGCCGGGGCGGTCCGCTACGACGGGACCCGGGTGGAGGAGCTCTCCCAGGCGGCCCTCACCGAGACGGCCGCCCTGGTCGCCCAGTCCACCTTCCTCTTCGACGACACGGTCCGCGCCAATATCGTCCTCGATCGCGAGGTCCCCGAGGACCGGGTCTGGGAGGTGCTGCGCGATGTGCAGGCGGATCGATTCGTCGACGGGCTTCCGCAGGGTCTGGACACCGAGCTGGGGGAGCGCGGCACGAGCCTCTCCGGCGGACAGCGGCAGCGCATCGCCCTCGCACGAGCGCTGGTCCGCGAGCCGCGCCTGCTCGTCATGGACGACGCCACCAGCGCCCTGGACCCGGAGGTCGAACAGCGCATCCTGCGGGCCCTCGCCGCCCGCAGCGAGTCCGGATCGGGCCCCTCGGTGCTGGTGGTCGCCTACCGCAAGGCGACCATCGGGCTCGCCGACGAGGTGATCTTCCTCGCCGGGGGCACGATCGCCGACCGCGGCACCCACGCCGAGCTGCGGGAGCGGTCGATCGCCTATCGGAACATCGTCGACGCCTACGACCAGGCCCGCGAGGAGGTCGACCATGCCTGACTCCCGGGACGGCGGCCTGAAGGTCATCCGCCGCGGACTCTCGATGTCCCCGTCGATCACCGACGGGCTCGGGCTGACCCTGCTGCTCGCCCTGGTGAGCACGGCCGGGGGTGCGGTGGTGCCGCTGGTGGTGCGCCGGGCGATCGACGACGGCCTCGCCGGAGGCGGGGGCGTGGACACCGATGCGATCATCTCGTCGGTCAGCGTCGCCGCGGTGGTGATCCTGGCGATCATGGTCACCGGCTGGTGGTCCAAGGTGCGGATCTTCACCTCGACCGAACGGGGCCTGGCCGAGCTGCGGATCTCGGCCTTCCGGCACGTGCACGATCTGTCCACCCTCACGCAGAACACCCAGCGACGCGGGGCTCTGGTCTCGCGGGTGACCTCCGATGTCGATCAGATCTCGCAGTTCCTGCAGTTCGCCGGGATGATGATGATCACGAGCGTCGGTCAGATGCTGGTCGCCCTCGTGGTGATGGCGGTGCTGTCCTGGCAGCTGACACTGGTCGTGGTGGTCGCCTTCGTGCCGCTCGCCCTCGCGCTGCGCTTCTTCGCCTCGGCGATGTCACGGGCCTACGACCGTGTGCGCGCCAGCGTCGCGGACATGCTCGCGGTGATCGCCGAGCCGGTGGTCGGCGCCGCCGTGGTCCGGTCGTACGGCGTCGAGGAGCGGACCCAGGAGCGCATCGACGATGCGGTGCGGGCCAACTATCGCCATAACGTCCGGGCGCAGACGATCACCGCCGGCACCTTCGGATCGGCGATCATCGTCGGCGGCATCGCCAATGCGGCCGTCCTCGGCGTCGGCCTGTGGCTGGGCATGGTGGATCAGCTCACGATGGGCACGGTCGTGGCCTTCATCTTCCTGGTCGGGCTCTTCACCGGCCCCGCGCAGCAGGCCACGCAGGTCATCGCGGACGCACAGAACGCGATCGCCTCGTGGCGCCGGGTGATCGAGCTGCTGGAGACGCCGGCCGATGTCGTCGACCCCGGCCCGGAGGGCACTAGGCTGCCCGAGGGCGACCTCGGCGCGCGATTCGAGGCCGTGGAGTTCGCCTACCCCGGCGGCCCGCCGGTCCTCCGCGATATCGAGGTCTCGATCCCCGCGCGCCAGCGGGTGGCGATCGTCGGCGAGACGGGCTCGGGCAAGACCACCTTCGCCAAACTGCTGACCCGGCTGATGGACCCCACGCAGGGCCGGGTGCTGCTCGGCGGCATCGACATCGGCACGGTCGGCTTCGCCGATCTGCGGCGTCATGTGCTGATGGTGCCGCAGGAGGGCTTCCTCTTCGATGCCACGCTCGGCGACAATCTGCGCTACGGCCGATTCGAGGCCACCGACGACGAGCTCGAGCAGGCGATCGCGGCGCTCGGGCTGTCCGACTGGTACGCGGGACTGCCGCACGGCCTCGACACCGCGGTGGGTCAGCGCGGCGAGTCGCTGTCAGCGGGGGAGCGGCAGCTCGTCGCCCTCGTGCGATCGGCCCTCGCCGATCCCGATCTGCTGGTGCTCGACGAGGCCACCAGCGCCGTCGACCCGCAGACCGAGCTGCGCGCGACGCGGGCCCTCGACCGGTTGCTCGCCGGACGGACGAGCGTGACGATCGCCCACCGGCTGTCGACCGCGGAGAATGCCGATCGGGTGCTGGTCTTCGACGACGGGCGCCTGGTCGAGGACGGCACACATGCCGAGCTGGTCGGTGCCGGCGGCGTCTACGCACGCCTGCATGCCAGCTGGGTGGCGCAGGCCTCCCTCGACGGCTGACCGAGGGCCGTGCGAGTCAGGGCGGGGGTGGACAATGGTCACGTGTCCTCGACCTCCCTCGACCCGCAGATCGCCGCGCGCCTGAAGCGCGACAGCCACGGCCTGGTGCCCGCCGTCGTGCAGGATGCCACCAGCCACGCCGTGCTGATGCTCGGGTGGATGGACGATGAGGCCCTCCACCGCACGCTCACCACCGGCCGCTCCACCTTCTGGAGCCGCAGCCGCCAGGAGTACTGGGTGAAGGGGGAGACCTCCGGACACACCCAGACGGTGCGCGAGGTCCGTCTCGACTGCGATGGCGACACGCTGCTGGTGGTCGTCGACCAGGTCGGCCCCGCCTGTCACACCGGTGCCACCACCTGTTTCGACGCCGATCGGCTGCGATGAGCCCCCGCCGCCTCTACGCCCCGGTGATCCTGGGGCTCGTCGTCGCCGGCGGCGGCGTCTTCGCCAGCATGACCCGGACGTGGGGCGAGGCCATCGTGCGTGCCGATGGGCTCCCCGAGGACGAGATCGTCGTGACCGGCGCCGAGGCGATGCCGGTGGTGTCGGCCCTCGGGGTCGTCCTGCTGGCCTCCGGGCTGGCCGTGCTCGCCGGATCGCCGCGGGTGCGGCAGGTGCTCGGCGGACTCGTGGCCGTCGTCGCGGCCAGCTGCCTGGTCTGGGTGCTCGTCGGCTCGGGTGACGCCGTGAACGGGGCCGTGCAGACGGCCGTGCGCGAATCGGCCTCCTTCACCGGCGAGAACGCTCCCGGTGATCTCGACATCTCCCCCTGGCGATGGGCGGCGGCGCTGGCCCTGGCGGTCGCGACGCTCTGCGGCGCCGCGACCGTGCGCTTCGCCGGCCGCTGGCCCACGATGTCGTCGCGCTATGAGGCACCGAATGCCCGGGCTACCACAGAGGACGACACCGATATGTGGAAGGCATTCGACGACGGCAGGGACCCCACCGAGTAGGCTGTGGCCCGACGCCCGACCCCCATCTCGAGGAGCCAGCTCATGTCGCACGGATCGTCCCCCGCCGCCTGGACCGCCGTCATCACCAGCCTCGTCGGCTTCACCGTGGGCGCCGTGGCCCTGATCCCCGAGCCGAACTGGACGATCTTCACCATCGGCTGCGTGCTGGCCGTCGGCGCGGCTCCGCTCGGCAAGATCATGGCGATGGCCGGCCTCGGCCTCGACCGCGAGAAGCAGCAGCACTGATGTCCGGGGGGCCCTCCGCGGCGCCCCCGCTCGCGCCCGCCCCGCTCGCGACCCGGGCCGGGGCGTGGATCCTCGATCTCGCCGTGGCCGTGCTGGCCGGGGCGGTCCTCTGGTTGCCCGGTGTCTGGATCGTCGTCTCCCGGGGGACCTGGACCGATCAGGCCGATGGGACGGTCGCCCTCGAATCGGCCCCGGCGGCGGGTCTCGCGCTGATCGGTGCCGGTGCCCTCGTACAGCTATTCGCGATGTTGTGGAACCAGGGGCTGCGCCAGGGGCGCACCGGTCGATCGCTGGCGAAGGACCGGATGGGGCTGGCCACGGTCGACCCGCGTACCGGCGCGCCGATCGGAGCGGCACGCGGCGTGCTGCGCTGGCTCGCCGCCGCCGTGTTCGGCTCGCTGTGCCTGCTCACCTATCTGTGGGCCGTCGTGGACGGCCGCCATCGTGCCTGGCACGATCTCCTCGCCGGCTCCCTCGTCGTTCGGGACTGAGGCCGATCCGGCCCCGCACTCGTTGAGGGTGGGGATCTTCCCTGGGGGCACCTCCCTGGGGGCACCTCCCTGCACGGAGCTCTGCGGAGTGCTTGGGGGAGACGGAGCTCTGCGGAGTGCTTGGGGGAGACGGAGCGAAGCGAAGTCCTAGGGGGAGCCTTCGACGGCGGGTTCCCGATTCTGCCGTCCACATGTCTCGCTCAACGAGCTCTGAGCCCCGTACTACAGTGAGCGACATGGCCATCACGACGACCGAGCGCAGCCGCTGGCAGCTGGTGCGTGGCCCGGTGGTGGTCGGCGCGGTCGGGGCGGCCGCGTTCGCCCTCCTGCACGTCCGCGATCCCCACCAGGAGGGGTCCTATGGCACCTGTCCCTTCCTCTTCCTGACCGGCGTCCCCTGTCCCGGCTGCGGCGGACTGCGGGCGGTCAACCTCGCCACCAACGGCGAGTGGACGGCCGCGGTGTCGAGCAATGTCTTCGCTCTGGGGCTGGTGGGCGCCGTGATCCTGGCCTGGGGTGTGTGGTTCGTGCGCCGGGCCCGTGGACAGGAGGCGTCCTTCCTGCCGTCGACGGCCACCTGGGCCTGGGTCGTGCTCGCGGTCGCCGTGGCCTTCTGGATCTTCCGGCTGACGCCGCTCGGTTCCTGGTTCGCCCCCTGAACGTGAACGAGCCGGGAGGATCGCCCATCGATCCTCCCGGCTCGCCGGGCTGAGCCCGACCGTCAGTAGGTGGTGGAGGAGCCGAAGTCGAGGGTGAGCACGCCGGTGGCGTAGAGCACCAGCGAGATCGCCGACAGCACGATGCTGATGAGGCCGAGCCACCAGCCGGCCGTGGCCATGCCGCCACCGGCCTGGCCGGTCTGCGCGATCTCCTTGCGCGCCATCTGGGCGAGGATGAAAGCGGGGATACCGGCGAAGAGGCCACAGCACACGATCGACAGGATGCCGAGGATCATCGACCACAGGGCCTTCGTGTTGTTGCCCTGCGGGGCGCCGTAGCCTCCCGGTGCGTTGTATCCGCCGCCGGGGGGAGGCGGCGGGTAGCTGCCGGAGGTGCCTTCGGTCGACCCGTAGGACGGCAGATCGGAGGAGGGCTCATTGGGGTTCTGGTCGCCGCCCGGCGGCGGATACTGAGTGCTCATGGACACGAGCCTAGGGTGAAACGCCGTCGCTGTCTGGTATCGGGTCCTCGGCGCGGGCGCCGGGGCGCGATCCTCATGGGGAGCAGCCGGGTTTACTCTGGTGGGGACCACCCGGCGTCACACGCGAAAGGAGGGGATGGACGTGACTGTACTGGACGACATCCTCGCCGGAGTCGCCATCGACCTGGAGGCCCGTCGCGCGCAGGTCTCCATCGAGGAGCTCAAGGAGCGTGCGGGACGCCAGAACCCGGCCCTGGACCCGATGCCGGCCTATCGGGCCGACGGCGTCTCGGTGATCGCCGAGGTCAAGCGCTCGAGCCCGAGCAAGGGCGATCTCGCGCCGATCACCGATCCGGCCGCGCTCGCGGTCGACTACGCCCGCGGCGGCGCCCACACCATCAGCGTGCTGACTGAGAAGCGCCGTTTCAACGGCACGATCGAAGATCTGAAGGCCGTCCGTGCCGCGGTGGACATCCCCGTGCTGCGCAAGGACTTCATCACGACCTCCTATCAGCTGTGGGAGGCCCGCGCGGCCGGTGCGGACATGGCCCTGCTCATCGTCGCGGCGCTGGAGCAGCCGGCGTTGGAGAGCCTGATCGAGCGAGCCCGCTCGATCGGCCTCACCCCGCTCGTGGAGGTCCACGACGAGGAGGAGGTCGAGCGCGCGGTCGCCGCCGATGCCGACCTGATCGGCGTCAACGCCCGCAATCTCAAGACCCTCGAGGTCGACCGGAGCACCTTCGAGCGCGTCGCCCCCAAGATCCCCGACTCGGTGGTGAAGGTCGCCGAGTCCGGTGTCCGCGATCCGCACGATGTGATCGAGTACGCCCGCTTCGGGGCGGATGTCGTGCTCGTCGGCGAGACCCTGGTGCGCGGAGACAATCCGCGCCAGTCGGTGGCCGATCTGGTGGCCGCCGGGCAGCATCCGGCGTTGCAGCACCGATGGCACGTGTCCTGAGCCCTCCCGTCCAGCTCCACGTCCTCACGAAGGCACGCCCATGACTGTCTCGTCCTCCGCCTATCCTGACGCGCGCGGCCACTTCGGTCCGTTCGGCGGACGCTTCATGCCCGAAGCGCTCATCGCACCCCTCGATGAGATCACCCGAGCCTGGGAGGACGCGAAGGCCGATCCGACCTTCACGGCCGAGCTCGACCGGATGCTGCGCGAATACGCGAATGTGCCGAGCCCGCTGTACGAGGCGCATCGCTTCTCCGAGGCGGTCGGCGCACGGATCCTGCTGAAGCGCGAGGACCTCAACCACACGGGTGCCCACAAGATCCGCAATGTGATCGGCCAGGCGCTGCTGGCCAAGCGCCTGGGCAAGCCCCGCGCGATCGCCGAGACGGGGGCGGGTCAGCACGGGGTCGCCTCGGCCACCGCCTGCGCCTACCTGGACCTCGACTGCACTGTCTACATGGGCGAGGTCGACACCGAGCGCCAGGCGCTCAATGTCGCCCGGATGCGCATGCTGGGGGCCGAGGTCGTCCCGGTGACCACCGGCAGCCGGACGCTCAAGGACGCCATCAACGAGGCGCTGCGCGACTGGGTCGCGAGCGTCGACACGACGCACTACCTGTTCGGCACGGCCGCCGGACCGCACCCCTTCCCGGCGATGGTGCGCGACCTCACCCGGGGCATCGGCGACGAGGCCCGGGCGCAGTCGCTGGAGCTGCTGGGCCAGCTGCCCGATGCCGCGGTCGCCTGTGTGGGCGGAGGCTCGAATGCGATCGGCCTGTTCACCGCCTTCGTCGGTGACGAGCAGGTGCGCCTGGTCGGCATCGAGGCCGGGGGCGAGGGTGTCGAGACCGGACGTCACGCGGCGACCATCACCGGCGGGGCCGTGGGAGTCCTGCACGGCGCGCGGTCCTATCTGCTGCAGGACGAGGACGGCCAGACCCTGGACTCGCACTCGATCTCGGCCGGACTGGACTACCCGGGCGTCGGCCCGGAGCACGCGCATCTCGCGGCGACGGGGCGCGCGGAGTACCGCCCCGCCACCGACGCGCAGGCGATGTCGGCCTTCGAGCTGCTCTGTCGCACCGAGGGCATCATCCCGGCCATCGAGTCGGCCCACGCCCTCGCCGGGGCGATCAGACTGGCCGAGGAGCTGGGGCCGGACTCCACCATCCTGGTGAACCTGTCCGGACGGGGCGACAAGGACGTCCACACGGCCGCTCAGTACTTCGGGCTGATCGAGGAGCCGGTGGTCCTGGACGAAGGGACCGAGGAATGAGCCCGATCGACGACCTTTTCGAGCGCACCCGCGCCGAGAACCGGGCGGCGCTCGTCGGCTACCTGCCGGCCGGATTCCCGACCAAGGAGCTCTCGGTCCGCGCCATCGAGACGATGGTCGAGGCGGGGGTCGATCTCGTCGAGGTCGGCCTCCCGTACAGCGATCCGGTCATGGACGGTCCGACGATCCAGGCGGCGGCCGACACGGCGCTGGCGGCCGGCACGCGCATCGCCGATGTCTTCGATGTCGTGAAGGCCAGCGCGGCCACGGGGGCGCCGACGGTCGTCATGACCTACTGGAACCCGGTGGAGCGCTACGGCGTGGACCGATTCGCGGCCGATCTCGCGGGAGCCGGGGGAGCGGGCCTCATCACCCCCGATCTGACCCCTGACGAGGCCGATGAGTGGATGGCTGCCTCCGAGGCCCACGATCTCTCGCGGATCTTCCTGGTGGCTCCGTCGTCGACCTCCGAGCGGCTCGCGATGACCGCCGAGGCCGCCAGCGGGTTCGTGTATGCGACCGCCGTCATGGGGGTCACGGGTCAGCGCGAGCAGACCAGCAATCTCGCCCCCCAACTCGTCTCCCGGCTGCGCGAGGCCACCGACAAGCCCGTGGGCGTGGGACTCGGCGTGAGCAATGGAGCGCAGGCCCATGAGGTGGCCGCCTTCTCCGATGCGGTGATCGTCGGCTCCGCGCTCGTGCGCTGCCTGCTCGATCACGATGACGCCGATGCGGCCCTCGGCGCCCTGCGCGAGCTCGTCGCCGAGCTGCGGGCCGGGGTGGAGCGATGATGGTCCCCGCCTCGATCCCGAGCCCGTCCGAGGCGGTCTGGCACCTGGGGCCGCTGCCCATCCGTGCCTACGCCCTGGCCATCATCCTCGGTGCGGTGCTGGCGATCTGGATCGGCGAGCGACGCTACCGGGCCAAGGGTGGCCGGCCGGGGACGATCGGCGATATCGCCATCTGGGCCGTGCCCTTCGGCATCGTCGGCGGACGCCTCTATCACGTGCTCACCGACCCGCAGCTGTACTTCGGCGAGGGCCGTCACCCGCTGGACGCCTTCAAGGTCTGGAACGGCGGGCTCGGCATCTGGGGAGCGATCGCGCTCGGTGCGCTGGGCGCCTGGATCGCCTGCCGCCGCTATAAGGTGGCCTTCTGGCCGGTGGCCGATGCGCTGGCACCAGGCCTGCTGGTCGCCCAGGGTGTCGGACGCCTCGGCAATTACGCCAACCAGGAGCTGTTCGGACGTCCCACCGACCTGCCGTGGGGTCTGGAGATCGCGCCGCAGTTCCGGCCCGAGGGCTATCTGGAGTACGCGACCTTCCATCCGACCTTCCTCTACGAGCTGATCTGGAATCTGCTGGCCGCCGCGCTCATCGTCTGGCTGGACCGTCGTTACCGGCTCACCCACGGACGGGCCTTCGCCCTCTACGTGATGCTCTACACGATGGGGCGACTGGTCACCGAGGCGCTGCGCATCGACACCGTCAACCACATCGGCCCCTTCCGCCTGAACATCTGGACGACGATCCTGGTGTTCGCCGGGGGACTGCTCCTCTTCCTGTGGGCCCGGCAGCGTGCCCGGCAGTCGCCGGAGATGCTGAGCACCGGCGTGCCGGAGACCGGGGAGATCGCGGCGGAGGGCGACGCGGAGGCGTCCACCCCCGATTCGTCATCGGCTCCGGATGATCCGTCCCCGGACCGATAGGGGCCACCGAGGATGGCGGATCCGGACAGAGCCGAGATCTTCTCCGCTCCGATCGACGAACAGCTTCCGGTGTTCGTCGATCAGCACCGACAGCTGCTGATCGGACTGTTGGACGGGGTCGACGAGGAGGAGGCACGGTTGGCGCTGGTGCCCTCGAGGACGACCCTCCTGGGCCTGGTCAAGCACGCGATCTTCGTCGAGCGGGTCTGGTTCGAGGAGGCCGTCACGGGACGCTCGCGGGCGGAGCTCGGTCTCCCGGACACCCCGGACGAGTCCTTCGAGCTGCATCCGGATGACACGGTCGCCTCGGTGGCGGCGGTGTATCGCGAGACCATCGCGAGATCGCGGTCCGCCGTGGCCGGAATGACGCTCGAGGACGTCCTGCCGGGCAATCGTCGCGGTCCACTGCCGTTGAGCTGGGTCTACCTGCACGTGCTGCGCGAGCTGGCCCAGCACTGCGGCCACGGGGGCATCCTCAAGGAACAGATCATCGCCCGCCGTCCCGCGTGAGCACGGTCTACGGGGAGGAGCCGAGGAGCTCCCAGGCGGCGACCCAGTAGCCGATGCCGAGGGGAGCATCGTCGTACTCGACCGTCCCGCGCCAGCGACGGCCCATTGCGGCGCGTCCCGCGACGGCGAGCGTCGCGGCACCCGCGCATCCCAGCTCGTGGACGGATGCCGGATCCAGCGCTGCCAGCGCGTCCGGGTCGGGATGCCCGAGTGCGTCGAGGATCTGCGCCTGCGTCTTCGGGCCGCGGGGATCGAAGCCGAGGGGCGAGGAGTCGTTCACGCAGGCGCATCCATCCGCGACCACCAGGAGCGCGCGCGGGACCTCCGCCAGCGAGGAGACGTAGCGTCGTGGTCCGGTCCATCCCGACCGGTCGAGCAGCCAGGCGCCGATGGTGTGGCCGAGCCCCAGCTCATCGCGTGGACCGCCGGCGTGCACGTCGAGTCCGAGATGCCGTAGCGAACCTCCGGCGTCCTCACCGAGTTCGGTGTGCGCCCCCGAGGCGTCGAGGACGGTGATCATCGTCGCGCCGTCGGTGAGCCGGCTGACGGCGCCATGGGCCGCGTCGCGCGCGGTCACCAGCAGCGGATCACCCGCCACGGCCAGCAGCGGCGCACTCGGCACGAAGGCCCAACGGGTCGTCACGACCCGAGCCTAGCGAGTGGGCAGGACTCAGGTACCGGACTTGTCGCCCGAGTCGTCCTTGCCATCACCGGTCGACATGTCATCGGCGGCCTGCTTCAGGCGGTCGGCGGCCTCGTCGATCTTGCCGGTGAACTTGCCGCCCGTCGCCTGGTCGGCCAGATCGCGGACCTTGTCGACTGCGGAGTGGATGTCGTCCTCGCGGCCCTGCATCGCCTCGCCAGCACGCTCCTTCGCGCCCTGCGCCTTCTGGCTGAGGTCCTCGCCGGCCATCTTGCCTCGGCCGAGCATCTTGCTGAGAAAGCTCACGGTCTGTCTCCTCTGTGACCACGGACGTCTGAACCCCACGGTACCTGCGAGACTGACGGCGTGCCCGTTCAAGCTCGCGATCGAGTGGTCGTCGTCATCGGCCCCACCGCCTCGGGCAAATCGGCCCTCGCCGTGGCGCTCAGCCGCCGCCTGGGCGGCGAGGTCGTCAACGCCGATGCCGTGCAGCTGTTCCGTGGCATGGACATCGGCAGCGCCAAGGTCACCGATGCCGAGCGCGGCGGGGTCCCGCATCACCTGCTCGACGTGCTGGACGTGCGCGAGGAGGCCAATGTGGCCGTCTTCCAGCGTGCCGCTCGGATGGCGATCGATGAGATCCGCGGTCGGGGCGCGCTGCCGGTGCTCGTCGGCGGATCGTCGTTGTACATCCGTGCGGTGATCGATCCGCTCGACTTTCCCGGCACCGACCCCGAGGTACGGGCACGGTGGACGCGGCGGTTGAGCGAGCTCGGCGCCGAGGCCCTGCACGAGGAGCTGCGTCGCCGTGACTCGGCGGCCGCCGAGCAGATCCTGCCGAGCAACGGCCGCCGGATCGTCCGGGCCCTCGAGGTGGGGGAGCTGACCGGAGGTCCGTTCGCGGCGACGATGCCGGACTTCTCCTCCATCTACGACGACCTCCTGGTCATCGGGCTCGACGTGCCCCGCGAGGTGCTCGATGACCGGATCACGCGCCGCGTGGAGCAGATGTGGGCCGACGGCCTGGTCGACGAGGTCGGGCGGTTGCGTCGGTACGGCATCGAGGAAGGGCTCACCGCGAGCCGAGCCCTCGGGTACCAGCAGGTGCTGGCTCACCTGCGCGGCGAGATTACCGAGGACGAGGCGCGCGGGCAGACGATCACGGGCACCCGCCGGTTCGCGCGGCGCCAGGACCGGATGTTCAGGAAGGATCCCCGCGTGCGCTGGCTGTCCTATGACGCTCCGGATCTCGTCGAGCGGGCTGTCGCACTGGTGGAGGCACCGTAGACTGTCCTTCTCATGACTTTTTCCTGGCAGAAGGGACACGGCACGGAGAACGACTTCGTCGTGCTGCCCGACCACGACGGCACCGTCCACGGTGAGCTGGAGCCGGCCTTCGTCGCCGCGCTGTGCCACCGTCGACGCGGCATCGGGGCCGATGGCGTGCTGCGGGTGATCCGCTCGTCGGCCGCCGGGATCGACTCGGATGCCGAGTGGTTCATGGACTATCGCAATGCCGACGGCTCGGTCAGCGAGATGTGCGGCAATGGCGTCCGGGTGTTCGCCCGGCACCTGCTGAACGAGGGTCTCGCGGAAGGCTCCGGCTTCGCGGTGGCCACCCGCGACGGCGACAAGATCGTCAGCATCGAGGCGAATGGCGATATCGCCGTCGACATGGGCACGTTCTCGGTCGGAGGCCTTACCGAGGTGGCCACCAGCGAGGGACTGGCGGCGGAGGCGCGCGAGGTGCACACCGGCAATCCCCATGCCGTCGCCTTCGTCGACGATGTCGCCGAGGCGGGCACCCTGCTGACCGAGCCGCGATTCGACGCCGCGCTCTATCCGCGCGGTGCGAACATCGAGTTCGCGGCCAGGCAAGGACCGCGGCATGTGCGGATGCGCGTACACGAGCGCGGCTCGGGCGAGACCCGGTCCTGTGGCACCGGCGCCTGCGCCGTCGGGATCGCGACGGCCCTCGCCGACGGCGACACGGCGCGGCCGACGACCTATCGCGTCGACGTGCCCGGCGGCACCGTGCGCGTGACGATGGAGGAGAACGAGCACGTGACCCTCACGGGACCCGCCGAGATCGTCGCGCGCGGCGAGATGGAGTGGCTGGCATGAGCGAGCGAACGATGGGGTATCTCATGCCGGTCATCGCCTACTGTGCTTTTCCTCAGGCGGGGGCGGCATGAGCGAGCGAAGCGAGCGAACGATGAGGTATCTCATGCCGGTCATCGCCTACTGTGCTTTTCCTCAGGCGGTGGCGGCATGAGCGAGCGAAGCGAGCGAATGGACTACGACACCGGGTCCCTCGAGCTGGAGGAGCGGTCGTCGCTGCGCCGCGTCGCGGGACTGTCGACCGAGCTCACCGATATCTCCGAGGTCGAGTACCGGCAGCTGCGACTCGAGCGGGTCGTCCTCGTCGGCGTCTGGACCGACGGAAGCGCCGAGGACGCCGAGAACTCGCTGGCTGAGCTGAAGCTGCTCGCCGAGACCGCCGGCTCGGAGGTGCTCGACGCCCTCGTGCAGCGGCGGCAGCGCCCCGATCCGGCCACCTTCATCGGCAGCGGCAAGGTGGACGAGCTGCGCGAGGCTGTGGAGGCGACCGGTGCCGACACCGTCATCTGCGATGGTGAGCTGGCACCGAGCCAGCTGCGCAACCTGGAGGACCGGGTCAAGGTCAAGGTCGTCGACCGGGTGGCGCTGATCCTCGATATCTTCGCCCAGCACGCCAAGAGCGCCGAGGGCAAGGCGCAGGTCGAGCTGGCGCAGCTGCAGTATCAGACGCAGCGTCTGCGTGGCTGGGGCGGTAATCTGTCGCGCCAGGCCGGTGGGCGCGCGGCGGGCGGTGAGGGTATCGGCGGCCGCGGTCCGGGCGAGACCAAGATCGAGACCGACCGCCGGCGCATCCAGTCGCGGGTCGCCAAGCTGCGCCGCGAGCTGGCCGAGCTGCGCACGACGCGTGACACCAAGCGCGCCAACCGCCGCCGGCATCAGATCCCCTCGGTGGCGATCGCGGGTTACACGAATGCGGGCAAGTCGAGCCTGCTGAACCGGCTCACCAAGGCCGGGGTGCTGGTCGAGGATGCGCTGTTCGCCACTCTGGACCCCACCACCCGGCGGACCCAGACCTCCGATGGCCGCGTCTACACGCTCTCGGACACGGTCGGCTTCGTGCGGCATCTGCCGCATCAGCTGGTCGAGGCCTTCCGGTCCACTCTGGAAGAGGTCGCCGATGCCGACCTGATCGTTCACGTGGTCGACGGCTCGCATCCCGATCCGCTCGGCCAGATCGCGGCGGTGCGCGAGGTCTTCGCCGAGATCGGCGCCGATGGCGTCCGTGAGGTGATCGTCGTCAACAAGGCCGATGCGGCCGACCCGACGGTGGTGCGCGAGCTGCTGGTCAGAGAACCCCATGCGGTCGTCGTCAGTGCGCGCACCGGCGAGGGCATCGACGAGCTGCTGGGATTGATCGAGAGCGAACTGCCGCGACCGGAGGTGTCGGTCGAGCTGGTGCTGCCCTACGAACGGGGCGACCTGCTCAACCGGATCCACGAGTTCGGCGAGATCGATGAGGTCGTCCACCAGGCGGACGGCACCCACGTCGCGGCACGTGTCAGCGCCGATCTCGCCGCCGACCTGGACCCCTACACGCGATAGCCGTCCGTCACCGCGGGCTCGACCGACGGGGCCTGTGGACCATGACAGGGCGGACTACCACGACCCGATAGCCTGCCGCCATGGCCTCTGACGTGCGTGAAGTCCTGTCGGCCGCGGTGGACGCGGTGGGGGGCACCGAGAGACCCGGCCAGATCGCGATGGCCGAGGCCGTGCAGCAGGCCTTCGACACCGACCAGCATCTGCTCGTGCAGGCGGGAACCGGCACCGGCAAGTCGCTGGGCTATCTGGTGCCGAGCCTGCTGCACGACAAGCGCGTGGTGATCGCGACGGCCACGCTGAACCTCCAGCATCAGCTCGTCGAACGCGATATCCCGGCACTCAAGGAGGCCGCCCGCGAGGTGCTCGACGAGGTTCCTCATCACGCGGTCGTCAAGGGACGTGGCAACTACGCCTGCCTGCACCGTGTGCGCGAGGGCGCCCCGGACGACCAGGGCACCCTCGTGGAGGTGCCGGAGGGCACGCTCGGCGCCGAGGTCGTGGCCCTGCGCGAGTGGGCCGAGGAACAGGCCGAGGGCAGTCACATCGGGGACCGCGATGCGGCCCCATCGCACAGCGACCGGGCGTGGCGGCAGATCAGCGTCACCGCACGCGAATGTCTCGGAGCACAGCGGTGCCCCTATGCCCTCGAGTGCTTCGCGGAGCGCGCACGCGAGGACGCCCAGCAGGCGCACATCGTCGTCACCAATCACGCCATGCTCGCGATCGACGCGATCGACGGCGTCCCGATGCTGCCCGAATTCGGGACGGTCGTCATCGACGAGGCCCACGAACTCTCCGCGCGGGTCACCCAGGCGGCGACCCAGGAGCTCGATCCCGCCGGCATCGAGCGTGCCGCCCGCCGGGCACGCCCGCACCTGACGGAGCTGGGAGCCGCCGATGATCTGAGCGATGCCGCCGACGCACTCGCCGACACGCTCACGCACGTCTCACCCGGCCGTATCGAGGAGGCCCCGCAGCCATTGCGGGCCGCGCTCGATCTGGTCCGGGACACCGCCCGGTCCTGCTTCTCGGCCTTCGGCAAGGAGCGCGGTGGCGAGGACGCCGACCCCGCTCGTCAGCAGGCCCGCAGCGCCGTCGACGAACTGCGGCAGGTAGCCGAGCGGATGGCTCGTGGCAGCGAGACCGATGTGCTGTGGCTGGGGGAGCTCCGCTCGGGCCAGCAGCTGCGGATCGCGCCGATCGATGTCTCCGCCGCCCTGCGCGACAAGCTCTTCGGTGAGAAGACCGTCGTCCTGACCAGCGCGACCCTCGCCCTCGGCGGCTCCTTCGACCCGGTCGCGCGATCGCTCGGCCTCTGGGAGGATTCGCAGTGGCGAGGCCTGGACGTGGGCTCGCCCTTCGACTACGCCAAGCAGGGCATGTTGTACGTCGCGCGCCATCTGCCGGCCCCTGGACGCGACGGACTGGAGGAGGACCAGCTCGGCGAGATCACCGCCCTCGTCAAGGCCGCGGGGGGTCGCACCCTGGGCCTGTTCTCGTCGCGCCGCGGGGCCGAGCGGGCGGCGGAGTATGTGCGGATGGCGTTGCCGGAGATCGAGGTGCTGTGCCAGGGAGATGCCCAACTCCCCGAACTCGCGCGGCGATTCGCCGAGGAGCCCAGCACCTGCCTGTTCGGGACGCTGAGCCTGTGGCAGGGGGTCGACCTGCCCGGAGACACCTGCACCCTGGTCATCATCGACCGCATCCCGTTCCCGCGCCCCGACGATCCGTTGATGAGCGCCCGGCAACGGCTCGTCGAGAAGCGCGGCGGCAACGGCTTCATGCAGGTCGCCGCCCAGCACGCCGCGCTGCTGCTCGCCCAGGGCGCGGGCCGGCTGATCCGCCGGGCCGACGACCGCGGTGTGGTGGCGATGCTCGACCCCCGGATCGTCACGGCTCGCTATGGCGGCTTCCTCGCGTCGTCGATGCCACCGCTGTGGCGCACCACCGATCGGGCGACCGTGGTCGCCGCGCTGGGACGACTCGACGCGGCAGCGGCGGAGCGCGCGGCGTCCTGACCGATGTCGTCAGTAGGCTGAGCCCCATGGCGATCCTGGTGACCGGCGGAGCCGGCTACATCGGCGCGCACATCGTGCGTGCCTTCACAGCGGCGGGCTTGGACTCGGTGGTGGTCGACGACCTCTCCAGTGGCCACCGCGAGTTCGTCCCCGACGACATCCCCTTCATCGAACTCAACATCACGCGCACCAAGAAGCTCACCGAGGCGCTGGGACAGCACCAGATCGATGCCGTCGTGCACTTGGCCGGCTTCAAGTACGCCGGTGTCTCGGTGGAACGACCGCTGCACACCTATCAGCAGAATGTGCAGGGAACCATCAGCCTGCTGCGGGCGATGGCCGAGCACCGCATCGGATCGATCGTGTTCTCCTCCAGCGCGGCCGTCTACGGGACCCCCGATGTCGCGCTGGTGACCGAGCGCACCGCGACCTCCCCCGAATCGCCCTATGGCGAGAGCAAGCTCGTGGGGGAGTGGATCATCGCCGACCAGGCACGCGCCATGGGACTGCGGCACACCTCGCTGCGGTACTTCAACGTGGTCGGCTCCGGCACCCCGGACCTCTACGACTCGAGCCCCCACAACCTGTTCCCGCTGGTCATCCGGGCGCTCAGCGAGGGGCACCGCCCGAAGATCTTCGGCGACGACTACGCCACGCCCGATGGCACCTGCGTGCGCGACTACGTGCACGTCGCCGATCTCGCCCAGGCGCACGTGGTGGCCGCGCAGAAGCTGCTCGCCGGTGAGCAGCTGGAACCGGTGTACAACCTCGGCAGCGGAGACGGCGTCTCGGTGCGTCAGATCATGCAAGCGGTCGCCCGCGCCACCGGCGTCGACTTCGAGCCGCAGGTGGTCGATCGGCGTCCCGGCGATCCGGCGCGGATCGTCGCCTCAGGGGATCTGGCCGCCCGCGACCTGGGATGGGCCATGCGCCACACGCTCGACGACATGGTGACGAGCGCGTGGCGGGCCGGTCGGGACTGAGCCCGGTAGGCGGGGGACTAGACCCGTCGCAGCACGGCCGTCACCTTGCCGAGGATCGTGGCGTGGGTGCCGTCGATCGGCTCGTAGGCGTCATTGTGGGGGAGCAGCCAGATCTGCCCGTCCTTGCGCTGGAAGGTCTTGACCGTCGCCTCGCCGTCGATCTGCGCCGCGACGATCTCGCCGTTCTCCGCCACGGGCTGCTGGCGGATGACGACATAGTCGCCATCGCAGATCGCCGCATCGACCATCGAATCGCCGCTCACCTCCAGGAGGAAGAGCGTGCCCTCGCCGACCAGCGAGCTCGGCAGCGGCATGACCTCCTCGACCCGCTCCTCGGCCAGGATCGGCCCACCGGCCGCGATCCGGCCCACGACGGGAACATAGGTGGCGGCGGGGCGCTGGTTGCCGAGATCGGTGACATCGGCGAGATCCTCATCGGCATCGCCGAGCGAACGATGCACCTCGGGCAGGTGGATCTCCAGGGCGCGCGGGCGGTTCGCGTCCCGCTTGATGTACCCCATGCGCTCGAGCATGCGCAGCTGGTGCGAGACCGATGACGTGCTGGCCAGGCCGACCGCCGCGCCGACCTCGCGCATGCTGGGCGGGTAGCCGCGATCGCGCAGGCTGTCGCGCAGGAACTCCAGCACCTTGCGCTGGCGCGGCGTCAGGCCGCTCGCATCCGGAGGGCCGTCAGGCAGCTCGGTGACGTCATCGGTGGGTCGCTCGCTCCGCTCGCTCATGCCGCCACCGTATCCGGATCGGGACCCGGATATCAAACACCTGTTCGAATAGGTCAGTGCGTGTCGTGGCGGCGACCCTGGGTGTCGTCGAGGACCTTGATGAAGGTGTCGATATCGTCCTCGATCTGCAGCTGCGCGCGCTCGGCATCCGTGCGGGCCTGGGCCGTGTCCAGGTCCTCGGTGAGCGTCCGCTGGTTGACGACGTTCTCCTCGACGGCCTGCAGCGCCGCACCGAAGAGGACCGCGTACAGGCCGATCCACAGCCACAGCAGGAGCACCACCACGCCGGCGAGAGCTCCGTAGGTCTCCCCATAGCTCCCGAAATTGTTGACATAGACCGAGAAGCCGACCGAGGCGATGATCCACAGTGCCGCGGCCGCGAGGACCCCGCGCGTGACGAAGTGCTGGGGGCCGGGCCGGTTGGGGGCGACCCGGTACATCATCGCGATGAGGGCGATCACCAGGCCGATCAGGATGAGCCAGCGAGCGGCCTCGGCGGCGATCCGGACCCCCGGGACGATGTCGATGACGGAGAAGACGGCCGGGGCGACGGCGACGAGGGCCACCGCGATGATCGCGAAGGCGATCGCGGCCGCCGTCATGCCGTAGGCGAGGGCCTTGCGCTTGACGAAGCTGCGGTCATCGCCGAGCCCGTACATGGTGTTGACGGCGGTGAGCAGATTGCTGACCCCGCCCGAGGCGCTGTAGAGCGCGATCACCAGGGCGATGACGGTCGTGACGCCCAGTGCGCCCGACGAGGTCTCGGCGACCTGCTGGATCTGGTCGGTGATGATCGAGGCGGCATCGGCCGGCAGCATGTCCTGGATGCGATCGACTTGGTCGGCGATGGTCTGCGGAGAGGCGAACAGCGCATACAGCGAGATCCCCGCGATCAGCGCCGGGAACAGCGACGTGAAGGTATAGAAAGCGACACCGGCGGCAAGGAGCGGCGCCTGATGGGAGGATGCCTGCTGCCAGGCGATCTTGGCGGTGGCGATCGTCGAACGCATGTCTCGAAACTAGCGGGGAAGGCCCCCGAGCGCCTGGCGAGGGCGGGTGATGAGCCTCTCGTGGCGTAACGTCACGGTATGGATGCCGTTCCTCTGCCGGACCTGATCGCCGAACATCTCGAGCGGGCGCGCCAACACGACCACGGCCGCAGCGCGCAGGCGCTGCACCCGGGCCGCCAACACCAACTGCGCCAGACCCTCATCGCGATGGTCGAGGGCACCGCGCTCGGCGAGCACCAGGCTCCCGGGGAGGCCACGCTGCAGGTGCTGCGTGGCAGGGTGCGGCTCTCCGCCGCCGATGCCGCCACCGAGGCCTCGGCCGGGGACCTGGTCATCATCCCTGCCGAGCGCCACGATCTCCACGCGCTGGAGGACGCGGCGGTGCTGCTCACCACCATCGTCCCGTTGACCACCGTCGTGCCGGAGGACTCCTGAGCCGGTGCTCGATGCGGTGATCCTCGCCGGTGGGCGCGGTGCGCGGCTCGGTGGCCGGGACAAGGCCATGATCGAGATCGACGGGCGGTCGCTGCTGCACCGGGCGGTGGACGGGGCGCGGGTCTCCGGCTGCCACCGCGTGATCGTGGCCGGGCCGCACCGACCGGGCTGGGACGATGTCGTCCAGGTCCGCGAGTCTCCGGCCTACGGCGGTCCCGTCGCCGCGCTGGCGACGGCCATCGGCGAGGTGCACGCGGAGGAGATGCTCCTGCTCGCGGTCGACCTGCGCGACATGGCCGCGGTGGTGCGGCGGCTCGTCGACCTGCCGTCGCCGCGCACCGGCGTCGTGCTCGTCGACGACGCGGGCGTCGACCAGTGGCTGGCCTCCCGCTGGCGGACGGAGGTCTTGCGTCCCGCGCTCGCCGGCCAGCACCGCGACGAGGCGCTGCGCCGGGTGCTGGGAGCATTCGATCCCGATCGGGTGGAGGTCGGCGATGACCTGGTCCAGGACATCGACACCCCCGATGATCTGACGACGACCTGACTGTTTGCGAGTGACCCCCTCACGTTCTTACCGTTCTCAGCATGGGGAAGAAGCGCGGTGGACGGACGGGACTGGACGGCGCGGCCTCGAATGCTCTGCTCGAGGTCGGCAGGTTCTTCACGAAGTGGGATGAGACCGAGGATCACCGGGTCGTGTTCCGCGAAGGGGGCCGGGCCGGCGACGTCTTCTACCGCGACCGATGGAGCCACGACAAGGTCGTGAGATCGACCCACGGTGTCAACTGCACCGGGTCATGTTCCTGGAAGATCTACGTGAAAGACGGGATCATCACCTGGGAGGCCCAACAGACCGACTACCCGAGTGTCGGACCCGATCGCCCCGAGTACGAGCCGAGAGGCTGTCCTCGGGGCGCTGCTTTCTCCTGGTACACCTACTCGCCGACGCGGGTCCGTTATCCCTACGCGAGGGGTGTCCTGATCGAGATGTACCGCGAGGCCAAGAAGCGCCTGCGGGACCCGGTGCTGGCGTGGGCGGACATCCAGAACGACCCCGAACGCCGCCGTCGTTATCAGCGGGCCCGCGGCAAAGGCGGCTTCGTCCGGGTCGGGTGGTCCGAGGCGATCGAGATCGCCGCGGCCGCCAAGGTGCACACCATCAAGACCCACGGTCCGGACCGCATCGCGGGTTTCAGCCCCATCCCGGCGATGTCGATGGTCTCGCACTGCATCGGCACCCGGTTCACCCAGCTCATCGGCGGCGTGATGACCTCGTTCTACGACTGGTACGCCGATCTCCCGGTGGCCAGCCCGCAGGTCTTCGGCGATCAGACCGATGTCCCCGAGTCCGGTGACTGGTGGGACTCCACCTACCTCATGATGTGGGGATCGAATGTCCCCGTGACGCGGACCCCGGACGCTCACTGGATGGCGGAGGTCCGCTATCGGGGTACCAAGGTCGTCAGCGTCAGTCCCGACTACGCGGACAACACCAAGTTCGCCGACGAGTGGCTGCCCGCACAGGCCGGCACCGATGCCGCGCTCGCGATGGCGATGGGGCACGTGGTGCTCAACGAGTTCTTCGTGCAGCGGCGTGTGCCGTTCTTCGTCGACTATGTGCGCCAGTACACCGATCTGCCCTTTCTCATCACCTTGACCGAGAATGCGGAGCACGGCGGCCTCGTGCCCGGCAAGTTCCTCACGGCGCGCGACCTCGGCGATCAGAGCGACGAGGGGCAGTGGAAGACGGTGCTGCTTGAGGCGGCGACCGGCGAGCCCGTCGTCCCGAATGGCACGATGGGCCACCGCTACGCCGAGTCCGGCGAGGGTCAGTGGAATCTCGACCTCGAGGGAGTGACACCCGCGCTCTCCGTACGCGATGCCAAGGTGGCCCCGGAGACGGTCGAGGTGCTGATGCCCTCATTCGGAGCGCCCGACGGCTCCGGCGAGGTGCTGCGTCGCGGCGTTCCCGTCACCCGGGTCGGCGACCGTCTCGTCACCACCGTCTTCGATCTCCTGCTCGCCCAGTACGGAGTGGGCCGCGATGGCCTCCCCGGGCGCTGGCCCACCGGTTACGACGATCCGGACGTCCCCTACACGCCGGCGTGGCAGGCGGCGATCACCAGCGTCCCGGCCGAGGCGTGCGAGCGGATCGCCCGCGAGTTCGCCCGCAACTCCGAGGAGTCGGAGGGGCGTTCGATGATCATCCTCGGTGCGGGCGTCTGTCAGTGGTTCCACGCCGACGCGGCCTACCGGTCCATCCTCAGCCTGCTCATGCTCACCGGTTGTCTGGGCCGCAACGGCGGCGGGTGGGCCCACTACGTGGGACAGGAGAAGTGTCGGCCGATCACGGGCTGGATCTCGCTGGCCAATGCCCTGGACTGGACCCGACCGCCGCGGACCATGATCGGCACCGCCTACTGGTACATGCACACCGACCAGTGGCGTTCGGACGGCTACCGGGCCGATGCGCTGGCCTCGCCGCTCGCTGAGGGTCATCTCGCCGGGATGCACACCGCCGACACGATCGCGCAGTCCGCGCGACTGGGGTGGATGCCGTTCTATCCGCAGTTCGACCGGAACCCCCTGGACCTCGCGGACGAGGCCGAGACCGCGGTGGCGTCCGGGACCGCCGACAGCCCCGGAGCCCATGTCGCCAAGGAGCTCGCCGACGGACGCCTGGCCTTCTCGATCGAGGATGTGGACGCACCCGAGAACTGGCCGCGCACCCTGACGCTGTGGAGGTCGAATCTGCTGGGCTCGTCGGCGAAGGGCAACGAGTTCTTCCTCAAACATCTGCTCGGCACGCACTCCAATGCGATGGCGGCCGACGGCGAGCCGGCTGTACGACCCCGGGACGTCCGATGGCGTGAGGAGGCGCCCGAGGGCAAGCTCGACCTGCTGCTGTCGGCTGATTTCCGGATGACATCGACGACGCTGCTCTCGGACATCGTCCTGCCGGCCGCCACCTGGTACGAGAAGCACGACCTCTCCTCGACCGACATGCATCCCTTCGTGCACGCGTTCACCCCGGCGATCGACCCGCCGTGGGAGGCCAAGACCGACTTCGAGGCATTCACCCTGCTCGCTCGTCGCTTGTCGGAGCTCTCCCGCGGCCACCTCGACACCCGCAAGGATCTCGTCGCCGTCCCGCTGCAGCACGACACACCGGGTCAGACGGCCCAGCCCGGGGGCGTGGTGCGCGACTGGGCCCGCGGTGAGACCGAGCCGGTACCGGGCCGGACGATGCCCGCGATGCAGATCGTCGAACGTGACTACACGGCGATCGCCGACAAACTCGCCACCGTCGGACCGCTCGCGGACCGTCTCGGCTTCACGGTCAAGAACGTCACCTACGACGTGACCGACGCAGTGCGGCTCCTCGCCCAGGCCGGCGGAGTGTACGACTCGGGCCCGGCCGCCGGACGTCCGGCGATCGACACCGATGCCAAGATGGCCGAGGCGATCCTGGCCTTCTCCGGCACCACCAACGGTGAGCTCGCGGTGCAGGGCTTCAGGACCCTCGAGCGGCGCGTGGGCAAGCGCCTGGCCGATCTCGCCGAGGGATCGGGTGAGAAGCGCATCACCTTCGCCCAGACCCAGGCCGCTCCCGTGCCCGTCATCACATCGCCGGAGTGGTCCGGCTCGGAGACCGGCGGTCGCCGGTACGCGCCGTTCACCGTCAACGTGGAGCGGTTGAAACCGTGGCACACCCTGACCGGTCGTATGCAGTTCTTCCTGGACCACGACTGGATGCGCGACCTGGGGGAGGCGCTGCCGATCTACCGTCCGCCACTGGACATGCACCGGCTCTTCGGTGAGCCGCGACTCGGTCCGGACGGCAGCCAGGAGGTGGTGGTGCGCTACCTGACCCCGCACAACAAGTGGTCGATCCACTCCGAATACCAAGACAACCTGCTCATGCTCTCGCTCTCGCGCGGTGGTCCGACGGTGTGGATGAGCCCGGCCGACGCCGGGGTCATCGCGGTCAAGGACAACGAGTGGGTCGAGTGCACCAATGCCAACGGGGTCTTCGTGGGCCGCTCGGTGGTGAGCCATCGCATCCCCGAGGGCGTGGTCTTCGTGCATCACGCCCAGGAGCGCACGATCGACGTCCCTAAGTCCGAGGCGACCGGGCGACGTGGCGGCATCCACAACAGCGCCACCCGCATCCTCGTCAAACCCACCCATCTGATCGGCGGATACGCCCAGCAGTCCTATGCGTTCAATTATCTCGGCCCCACCGGCAACCAGCGTGACATCGTCGCGACGGTGCGGCGGCGGTCGCAGGAGGTGCAGTACTGATGTGTGTTTCGGGTGGGCGTTCGCTCTGCTGTTTGGGCCCCGCTGGCAACCAGCGTGACATCGTCGCGACGGTGCGGCGGCGGTCGCAGGAGGTGCAGTACTGATGCGTGTGATGGCCCAGATGGGCATGGTGATGAACCTCGACAAGTGCATCGGGTGCCACACCTGCTCGGTCACCTGCAAACAAGCCTGGACCAATCGGTCGGGCACGGAATACGTCTGGTTCAACAATGTCGAGACGCGACCCGGCCAGGGATATCCGCGGCGTTATGAGGACCAGGAGCGTTGGAAGGGCGGCTGGGAGCTGAACCGCCGCGGCCACCTCAAGCTCAAGGCCGGTGGTCGTCTCAAGAAGCTCTTCGGCATCTTCGCGAGTCCCGTGCAGCCCGAGCTGGCGGACTACTACGAACCCTGGACCTACGACTACTCCACGCTCATCGACGCACCGCTGGGCGACGACTTCCCGGTCGCCCGGCCGAAATCCCTCATCACCGGCGAGGACACCAAGGTCACCTGGTCGGCCAACTGGGACGACGACCTCGGCGGCGTCACCGAGATGGGGCACCTGGACCCCATCGTCGAGAAGGTGCGACGCGAGGCCGAGGACAAGATCAAGCTCGAATTCGAGCAGACCTTCATGTTCTACCTGCCGCGGATCTGCGAGCACTGCCTCAATCCCTCGTGCATGGCCTCCTGCCCGTCGGGGGCGATCTACAAACGCACCGAGGACGGCATCGTGCTCGTAGACCAGGACCGGTGCCGCGGCTGGCGTCAGTGCATGACCGGCTGCCCCTACAAGAAGATCTACTTCAACCACAAGACCGGCAAGGCTGAGAAGTGCACCTTCTGCTATCCGCGGATCGAGGTCGGTCTCCCGACGGTCTGCTCGGAGACCTGCGTGGGGCGGCTGCGCTACCTGGGCCTGTTCCTCTACGACGCCGACAAGGTGACTGAGGCGGCGTCCACCCCCGACGAACAGGATCTCTACGAGGCGCAGCTCGACGTCATCTGCGATCCGCGCGATCCGGAGGTCATCGAGTCCGCTCGTGCGGGTGGCATGCCCGAGGACTGGATCGAGGCGGCCCAGCGGTCGCCGGTCTATGCGCTGGCCAAGACCTACAAGGTGGCGCTGCCCTTGCATCCGGAGTACCGCACGATGCCGATGGTCTGGTACATCCCGCCGCTGTCGCCCATCGTCGACCTGCTCCGCGACCAGGGCCACGATGCCGAGGATGCCGGCACCCTGTTCGGCGCGATCGAGTCGCTGCGCATCCCGGTCGAGTACCTGGCCGAGCTCTTCACCGCCGGTGACACAGCCGAGATCGACCGGGTCCTGAACGTGCTGGCAGCGATGCGCGCCTATCTGCGCACCATCACGCTCGGCAAGGATCCCGATGACTCCATCCCCGCCTCGGTCGGCATGGACGGGGAGACACTGTACGAGCTGTACCGGCTGCTGGCGATCGCCAAATACGAGGATCGATATGTGATCCCGCCGGCGCACTACGAGCAGGCCCACGACCTGGAGGAGATGGGGTGTTCACTGGACTTCGACGGTGGGCCGTACGGCGAGTCCGGACCATTCGGGGAGGCCAGCGGGCGTCCGACCCCGGTCTCGGTCGAGACCTTCGCGGCGCTGCGGGAACGGCAGTCGAGTGACGGGCCGGCCGGCGCCTCGCAGCTCAAGGGGCGGGTGAACCTCCTGAACTGGGACGGCAACGGGCGGCCGGACGGGCTCTTCCCCGAGGATCGGGGCACGCCATGAATCCGCGGATCGTCTACCAGGCCGCGGCGCTCGCCCTGGCGTATCCGGACGACGACCAGCGAGCGCTCGGCCCGCGGTTGCGCGCCGTCGTCGCCGAGCAGGGCCTCGTCGGTCTCGACGGAGTGCTCGACCTGTGGGACGGTGACCCGACCGCGGCTCAGCAGCACTACATCGACGTCTTCGACCTGACGCGCAAGCGCACGCTCTATCTGTCCTTCTACGCCGATGGCGATACCCGGCGGCGAGGCGAGACGCTCGCGGCCTTCAAACAGCGGTATCGGCGCAGCGGGTTCCTGGTGGACACCCACGGCGAACTTCCGGACTATCTTCCGCTCGTGCTCGAATACGCCGCGCGCGTCGACCCCGACGATGGTGCTGCGCTGCTGCGCGAGCACCGGCGGGGTCTGGAGCTGCTCCGGCTGGCGCTGATCGACCGGGCCACTCCTTATGCGGGCGTCTTGGAGGCGGTGTGCGGTACCTTGCCGGGCCCCTCCCCGCGCGACAAGAGGGCTGTCATGGCGATGGCCGCCCAGGGGCCGCCGACCGAGCGCGTGGGCCTCGAGCCTGGGGATCCGCGACTGCTGCCGTTGGGGGGACCGTGAGATGAACGTGTTGCTGTGGGGCGTGCTGCCCTATGTCATGCTCGCGGTGCTCATCGGCGGGACGATCTGGCGTTATCGCTACGACCAGTTCGGTTGGACGACGCGTTCGTCCCAGCTGTACGAGTCGCGACTGCTGCGCATCGGATCGCCGCTGTTCCACTTCGGCATCCTGGTCGTGGCCGTGGGGCATGTCGTCGGCCTGCTCATCCCGCAGTCGTGGACCGAGTGGCTCGGGGTGTCGCAGAACATGTATCACCTCAACGCCCTCGTCTTCGGAGTGATCGCCGGTGTCTGCACGCTCGGCGGGGTGGCCATCCTCATCTACCGGCGCCGGACCCAGGGCCCGGTCTTCAGCGCCACCACGACCAACGACAAGGTCATGTACGTCGTCCTCGTCGCGGCGATCGTCCTCGGTCTGTGGACGACCCTCAACAGCGTGGGCGCGGGCCACGAGGCGCACAACTATCGCGAGACGGTCTCGCCGTGGTTCCGCTCGATCTTCGTCCTGAACCCCGATGTCGAGGCGATGGCCGCCGCGCCGGTGTCCTTCCACGTCCATGTGCTCGTCGGGATGCTGCTGTTCACGATCTGGCCGTTCACCCGGCTGGTGCACGCCTTCACCGCACCCGTGCACTATCTGTTCCGGCCGTACATCGTCTATCGCAGCCGTGACGCGAGGACGCGCAGCCGCCGCGGCTGGTCGCCGGTGGGAACCACCGACAAGGAGCGCTCATGACCACATCGGCTCCCTCTACGCAGTCCGGACGAGGTCTCAACCTCGCGCTGGCGTTCCTCGCGTTCACGGTCACGTTCTGGGCCTGGAATCTCATCGCCCCGCTCGGCGTCCGCTACACGGCTGAGCTGGATCTGAGCGCCACGCAGAAGTCGCTCCTCGTGGCCACCCCGGTCCTGGTCGGCTCCCTGGGGCGTATCCCGGTGGGCGCACTCACCGATCGGTTCGGGGGCCGCGTCATGTTCACGGTCATGACCCTCGTCTCGATCGTCCCGGTTCTCCTGGTGTCCTGGGCGGGCACGATGGGCTCCTTCACGCTGCTCCTCGTCTTCGGGTTCTTCCTGGGGCTGGCTGGGACGACCTTCGCGATCGGCATCCCGTTCGTCAACGCCTGGTATCCGCCGGAGCGCCGGGGCTTCGCCACCGGCGTGTTCGGTGCCGGCATGGGCGGCACCGCCCTCTCGGCCTTCTTCACGCCGCGGCTGGTGGAACAGATCGGCTATGTCACCACGCATGCGGCGATGGCCGTCGCGCTGGCCGTCGTGGCGGCGATCGTCTGGTCGCTGCTGCGCGACGCGCCGGGATGGACGCCCAATCGCGCTCCGGTGGTACCGAAGCTCGTGGCGGCGGCGAAGCTGCCGGTGACCTGGTCGATGTCCTTCCTGTACGCCGTGGCCTTCGGCGGATTCGTGGCGTTCTCGACCTATCTGCCCACGTATCTCAACGACGTGTACGCCTTCGATCTGACCGGGGCGGGGACAAGGACCGCCGGATTCGCGATCGCGGCCGTCGTGGCCCGTCCCGTCGGCGGGGTGTTGTCGGATCGTCTCGGGCCGAAGAACGTGGTCGCGATCTCCCTCGGCGGCACAGCGGCCTTCGCCGGGGTGGTGGCGCTTCGGCTGGACCCGGAGGTGCCGGCCGGGACCGCGTTCGTCCTCCTGGCGGTCTTCCTCGGGCTCGGTACCGGGGGAGTCTTCGCCTGGGTGGCGCAAGCGGCGCCGGCCGAGCGCGTGGGGACCGTCACCGGCATCGTCGGCGCCGCGGGTGGTCTCGGCGGCTACTTCCCTCCCTTGGTCATGGGAGCCACCTACGACCCGGACTACGACTACACGATCGGCCTCGTGCTGTTGGTGTTGACTGCGCTCGGCGCCCTCGTGTTCACGCTGACACGCAAGTCGTCACGAGCCCGCGACTGACTGCGGACGGGAGAGCCGGGTGCCCGGCCGAGCGCCGCGAAGGGTGGGTGTCTACCCACCCTTCGTGCGTGTTCGGGGGAGGGGACGAGAAAGTTTTTCGATCAGATGTTCGATAGGTCCTTGTTTTGTCAGTGGGCTCGCGTATAGTCGCTCATGTGTTCGATCGAACGGATGTTCGTCTCGAATGACATCGCCGAACGAGGTTCGGTCGGACACGCCAAATCTTGACCTCGGCTTCCCCACGGAGGACATCATGAGCAGCATCGCCTATCAGGACATCACCATGACCGCCCCGCGCCCGCAGCGTCATCTGCGTGCGGTGCCGTCGCCGGCCCCTGTCTCCACCGACACCGTCGCGCCGGTGCGCCTGACGCGGCGCGGACGTGTCGTCGTCTTCACCGCGGTGAGCCTCGTCCTCGCGGTCGGCGCCGTCGTGATGGGCGCCTCGGTCGCCGCCACGAGCGATGCCGCCCCCGTGGCCACCACGACCGTCCAGGTGCAGCCGGGGCAGACCCTGTGGAGCATCGCCGCCGCGGCGAACCCCGAGGGCGATGTACGGGCGACGGTCGATGAGATCGTCCGGCTGAACGCGCTCCCCAATGCCAGCGGCCTGCAGATGGGCGCCTCGCTGGCCGTCCCGGTCTACGCGGACTGACGCGTCGATGACGAACCCGCCGTCACGCTCCGGGGAAGGGCGGACGGCGGGTTCGTCATATCACGGGGCGGGTGGCGCGAGATGGGTCCCGTGGGTCGCCATATAGGCCTGTTCGACCCCGGGGGCGGCCCGGTCCGCGCCCAGCTGCCACTGCCGGTCCGCCTCCTCGTCGCGACCGAGCCGCTCGAGCAGGTCCGCTCGCACGGCGTGCCACAGATGCGAGTCGTCGGGCAGGGCGTCGACGATCTCGAGTGCGGCAGCTGGGCCGTCCACCTCGGCGAGGGCCACGGCGCGGTTGAGCTCGACGGCGGGGCCCGGTGCGATGAAGCGCAATGCGTCATAGTGCGCCAGTACGGCCGGCCAGTCGGCGGCCGATCCGTCGAGGGTGGCCGCGTGGAGGGCTTGGATCTCGGCCTCGACCGTGTACCGCGAGAGGCGTGGGGACCGCCGGGCCTGCCGCAGCAGGAACTCGGCCTGGGCGATCGACTCGCGATCCCAGAGCCCGCGGTCCTGCTGCGGCAGGGCGATGAGATCGCCGTGGCGTCCCACCCGTGCACGGCGGCGCGATTGGATGAAGAGCATTAGGGCCAGGAGCCCGCGGATGTCCTCCTGTTCGGGAAGTTGCGCGAGCAGGGAGCGGGTCAGCCCGATGGACTCCTCGGACAGGTCGTCTCCGGTGAGGGTCGCACTCCGCGAACCGACATAGCCCTCGTTGAAGATGAGGTACAGCACGGACAGGACGGCGGCCAGCCGCTCGTCGAGGTCCTCGGGGGACGGTGGGGCGACGACGATATCGCCTCGGTTGATCGGTCCCTTCGCGAGATCGAGCCGTCGTCGCATCGTGGGCTCGTCCACGCCGAAGGCATGGGCGATCTCCGACAGGCTCAGGCCCGCCCAGAAGCGCAAGGTCAGCGCGACGCGGGCCGGGAGGTGCAAGGCCGGGTGCGTCAGGCTGAAGATCAGCGCCATCCGGTGATCCTCGGCGACATCGGCGTCGAGCGCCGCCACCATCTTCGGCGTCCTCGCCGACGTCAGCTCGGTGAGGTCGACGACCGCGCGCCGAGCGGCGGTGACGGCCCACCGGTCCGGCTGCTCGGGGATGCCGTCGCGGCTCCAGGAGGAGACCGCCTCCTGGAAGGCCGCCTCGGCGGCCGCTTCGGCGAGGTCCAGGTCGCCGGCGCTGTCGTGGACGACCGCCGCCACGACCTGGGCCTGGAGGCCCCGGAAGGTGCGGACGATCCGTGAGTCGGCGAGGACGGTCATGTGTCGGCGGCGATCAGGAGGGGAGCGGGGGCGGTGAACATGGAGTCCTCTCGGCGTGGCGGTGTGCCCGGTGGCGCTGATCGATCGACACGATCTTGCTCGACACGCCGGAGAGTCGCACGCGATGGGGCGCTGACCTGGGGAAACGCGATGTGTCAGAGGTGTCCGTCAAGCTGTTTGCATGTGCCTCCCACACGACGTAGGCTGACCACTAGATGTAGTACTTACATGCGTGTAGTTCTCCACATCTAGCCCCACACCGGCATCGGCGTTTCCCACAGATCCGGTTGTTTTCCACATCTTTGTCCACGATGTCGTCCACAGCGAGAGGAGTCCGCGATGCGTTGCCCGTTCTGCAAGAACGACGACACACGCGTGCTGGACAGCCGTGTCTCCGATGACGGCGGAGCCATCCGCCGGCGACGTGCCTGCTCGGCCTGTGACAAACGCTTCACGACGTTGGAGCAGATGCAGTTGACCGTCCGCAAGAAGTCCGGGGCCACCGAGCCCTTCGCCCGTGACAAGGCCGTGGCCGGGGTGGCCAAGGCCTGCAAGGGGCGACCGGTCTCGGCCGACGACCTGGCCTGCCTCGGACAGCAGGTCGAGGATGCGCTGCGGGCCAGCGGCTCCGCGGAGATCCCCGCCCATGAGATCGGACTCGCGGTGCTCGAGCCGCTGCGGGCGCTCGACGAGGTCGCCTATCTGCGGTTCGCGAGCGTCTACAAGGCCTTCGACTCGGCGGACGACTTCGTCACCGAGATCGCCTCATTGCTCGCCGCGGCCACCGACGGAGAGCTCGCCGAGGAGACGGCCCGGTCGGCACCGGGGCCCGATCCCACGCACTGACACCACCACACCAGTTGACACACCACCAGTTGAAACAGGAGCGCAAGGCATGACGGAGACGGTCAGCAACAGCCGAGGATCCGCGCGAGGCGGGTCCCGCAAGCAGGCCAGCAAGGGCCTGACGGTGCAGCGGGTCTACACCACCGAGGGTGTGCACCCCTACGACGAGGTCACCTGGGAGCGCCGCGATGTGGTGCAGACCAACTGGAAGACCGGCGAGAACGTCTTCGAGCAGCGCGGCGTGGAGTTCCCCGATTTCTGGAGCGTCAACGCCTCCACGATCGTCACCACCAAGTACTTCCGCGGTGCGGTCGGCACCGAGCAGCGCGAGTCCAGCCTCAAGCAGCTGCTGGATCGCGTCGTGCTCACCTACGCCAAGGCCGGCAAGGAGAACGGTTACTTCGCCTCCGATGCCGATGCCGAGATCTTCGAGCACGAGCTGACCTACATGCTCCTGCACCAGGTCTTCAGCTTCAACTCCCCGGTGTGGTTCAACGTGGGCACCTCCAGCCCGCAGCAGGTCAGCGCCTGCTTCATCCTGGCCGTCGACGACTCGATGGACTCGATCCTCAACTGGTACCGCGAGGAGGGCCTGATCTTCAAGGGAGGATCGGGAGCCGGCCTCAACCTGTCGCGTATCCGCTCCAGCAAGGAGCTGCTGCGCTCCTCCGGCGGCACCGCCTCCGGTCCCGTCTCCTTCATGCGCGGCGCCGACGCCTCGGCCGGCACCATCAAGTCCGGCGGCGCCACCCGGCGCGCGGCCAAGATGGTCGTGCTGGACGTCGATCACCCCGACATCGTCGAGTTCGTCGAGACCAAGGAGCGCGAGGAGGAGAAGATCCGCGTGCTGCGCGATGCGGGCTTCGACATGGACCTCGGCGGCAGCGACATCACCAGCGTCCAGTACCAGAACGCCAACAACTCGGTCCGGGTGAGCGACGAGTACATGGAGGCGGTCGAGAACTCGACGGCCTTCGGTCTGACGAGCCGCACCAATGGCGAGGTGATCGAGAGCGTCGATGCCCGCGAGCTGTGGGAGAAGATCGCCAAGGCCGCCTGGGCCTGTGCCGATCCCGGCATCCAGTACGACTCGACCATCAACGACTGGCACACCACCCCGGAGTCGGGCCGCATCACGGCCTCCAATCCGTGCAGCGAGTACATGCACCTGGACAACTCCAGCTGCAACCTCGCCAGCCTGAACCTGCTGAAGTTCCTGGGCGAGGACGGCTCCTTCGCCGTCGAGAACTTCGTCAAGAGCGTCGAGCTGATCATCACCGCGATGGACATCTCGATCACCTTCGCGGACTTCCCGACCGAGGCGATCGGCGACACCACGCGCAAGTTCCGTCAGCTCGGCATCGGCTACGCCAACCTCGGCGCGCTGCTGATGGCCTCGGGCCTGGCCTACGACTCTGACGGCGGCCGCGCCCTGGCAGCCTCGATCACCTCGCTGATGACCGGCACGTCCTACCGTCGCAGCGCCGAGCTCGCCGGTGTCGTGGGCTCCTACGAGGGCTATGCGGCCAATGTCGAGCCGCACCAGCGCGTCATGCGCAAGCACCTGGCCGCCAATGACGACATCCGCACCAAGCACGCCATGGACATCGCGGTGCAGAAGGAGGCCACCAAGCAGTGGGCCGACAACCTCAAGATCGGTGAGAAGAGCGGCTGGCGCAATGCCCAGGCCTCCGTGCTGGCTCCGACCGGAACCATCGGCTTCATGATGGACTGCGACACCACCGGCATCGAGCCGGACATCGCGCTCATCAAGTACAAGAAGCTCGTGGGCGGCGGGATGCTGAAGATCGTCAACCAGACGGTCCCGCAGGCGCTGGAGAAGCTGGGGTACTCGCAGGCGCAGGTGGCGGAGATCATCGCCTTCCTCGACAAGAACGACACCATCGAGGGCGCGCCGCACCTCGCGGAGAATCACCTCCCCGTGTTCGACTGCGCGTTCAAGCCGGCGAAGGGCACGCGCAGCATCCACTGGCTCGGCCACATCGCGATGATGGGCGCGGTGCAGCCGTTCCTCACCGGCGCGATCTCGAAGACCGTGAACATGCCGCACGAGTCCACGGTGGAGGACATCGAGAAGGCGTACATGGAGTCGTGGCGGCAGGGCCTCAAGGCCGTGGCCGTGTACCGCGACGGGTGCAAGCGCTCGCAGCCGCTGAACACCTCGAAGAGCGCGGTGAAGAAGGAGGAGGCGAAGGAGGTGCTCAAGGTGGAGTACCGCACCGAGCGCCGCCGCCTGCCGGACGAGCGCCAGTCGATCACGCACAAGTTCTCCATCGGCGGCCACGAGGGCTACCTCACGGTGGGCATGTACGAGGACAACACGCCGGGTGAGCTCTTCTGCGTGATGGCGAAGGAGGGCTCGGTGGTGTCGGGCCTGATGGACAGCTTCGCCACCTCCGTCTCGCTGGCGCTGCAGTACGGCGTCCCGCTCCAGGTGCTGGTGGACAAGTTCAGCCACACCCGGTTCGAGCCGTCGGGGTTCACGGGCAACCCGCAGATCCCCATCGCCAAGTCGATCACCGACTACATCTTCCGGTGGCTGTCGCTGAAGTTCCTGCCCTCGCAGCAGCTCCCGCTCGACCTCGACGCCGAGGCGATGGAGAAGTCGAAGGTGCCGGCGGCGAAGGCCTCGGCGGGCACGGTGACGATCGGCGAGAAGCTGCCGGTGAAGGTGTCCTCCAGCGCGCGCGACACCTACCTCAACCAGGCGGACGCGCCCCCGTGCCACACCTGCGGCGCGATCATGATCCGCTCGGGTGCCTGCTACAAGTGCTCGAACTGCGGCGCCACCTCCGGGTGCAGCTGAGCCGTCGCGGTCCCCTTTGAAGTGAAGCACGAGTGACGCGGCGGCGCGGCCTTCAACGGGCGCCGCTGCGAGGGAGAGGGAGCGGCTCCCGGGGCGATGACCCGGAGCCGGGTTT
>JAEZEJ010000086.1 GCA_023417775.1 Actinomycetes bacterium | reverse complement strand
CCCCCCCCCCCCCCCCCCCCCCCCCCCCCCCCCCCCCCCCCCCCCCCCCCCCACGGGTTCGTTAGTTTCGTCCGGTGAGACGCGTCGCGAAGGTCGTGCTGCTGGCAGCGCTCGTCGCGATCTTCGTCGGCGTCCTGGAGCTCCTCCAGATCTCCGCCGCGATGTTGATCGGCGCGCTGGTGGGTGCACTCGTCTTCTCCCTGGTGTTCCGCCAGGAACTGCGATTCCCCGAGCCGCTCTATCTCCTCGGGCAGGCGATCCTCGGCGCCTCGATCGGAGCGTCGATCGATCTGGACACGCTGCGCAGCATCGGCGGGGACTGGCCCATCGTGCTGCTCGTGAGCGTGGCCACGATCGTCGGCAGCGTCATCCTCGGGCTGATGCTGAGCGCTCGCGGCACCATCACCCGTGAGACGGCGGTCTTCTCCTCGGTCCCCGGAGGAGCCTCGGGGCTGACCGTCATGTCGCGCGATCTCGGAGCGGACGACCGGGTGGTGACCGTCCTGCAGTACCTGCGGGTCGTCATCATCGTGGCCTCGCTGCCGTTCATCGTGCACCTGGTCTTCCATCCCCCGGCGTCCTCGACCCCCGCTCCCGCCGTCACGGTCGAGGATCTGCTGCCGGCGATCGCCTTCACCGCGATCAGCTGCGCCGTCGGCATCGTCGCGGGCAAGCTGGCGCGGCTCCCCGCGGGCGGCGTCTTCGGTCCGATGATCATCGCGGCGATCGTGCACCCGTGGTTCGGCGATGCCGGCGTGCCGGGTCCGCTGCAACAGGCCGCCTTCGGCCTGATCGGGCTGTCCGTGGGCCTGCGATTCACGCGAGCGGCCTTCGCGACCATCAAGTCGCTGCTGCCGCTGGCCCTGCTGAACATCGTGATCGTCATGGCCATGTGCGCGGCGATGGGCGCATGGCTCTCCCACGTCACCGGATTGAGCGCACTCGACGGCTACCTCGCCACGACACCCGGCGGGTTCTCGGCGGTGCTGGCGATCGCGACGACGACAGGCGGCGATCTCACCTTCGTCACCGCCGCCCAGCTGGTGCGGCTGATCATCATCCTGGCGAGCGCCCCCGTCTTCGCCTGGTTCCTGCGTCGTCGTTGAGCGACCCCCACCCCCGCCCCGCGGCGGCGGCGGTAGGCCAGCTACCGCCCCTCCTGGCGGGGTGCGCTCTAGGCTGTCCCCATGCTCGACACGGCCGATCTGGCACGCCGCTACGCCTACCCCGATCAGCTGGACCGCCCCTGGGTCCGGCTCAACTTCGCCTCCTCGGTCGATGGCTCGGCCACCGCCGAGGACGGCCTCTCCGGCGCCCTCGGCGGCGAGCCGGACAGCACCGTCTTCGCCGTGCTGCGGTCGCTGTGCGATGTCGTCCTGGTGGCCGCCGGCACGGCCCGCGCCGAAGGCTATCGACCCATCGAGGCCGAGGAGATCCACGCTGAGCTCCGTGGTGAGCTGGGCCTCGCCCCGGTGCCGCCCATCGCGATCGTCAGCCGGGGGCTGGACCTCCCCGACGAGCTCGTCTCCCCCGGCCAGATCGTCATCACCTCCGCCGCCTCGCCGCCTGAACGCCGCGCCGAACTCGCCGCGACCATGGAGGTGATCGTCGCGGGCGAGGAGGCGGTCCACCTGCCGACGGCGCTGGACGCCCTCCGCCGTCGCGGGTTGCGACGCATCCTGTGCGAGGGAGGCCCGTCGCTCCACGGCGCCCTGGCCGCCGACGACCTCGTGGACGAGCTGTGCCTCACCGTCGCCCCGGTGCTCGCCGCCGGAGACGGCCCGCGCATCTCCCACTCGGATCATTTCGCCGGCCGTGCGCTCACCCTCGGCCACCTGATCGAGTGCGATGACGTCCTGCTCCCCCGCTGGCTCCGCGCACGCGGGTGAGCCGCCGACCCACCGACAAGGATCGAGACATGTACAACGTGGTGCTGTTGGTCGAACGTCAGCTGATCGAGTTGGACGCGAATCAGATCGTGTCGCTACAGGAGGGCGTGGATGACGATGTCACCTACCACCTGCTGCTGCCCATCGAGAGCTCGGCGGCCGTGCTCAGCTCCTCGATGAGCGCCCTCGGCGGCGGGCAGTTCGTGCCGATGACCGAGCCCGACACGATGGCCGTCGTCGACCAGGAACTCCACCAGGCCGGCGAGTCCGAGCTCGAGGAGAGCGCACGGCTGCTGCGGGACCGCGGCCAGCAGGTCACCTCCCGGCTCACCGACCTCGACCCGATCGACGCCCTCAAGGAGCTCGTGGCCGAGACCTCGGCCGACGAGGTCATCATCCTCACCGAGCCCCATCTCGTGCGCGAGTTCCTGAAGCTCGACTGGACGTCCCGCGCCCGCCGGTCCCTCGAGGTGCCCACGCTGCACCTGCTCGAGCACCTGCCCTTCGAAGCCCAGACGGAGATCTGATCGACATGTCCGCATCCGAGTCCGGTCGCGACTACACCGTCGCGAAGTCCGACGACCAGTGGCGCGACGAGCTCAGCTCGGCCGAGTTCCACGTACTGCGCCAGGGTGGTACCGAGCGCCCCTTCTCCAGCTCCTATGAGACCGACCCGACCATCGGCGTGTATCGCTGCCGCGCCTGCGGGAGCGAGCTCTTCCGCAGCGAGACCAAGTTCGACGCCCATTGCGGCTGGCCGGCATTCTATGCGCCCCTCGCCGAGGATCGCGTCGAGTACATCGAGGACCGCTCGATGGGCATGCTGCGCACCGAGGTGCGCTGCGCGAACTGCGGATCCCATCTCGGCCACGTCTTCGGTGGCGAGGGCTATGACACCCCCACCGACCAGCGCTACTGCATCAACGGCATCGCCCTGGACCTGCAAGCCGACTGACCGGCCCCGCCCCTCGTGGGCGGATCAGGGCCAGAGCTCGGTCAGCTCTCCCCAGCCGCGCTTGCGTCCGGTGTAGAACGGGGTCTCCTCACGCACGTGACGGCGTGCCCGGCTCGCCCGGAGCTCACGCATGAGATCGACGATGCGATGCAGCTCGTCGGCCTCGAAGGCCAGCATCCACTCGTAGTCGCCGAGCGCGAAGGACGCCACCGTGTTCGCCCGGACGTCCGGATATGGACGCGCCTGCATGCCGTGCTCGCGCAGCATGTCGCGGCGCTCGTCCTCGGGCAGCAGATACCACTCATAGGACCGCACGAAGGGGTACACGCAGATCCAGTCGCGCACCTGCTCCTCGGCCATGAAGGCCGGCACGTGCGAGCGATTGAACTCGGCCGGGCGGTGCAGCGCCGTCTGCGACCAGACCGGAACCATCCGCGAGCCGAGTGCGGTGCGACGGAAGGCGTTGTACGCGCCCTGCAGCACCTCGGCCGTGGAGGCGTGCCACCAGATCATCAGATCGGCGTCCGCGCGCATGCCGCTCAGGTCATAGGCGCCGCGGACGACGACATCCTCCTGCGCCAGGCGCCCGACGAGGGCCTCGACCTCGGCTGCCTCCGTCGCGCGGTCGTCCGCACCGAGCGGCCGCTCCAGACGGAAGACCGACCACATCGTGTAGCGGATGGTCTCGTTGATCTCCTTGGCCAGCTTCCCCTGGTTCGGCACGCTCATAGTGTTCGCTCGCTCCGCTCGCTCATGTCTCCATTGTCCCTTCCCTGGTGATGACCCGGGCCGCCTGGTGGGCCGAGGCGATGACGGCCGGGATGCCGACGCCGTGGTAGGCCGCACCGCACACGGCGAGTCCGGGCACCGAGGCGATATCGGCCTCGATCCCGGCGACCAGCTCCTGATGGCCCACGTCGTACTGCGGCAGCCCGCCGCCCCATCGCTGCACCCGCGAGGCAGTGATCCGGCCGAGCGTGCCCACGCCGTCGAGCGCCGTCCCGAGATCGGCGACCGCGGCGGCGACGAGTTCCTCGTCCGAGCGCTGCAGGGCCGCGACCTCGCCGGCGCGTCCCAGCGAGGTCCGTACGATGCTCGCGCCGTCCGCCTCCCGCGCCAGCCACGCCCACTTGTTGGTCGCGAAGGTGGCGGCCTTGATCGCTCGCCCGTCGACGGGCGGCACGAGGAATCCCGATCCCTCCGGCAGGTCCGCCCCTTCCAGGACGAGGGTGACCAGGGCCATCGAGGCGTAGTCGATCCCCGCCAGCGCGAAGGAGGCGGCCGGCGCGACGGTGGCGAGCAGTCGCGAGGCCGCTGGTGCCGGCACGGCCAGCACCAGAGCGTCACACCGCTCGCGGACGGCCCGCGTGGTCGGGCCGACGATCACGGTCCACCCGCCGCCGGTGTCGCGTTGCACACCGCGCACGGTGGCCTCGATCCTGATGTCGAGGCCGTCGGCCAGCACCGGCGGCAGGCTCCCCATCCCGCCGTCCAGTCCCGCGAGCACCGGTGCCGCAGAGCCGGCGACCAGCTGCTCGGCGCGACGCTCCTCCGCGGCCGAGATCGGGTCGGAGCCGAGAGCGGCGATCATCGGCGCCGCGGCCCGCAGAGACAGCCGATCGGCGTGCCCGGCGTACACACCGCCGAGCAGCGGTTCGACGAGACGGTCCACGACCTCCCGGCCCGCGCGCTCGGCGACGAACTCCGCCACCGAGACGTCCTCGTCCGGCACCGGCACCTCATGACGGTCCACCGGCCCGGCCAGCACTCCCGAAGCCGCCAGCGCATCGAGGTCCGAGGGGATCCCCATGACCGTCGGCGGCATCGGCCGCAACGCCCCGCGGGTCCACAGCGTCGCGGGAGAAGGCTCAGGGTGCACCAGCCGATCGGCGAGTCCGAGACTGTCGACCAGGTCGAGGCCCTCGGGGCGCCGCGCCAGCATGGACTCCGCGCCCTGGTCGAGCACCAGTCCCCCGACCTCCTCGAGCCGCAGCTTGCCGCCGACACGGTCGCCGGCCTCCCAGACGACCACCTCGGCGCCCGCATCCCGCAGGGCGCGCGCACAGGTCAGCCCCGCGATGCCGGCACCGACCACCCCGACCCGCATCAGCGGACGGGGTACTCGTGCACGAAGTCGACCAGCCGAGCGAGCGCATCCGGGTCGGTGTCGGGCAGCACACCGTGGCCCAGATTGAAGACATGTCCCGGTGCCGCTCGGCCGGCCTCGATGACGCGCGCCGCACGCTCGTGCACGACCTCGGTCGGCGCGAACACGACGGTCGGGTCCAGGTTGCCCTGCACGGCGCGTTCGGTACCGATGCGCCGGGTGGCCTCGTCGAGCGGGACCCGCCAGTCGACGCCGACCACATCGGCACCCGCCTCGCCCATCGCGCCGAGCAGCTCCCCCGTGCCCACACCGAAGTGGATCCGCGGCACATCGAGGTCCGCGATACCGGACAAGACGGCCGCCGAGTGCGGCTGCACGAAGGTGCGGTACTCGTCCAGGGAGAGGGCTCCGGCCCACGAGTCGAAGAGCTGGACCGCCTGCGCACCGTGCTGCACCTGGAGCCGCAGGAACTGCTCGCCGATCCGCGCGATGCGGCCGAGCAGGGCGTGCCAGAGCTCGGGATCGCTGTACATGAGCTGCTTGGTGCGGCGGTGATCGCGGGACGGTCCGCCCTCGATGAGATAGGAGGCCAGCGTGAAGGGCGCTCCGGCGAAGCCGATGAGCGGCGTATCGCCGAGCTCGCCGACCAGCCCCTCCACGGCGGCGGTGATGGTGCTGACATCGTCGGCTTCGAGATCGCGCAGGCTGGCGAGCTGATCGGCCGAGCGGATCGGCTCGGCGACGACCGGGCCGGTGCCCGGGACGATGTCGAGGTCCACGCCGATCGCCTTGAGCGGGACGACGATGTCGGAGAAGAAGATGGCCGCGTCCACGCCATAGCGACGGACCGGCTGCATCGTGATCTCGACGACCAGATCCGTGCGGAAGCACGATTCGAGCATCGGCACCTCGGCCCGGACCGCGCGATACTCCGGCAGCGAGCGGCCCGCCTGGCGCATGAACCACACGGGAGTGTGAGCGGGACGCTCCCCCCGGCAGGCTTGCAGGAACGGGCTGGCGGGGTTCGAGGTGGTCACATCCACGAGTCTGTCAGGTGTCGCCGCGTGTCGAAGACCCCAGGTCGGCCTCCTTCGGCCTAGGATCGCCGTTGTGGCTGCGCGAACCGAGGTCGACGGCACGCCCGCAGCGTTCACGCGGGCGGTCGAGCAGATCATGCGCGTCGATGCCCGCCCGGAGCTGACCGTCCACGTGATGCCTCCGCCGCAGCGCATCGCGCCCTATGCCTACGCGATCAGCGGTGACCTGGCCGTCGGCGGAGACGATGTGGCCACCGGCCGCTTCATCTGCCTCTACGATCCCGCCGGCCACGAGGCCTGGGAAGGCAACTTCCGCTGTGTGACCTTCGCCAAGGCCGAGGTCGAGCCGGAGATGGCCTCCGATCCGATGCTCACCGAGGTCGGATGGAGCTGGCTCACCGACGCCCTGGACGCCGAGGGCGCCGGCTATCACGCCGCCAGCGGCAGCGTGACCGTCGTCCGCTCCGACAGCTTCGGTCAGATGGCCGAGGACGGCAGCTCCGCGCAGGTCGAGATCCGCGCCTCCTGGTCGCCCGACCCGGACTCCGATGCCGGCCACCACGCCCAGGCCTGGATGCACCTGCTGGCCCAGCTCGCCGGACTCCCGCCGCTGACCCCCGGGGTGATCCCGTTGCGCCGCACCGCCCACGACCGACAGGGGCCTCGCCGGTGACCGATGACCTCCCCGAGACCGTGGCAGAGCCCTCGCTGCCGCGGCTCGGTCTGCGCGAGCCGCTCGGACAGGTGATCGACGACGATGACGAGCTGGCGCGCGCCGTGGCCGAGCTCTCCCTGGCCTACGGACCCGTCGCCCTCGACGCCGAACGCGCCTCGGGCTACCGCTACTCCCAGCGCGCCTATCTGGTGCAGATCCGCCGCGAGGGGGCCGGCACCTTCCTCGTCGACCCGACCGCCTTCGACGATCTCAACTCCCTCGACGAGGCCTTCGGCGATGCCGAGTGGATCCTGCACGCCGCCACCCAGGACCTGCCCTGCCTGGCCGAGGTCGGACTGCGCCCGGCCGCGCTCTTCGACACCGAGTTGGCGGGCCGGCTGCTGAACCTCCCCCGGGTCGGACTCGCCGGCCTGGTCGAGCACTACCTGCAGATGAGCCTGGCCAAGGAGTTCTCGGCCGCCGACTGGTCGACACGGCCCCTACCCGAGCCGTGGCTCGAGTACGCGGCCCTCGATGTCGAGGTGCTGGTCGAGCTGCGGGCGATGGTCGAGGCCGACCTCGAGCGCACCGGCAAGGCCGGCTGGGCCCACGAGGAGTTCGAGTCGCTGCTCAGCTTCACCGGGCCGCCGGAGCGCACCGAGCCGTGGCGCCGCACCTCGGGTCTGCACAAGGCGCGAGGCCGACGCACCCTCGCGATCGTCCGATCGCTCTGGTATGCCCGCGACCGCATCGCCGCCGCACGCGATGTGACTCCCGGTCGCATCCTGCCCGATTCGGCGATCCTGGAGATCGCCGCCGCGGCCCCCACCTCGCGCACCGCGCTGCGCGAGACCCGCGCCATGCGCGGACGCGGTCCCCGACGCTTCTTCGACGACTGGCAGGCCGCGATCGAGGAGGCGCTCGCCCTCGACGATGCCGATCTGCCCACCAGCTCTCAGCGCCATGAGGGGCCTCCCCCTCCTCGCGCATGGAATGAGAAGCGCCCGGAGGCGGCCGCACGGCTGCAGCAGGTCAAGCCGGTGGTCACCGAGCTCGCCGAGCAGAACGACCTCCCCAGCGAGAACCTCATCTCCCCCGGCCTCATCCGTCAGCTCGCCTGGGAGCCTCCCGCACGCATCGACACCGCCAGCATCGGCGACGCGCTGCTGGAGCAGGGTGCTCGCCACTGGCAGGTCGCCATCGTCGCCGCGCCTGTCGCCAACGCCCTGAAGGGCTGATTACGCTATTCGGGTGGCTCCCGACAGGCCGATCGTCCCCAGCGCCCTCGCCGGCGCCGACGCACTGCTGCGCCGCGGCGTCGAGGACGGCGCCGAGCTGGGTGCGAGCCTGACCGTCGTCCGGGAGGGCCGGGTGGTCCTCGACACCTGGGCCGGCTGGACCGACCGCGACCGCACCGTGCCTTGGCAGCCCGACACGATCACCGCCCTGTGGTCCTCCACCAAGACCGTCATCGCACTCGCGATCTGGCTGCTGCACGACCGGGGCGCGCTGGACGTCGATCGTCCCGTCGCCCACTACTGGCCCGAGTTCGCGCAGGCCGGCAAGGGCGACATCACCGTGCTCCAGGTGCTCGCACACACCAGCGGCGTCCCGGCCTGGAGTCCGGCGATCACCGTCTCCGATCTCTACGACTGGGAGGCGAGCACCGCCGACCTCGCCGCATCGGCTCCCTGGTTCACGCCCGGCTCCTCTCCGGGCTATCACCTGATGAACCAGGGCCATCTGCTCGGTGAGGTCATCCGGCGCGTCACGGGGATGATGCCCGGGGAGCTCGTCGCCGCCGAGATCACCGGACCGCTCGGCGCCGACCTGCACATCGGCCTCGCCCCCGAGCACGACGCCCGGGTGAGCCCGGTGGTGCCCCCGCGACCGGTCGAGCTCGATCCCGTCGACGAGGAGGGCATCGCCGCTCGCGCGCTCCTCCAGCCCTTCCTCCACGTGCGCGAGTCGCACTCCGAACGGTGGCTCCGCGGCCAGGTCCCGGCCGCCAACGGTTTCGGGAACGCACGCTCCCTCGCGATGGTCCAGTCGATCGTCTCGCACGGTGGTGAGTTCGCCGGCCGGCAGTGGTTGTCGCCGAGCACGATCGAGCGCATCCTCACTCCGCTCGTCGGAGGTGTCGACCTCGTGCTCGGCCTGCCGATCGTCTTCGGCCCCGGCTGGGCCTTGGCCGGTTCGCTACCGTCGGCACCCGAGCCGGGACGCCGCTGCTACTGGGGCGGTCTGGGCGGGTCGGTCGTCGTCAACGACATCGCGACACATACGACGGTCGCCTATGTCATGAATCGGATGCGCTTCGAGTATCCGGTCGGTGGCCCACGCGTGACCCGGCCCTGCGGGGACTCGCGCTTCGACGCGTACCTCGCGGCACTCGACGCCGCATGGGAGGACTTCGATGGCTGACTTCGACAAGCCCGCGCTGCCCGGGGCCGGCCTCTTCGAGACCCAGCCGGACACGCGCCCCGATCCCGCCGAGGTGACCGCCGCCGGTCACCGGGTGGCCCACCTCCTCGTTCGCGGCCCACGTGACGACACCGATGTGGAGCTCGTCGAGCGGGTACTCCACCTGGCCGACTCCGAAGGGCTCAGCACCATCGCCGAGCTATGGGCCCTCGCCTCCGCCGATTCCCTCGCGGGGGCGCTGTGGCGGCTGTACGTCCTGCGCACGTGGGTCCATCGCGAGCCGGTCCGCGCGGCGCGCGAGTTCGCGATCGGCAAGGCCTACGCCCCCGTGCAGGAGGTGCTGGCCGGGGTCGTCGAGCCGCCCGGTCCCGAGGAGGTCGTGCGCCTGGTCGATGTGGTGGTACGCGGCATCGTCGGCGAGCATCTCGATGTCACCCTCGACCGCGCCGCCGCCTTCGCCCATATCGTCGGCGTGGGCCGCGGACAGGCCGACGACGGTGACGCACACAGCGGTGCCCGTCTCGTGGAGACGGCGCGCGACCTGCGCCGTGCCGCCGAGCTCGAACGCGCCGGCGCCCTGCAGTGAGAGGGACTCGTGGCCACGCGTGCCGTGGGCCACGCCGATGATGCCTTGATCGTGGCCTGCTGGCCGATACGCTGGTGACTGCGCCGGGTTGCGGCAAGCCCCGGGTCCCAACATTAGCCGCTACGAGCGGCCACGCGCCGTGAGGCGCTTCCCAACCCGGCGCACCCTCCTCGAGACCGACCCTTCCGTCACCGTGCTCGCCCCTCGGACCCACTCAACGTCCGAGGCGTGGTCGAGTAGCTGGGCGAGGAACGAGCCCGCGATGGAGCCGTGACATCAAGGACGCGACCCGCGCTCAGGGGGCGAAGGTCGTGTAGCTCTGCCGCGGACGACCGATCTGGTTCAATGCCTCGAGATCGGCATCGCTCGGCGTCCAGCGCCCCGCGGCCACGTTCGAGGCGATCTGATCGGCCCGCGTGGCGCCTGCGATGACGCTCGCCACCTGCGGCTGCGCGGCCAGGCCCCCGATCGCGACCTCCAATAGCGAGATGCCCCGCTCCTCGGCGAACCGCCGCAAGGCCTCGATGGTGTCCCAGTCGGCGGCGTCATAGCGTCGACGCTGGGTGTCCTCGGCGAGGCGCGTGCCCTCCGCGGGCGGCTCGTCGCGACGGTACTTGCCGGTGAGCAGCCCGTAGGCGAGCGGGAAGTACGGCAGCAGTCCGACCCCCAGCTCCGCGCAGGCCGGCGTGAGCTCCACCTCGGCCGTGCGGTTGTAGAGCGAGTACTCGTTCTGCGCCGTCGCGAACGAGGTCAGCTCACGGGTGCGCGCGACCCAGGCCGCGTCCACGAGCTGCCAGGCCTGGAAGTTCGAGCAGCCGATGGCCCGCACCTTGCCCTCCCGCACGAGCTCGTCGAGCGCACCGAGGGTCTCCTCGATGGGCGTGGAGGGATCGGGTGTGTGCAGCTGGTAGAGGTCGATGACATCCGTGCCGAGCCGACGCAGGCTCGCCTCGCAGGCGCGCCGTACGTACTCCGGGCGGCCCCGTGCGCCTCCGTCGTCTCCGTTGACCCCCTGCATGTCCATGCCGAACTTGGTCGCCACGACGACCTCGTCCCGGCGTCCGCCCAGCGCACGTCCGAGCAGCTCCTCACTCTGGCCGAGCCCGTAGACATCCGCGGTGTCGAAGAAGGTCACCCCCTGGGCGAAACACGCGTCGACGACCGCCTGAGTGCGCTCCGCGTCGATACGCGCCCCGAAGGCATTGCAGCCGAGGCCGACCGTGCTGACGGCGATTCCACTGGTTCCGAGCATCCCTAGCGTCATAGCGCCAGGCTAGGCCGTGGGGTGGACGACCGCGCGGATCACCCGGAGATGTCCCGCTGAGATTCCCGGACGGTTAGACTCACCGGGTGCGTCACACCCGTCCGGCCGTCTGGGGGATCATCGCGAGCTGCGCGGCGATCCTCGTCGCGCTGCTGGGCGCTACCGCGCTGACGCAGTCGGGCGCGCCGACCCGCAGCACCGGCAGCGCAGCCTCCTCCGTCAGTGTCGGCGACCGCACGACGACCACGAGCAGGGTGACCCTGCCCCAGGCGACGACCGTCGACGACCACGCGCCCGCGGCGACCGATCAGCTGCCGCTGGCGGTGCTGTCCGGCGTCATCCTCCTCCTCGGGACCGCTCTGTGGGTCGCGCGCGACCGGCGCTGCACGGCTCCGCGACGCGGGATATGGGCACGAGCTGGACGGGCTCCCCCGGCGTTCGGCTGAGTCCGTCCGCCCGTCCCGCCCACCGGAAAGCACCCCATGACCATGACGCCGTCACGCTGGCGCGCCCTCGCCGCGTTCCTCATCATCGCCCTCGCCGGATTCTCGGCCTGGCACTTCCCTCCGAATCTCGGCCTCGATCTGCGCGGTGGTACCCAGATCGTGCTCGAAGCGCAGTCCACGGACCGCGTCGATGCCGATGCCGATGCCACCGACCGCGCACTCGAGGTCATCCGGGGGCGCGTCGACGCCCTCGGCGTCTCCGAGCCCACCCTCGCCCGGTCGGGCGAGAACCGGATCATCGTCGAGCTGCCCGGGGTCCAGGACCCGGAGCAGGCCGCCGAGGTCATCGGCCAGACGGCCACCCTGGAGTTCCGCGAGGTGCTCTCCCCCGCCGCCGAGGGTGTCGAGCCCGAGGAAGGGCAGACCGTGCTCCCCGACGAGTCCGGCCAGGAGCTGCTGCTCGGACCCGTCGCCTTCGACGGCAACGGCATCAGCGATGCCGCGGCCGCGCAGCCCGAGGGCGGCATCGGCCAGTGGGTCGTCAACGTCGACTTCAGCGGCGAGGGGCGCGGACCATGGGGTGAGCTCGTCCAGTCCGCCTGCGCCAATCCCGCGGCCGGTCAGCGGATCGCCATCGTGCTCGACGACGGCATCATCAGCTCACCGAGCATCCAGCCGAGCCTCTGCCAGTCCGGCGGCGGCAACAGCACCAGCATCACCGGTGAGTTCTCGCAGTCCGAGGCCGACGACCTGGCGGTCCTCATCAAGGGCGGTGCTCTGCCGGTCCCGGTCGACACCATCGAGCAGCGCACCATCGGCCCGACCCTCGGTGCCGCCGCGATCGACGCCTCGATCACCGCCGCGATCATCGGCCTCGCGCTCACCGCGCTCTTCATCGTCTTCGTCTACCGCCTCGTCGGCTTCATGGCCACGCTCGCGCTGGCGACCTACACCCTCATCGCCTACGGCATCCTGGTCTGGCTCGGTGCCACCCTCACCCTCCCCGGCCTCGCCGGATTCGTCCTCGCGATCGGCCTCGCCATCGACGCGAATGTCCTCGTCTACGAACGTGCGCGAGAGGAATACGAGGAACATCCGAGGGCCGGTCTCAGTCCGGCCCTCACCACCGGCTTCAACAAGGCCTGGTCGGCGATCATCGACTCCAACATCACGACGATCCTCGCCGCGATGCTGCTCTTCTTCTTCGCCACCGGATCGGTCCGCGGCTTCGGTGTCACCCTGACCATCGGCGTCCTCGCCTCGATGATCTCCGCCCTGGTCGTGGCCCGGGTGCTGTCCGAGTGGGCGGTGCGCCGACGCTTCGTGGGCAAGCGTCCCCGGATCAGCGGTATCGCCGGCACCGGGCGCATCCGCACCTTCATCAACGAACGCGGTCCCTTCATCGTCAAGCGCGCCGGTGTGTGGATCATCGTCACGGCGGGCATCGCGATGGTCGCCCTCCTCGGCGTCTTCGGCAAGGGCCTGAACCTCGGTGTCGACTTCACCGGCGGCCGCATCATCGAGTACTCCACGACGCAGACGGTGGACGCCGAGACCGTGCGCGAGGCCGTCAGCGATGCCGGCTTCCCCAATGCCGTGGTGCAGGAGTCCTCCAGCGACGGCGGCGGAGAGAACATCACCATCCGCACCGAGGACATCGACGACCAGCAGGTCAGCGATATCCGCGATGCCGTGGTCTCCGTCGGCGGGGACGTCGAGCAGATCCGCGACGAGCAGGTCGGGCCGAGCCTCGGCACCGAGTTGCGCAACAAGGCGCTGCTGGCCTTCGCGATCGCGATCGCGGCCCAGCTGGTCTACCTCGGCTGGCGCTTCCGCTGGACCTGGGCCCTCGCCGCGCAGGTGTCGATGGCCTCGGTGGTGCTGATGGTGGTCGGCATCTTCGCCTGGTGGGGCAAGACGATCGACAGCGTCTTCCTCGCCGCGATCCTGTCGATCATCGGTCTCGTGGTCAACGACACGATCGTCGTCTTCGACCGCATTCGAGAACACACCGGTCTACGGGCCCAACCGAATCTGCGACAACTCGTCAACGACGCAGTGCTGCAGACCATCCCCCGAACCATCAACACGACCCTGAGCGCCTTGTTCATCCTCGGGGCACTGGCCGCGATCGGCGGCGACTCGCTCACCGACTTCTCGCTGGCCATCATCATCGGCCTGTCGCTGGGTGTGCTGTCGACGATCTTCACGGCCACCTCGCTGGCGGTCCTATTGGAGGAGCGGTTCCCCTTCAATCCCGAGAAGGATGCCCAGAAGCGCGCCGTCGATCCCTATTCGGCGATCGACAACGGGCGGGGCGACGGGGCCGTCGTCTGATGTCGTACCCGCCGCCGCCCCACCAGCCCGGTCCTTCCGGACCGGGTTGGTGGGGGCCGTCCCCCGAAGCCCCCTACGGCCGCGAACCCGCCACCGGTGCGCCCTATTCGGACCGGTCCAAGATCATCGCCGGGCTGCTGCAGATCCTCGTCCCGCTGGGCATCGGCCGGATGTACATGGGCGACATCACCACCGGCGTGATCCAGCTGGTCGTGACCCTCGTGACCTGCGGCCTCGGCGCGCTGTGGCCCTTCATCGACGGCATCCTCATCCTCGTCGGACGCCCGACCGATGAGCACGGACGCCCCCTGCGCTCCTGACCCCGGACCGCCGACACCACGAGGCTGACACAATGGCGATATGCCGATCGCAGACCACGTCGTCGACCTCATCGGGGGCACTCCCCTCGTCCGACTCAACTCCGTCTCACCTGCCGGTGGCGCCACCATCGCCGCCAAGATCGAGTACCTGAATCCCGGCGGGAGTGCGAAGGACCGCATCGCCGTGAAGATGGTCGACGAGGCCGAGGCGAGCGGGGCGCTCCGCCCGGGCGGCACGATCGTCGAGCCGACCTCCGGCAATACCGGGGTCGGCCTCGCGCTCGTCGCCCAGCAGCGCGGTTACCACTGCATCTTCGTCTGCCCGGACAAGGTCAGCGAGGACAAGCGCAATGTGCTGCGTGCCTATGGGGCCGAGGTGGTCGTCTGCCCCACCGCCGTCCCGCCGGAGCATCCGGACTCCTACTACTCGGTCTCCGACCGCCTGGTCCAGGAGACCGAGGGCGCGTGGAAGCCCGACCAGTACTCCAATCCCGCCGGCCCGGCGTCCCACTACGAGACCACCGGCCCGGAGATCTGGGACGACACCGATGGCCGCGTCACCCACTTCGTCGCCGGGGTCGGCACGGGCGGCACCATCACCGGGGCGGGTCGCTATCTGAAGGAGCGGAACCCCTCGATCCGGGTCATCGGCGCCGACCCGATCGGATCGGTCTACTCCGGGGGCACCGGACGCCCGTATCTCGTCGAGGGTGTCGGCGAGGACTTCTGGCCCTCGGCCTACGATCCGTCGGTCCCCGACGAGATCATCGCGGTCTCCGATGCCGACTCCTTCGAGATGACGCGTCGGCTCGCCCGCGAGGAAGGACTGCTCGTGGGCGGGTCCTGCGGGATGGCCGTCGTCGCGGCCGTCCGCGTGGCCGAGCGGGCCGACCCCGATGACATCGTGGTCGTGCTGCTGCCCGACGGCGGCCGCGGCTACCTGTCCAAGATCTTCAATGACGACTGGCTCGCCTCCTACGGCTTCCTGCGCACGCCCCTCGGCGGAACGGAGGCGAGCACGTCGATCGGCGATGTGCTGCGTCGCAAGTCCGGCGCCATCCCCGCCCTCGTGCACACCCACCCCTCGGAGACCGTGCGCGATGCGATCGAGATCATGCGCGAGTACGGGGTCTCGCAGATGCCCGTCGTCGGCCCTGAGCCGCCGGTGGTGATCGGCGAGGTCGCCGGCAGCGTCAGCGAGCGCGAGCTCGTCAGCGCCGTCTTCGAGGGCCGGGCGCAGCTGGCCGATGCCGTGGCCGACCACATGGAGCCCTCGCTGCCGTTGATCGGCGCGGGCGAGGGTCTGCGGGCCGGCCTGGAGGCGCTGAGCGAACGCGACGCCCTTCTCGTCGTCGATGAGGGCACGCCCCTCGGTGTCCTCACCCGCCTCGATCTGTTGGGAGCACATGTATGAGCGAGCACAGCGAGCGAACCATCGGTACCGGGTCAGGCCAGCACCGACCTACGCTCTTTCTCCTCCAGGCGGTGACGGCATGACCACCGAGCACAGCGAGCGAACCCAGCACGGTTTCGCGACCCGGGCGATCCATGCCGGCTACGAGCCGAATGCCGAGAACGGCGCGGTCAACGTCCCGATCTACGCGAGCTCGACCTTCGCCCAGGACGGCGTCGGCGGCATGCGCGGCGGGTACGAGTACGCCCGCACGGGCAATCCGACCCGCGCGGCCCTGGAGGCGAACCTCGCCTCGCTGGAGAACGGGCGCTACGGACGCGGCTTCAGCTCCGGCATGGCCGCCACCGACACCGCTCTGCGCACCCTGCTCAAGCCCGGAGACCACCTGGTCATCCCCGATGACGCCTATGGCGGCACCTTCCGGCTGATCGACAAGGTCTTCACCCAGTGGGGCGTCACCTACACGCCCGTGGCGGTCAATGATGTCGATGCCGTACGCGCGGCTGTCACGACCGACACCAAGGCGGTGTGGATCGAGACACCGACCAATCCGCTGCTCAATATCGGCGATATCGCCGCGATCGCGGAGGTCACCCGGTCCACCGGGGTCCGGCTCGTCGTGGACAACACCTTCGCCTCCCCCTATCTGCAGCAACCACTCCCGCTCGGCGCCGACATCGTCCTGCACTCGACCACGAAGTACATCGGCGGACACTCCGATGTCGTCGGCGGCGCGCTGATCACCGACGACGAGGAGCTGGACGCCGGCTTCGCCTTCCTGCAGAACGGTGCCGGCGGCGTGCCCGGGCCCTTCGATGCCTATCTGACGATGCGCGGCGCCAAGACCCTCGCGCTGCGGATGGACCGGCACTGCGACAACGCCGAGGCGATCGTCGATCTGCTCCTCGGCCACCGCGCCGTGGCCCAGGTGCTCTATCCGGGTCTGCCCGATCATCCCGGGCACGCGGCCGCCGAGCGCCAGATGCGTCGCTACGGCGGCATGATCTCGGTGCGGCTCGCCGGTGGCCGCGAGGCGGCGCTCGACTTCTGCTCGCGTACGCGGATCTTCACGCTGGCCGAGAGCCTGGGCGGCATCGAGTCCCTGATCGAGCATCCCGGTGCGATGACCCACGCGTCCACGGCGGGATCCGCGCTCGAGGTGCCCGATGACCTCGTCCGCCTCTCCGTCGGCATCGAGGACGTCCACGATCTGCTCGCCGATGTGGAACAGGCCCTGGGCTGACCCAGAACCCATCCCCTGATCCCCTAGCCCAGGCGTCGTGAGATGTCGGGCACCAGGAGATCGAATCGACTGGGCTCGCAGGTGAGCACGATGATCTGCACCTGACCCTCGCGCGCCACCTGCCGCAGCATCGCCAGCACCCGCTGCCGGCGCAGCGGATCGGCGTAGCCGAGGATGTCGTCGAGGATCACCGGGGCACCGTCATCGCCGTCCACCAGCCGCGCGGTGGCGACCCGGCCGAGGACGCCGAGCTGCTCCTTGGCCCCGCCGGACAAGGACGCGAAGGGGACGGTGCGCCCGTCGAGGGTGCGGGTGAGAATGCTCAGATCCTCGCCGATCTCGACATCGAAGCTCGGACCGAAGACGGTCCGGCCGAGATCGGCGATGGCGGTGCGGAAGGGTCCGACGTAACGACGACGTGCGCGATGAGCGTGCTCGGTCAATGCGAGCTGCAGGCGGCGCGCGGCGCGGGCACGGGAATCGACCGATGCCCAGCGCCGGCGCAGATCCGCCACCGTCTCGGCCGCACGGTTGGCGGCATCCTGCAGGCCCTCGCCGCCACGCACCTCCAAGGTGGCCTCCACGGCGATGACCTCGTCGTCCAGCTCGCGCAGCCGGCGCTCGGCGGTCTCCAGGGCATCGGAGCGCGCGTCGACCTCCGAGGCGAGCTCATCCGCGCCGTGCTCGCTCAGCACCTCCTCCACCCGGGTCACCGCCGCAGCCGCACGGTCGGCGGCTTCTCGGGCCTCCTCGACCGCGGCCGCGACGGTCGCGTCGTCGGCGTGTTCCCGATCGGTGGACAGCGCGGCGGCAGCCCGTTCGGCGCGAGCGCGCACGTGTTCGGCCGCCGTGCCGGCGCGCACCAGCCGGTCGCGCAGCTCCTGCCCGATCGCGAAGGCCCGGCGCCGCTCGGCCCTCGACTCCTCAGCCGCGGCCACGACCCGCCGGTAGGCGTCGACGGCGGCGCGATGCCGCTCAGCCGCCTCGTCCACCGCCGGGGGCTCGTCGTCCCCGACGCGCTCTCGACAGCGCTCGGCCCGCTCCTCCAGCTGGGTCAGTGAGTCATCCTCGCCGAGCGCCCGCCGCAGCTCCGCCGTGCCATCGGCGAGCCTGCGCTCCTGCTCGGACCGCAGCCGCGCCCGGGTGCGTGCGTCCTCCAGATCGGTGACACCCAGGGCCTCGCAGGCGCGACGGTATTCGCGATGCAGGCGATCGGCCTCGGCGACCTCGTCCGCGAGCGGGGCCGGAGGGCTGATGGTCACCCGGGCCGTGCCCGGCACCTCGACGACGACCGGTCGCACCACCGGATGCTCGCGGACCTCGCCCTCCTGCCCGTCGAGCAGGACGGGCTGATCGCCCAGGCGTTCGAGGGTCAGCGTCGGGGCGGCGGCCGCGCTGCGCGCGACCGCCGTCTGCCAGCGCAGGTGATCGTCCTGGAGTCGCTGGACCGCCGCCTCGTCGACGGCATTCTCCCGGAGAGCGGCACGGGCCTCGTCCCGCGCCGCATGCGCGGCCTGAGCCTCGCCGAGACGCCGCAGCGTCTGCTCCAGCCCCTGCTGGGCGCGAGCACGCTCCTGCTCGGCCGCCGCCCGGTCGAGCTCGGTCCTGGCCGCATCGACGGCGGTGTCGGGATCCTCCGGGCCGCCCTGTGCCTCGTGCTCCTCCACCGCGGTCGTGGCCGCGGTCTCGGCGAGCTCGGCCTCGCGGCGTGCCCGCTCGGCCTCCTCGAGCTCGGCGACGAGCGTCGCCCGGCGCTCGGCCGCCTCCTGCCGGATGGTGAGGGTCTGGCCGGCCCCTTCCGCGATACGCTGCGCCTCTCGCAGCTCCTGGCGCAGCTGATCCAGCTCGGCGCATCGCTCCGTGAGGGTGGCGACCTCCTTGCGCTGCACGGCGATGGAGACGGTCAGCTCCTCGCGACGCAGGATCAGACGCTCGTGGCTCTCGGTCAGACGGGAGATCTCGGCGAGCGCGTCCGCGGCGCTCTCCGCCTGCGCCTCGGCCTCGGCCAGCTCCCCCTCCAGCCGGGCGTGCTCGCCCGTCGGCCGGCCGGTCGGCGTGTAGTACATCAGGTACTCGGCCTCGACCCGTCGCATCAGCTCATCGTGACCGCCGGCGGCATCCTCGCCCCCGAGGGACGCCAGGGCGCTGTGCAGAGGCACCAGCGTGGCCAGCACCGGCTGCGCGAGCGGCTCCCCCTGCGTCGCCTGCAAGGCCGACCACAACGCGAGATCGGCGGTCTCCGCGAAGATCGCCGTGGCGCGGTCGTGGGCAGTGTCGCCGGTGAGGCTCTCCGCCGCGGGCGCGTGCACGGTGAGCCGCGTGGTGCCCTTGCGGGCGAAGGTCTTGGCGTAGGTCAGGTGATAAGGCCCGGTGCGCAGCTCGATCTCGACGACAGGATCGGCCTGGACATGGGTCGGCCGGGCGGCGCGCACCTCGGCGGCCTGCGAGGAGGCCTTGAAATCGCGGATGAGCCGCAGGGCCTCCACGATCGAGGACTTGCCGGTCTCGTTGGGACCCTCGATGACCGTGATCCCCTGCTCGGCGAAGTCGACGTCCAGCGGTCCGTCGATGCCCGCGAAGTGCTCGAGGTGCATGCGGAGCAGTCTCATCGGCCCGCCTCCGCTGCTCCGGTGAGCCGATAGAGCAGACCGAGGGCGTCCGCGGCCTCCTCGGACGTCGGCCCCTTCAGCTCCTCGACCAGCTCGGCCACGGCGTCGGCGGCGAAACCGGTGAGTCCGAGCTCATCGAAGTCGGCGGCCTCGCCGCGGACGGCCAGTTCACTGCGGCGCTGCCAGACGAAGACATGGGCGAAGCGGTCGGCCGCGCGGGCCAGCAGCTCGTCCAGTCTCGCCCGCTGCGGGATCGTCAGCGTCCCGGTCAGCGTCAACCGCACTACCGTGAGGTGCTTGTCCGGCAGCCGATCGAGGTCGCGTTCCAGACCGTCGAGATCGGTGTCATGGTTCAGCGGCGCCTCATGCGTGAGGAAGGTCCACCGGCCGACCCGCACCGGCGTCACCGTCACCTCGCCGGTGTGCTCGTCCAGGTCCACCACCAGCACCTGACCCGGATCGGTCTCCCGATGCCGGGTGACCTCCGGCGCCCCGGGATACCAGAGTCGATCGGCCGCCTCGGTGGTGGAGTGACGGTCCCCCAGGATGGCGATGTCGATGCGGCGATCGGCCAGCGCCCCCGTCAGCGCGGAGAGGTCGATCGCGGCCGGATCGTCACGATCGATGCCGAGCAGACCGCCGTGGCCCACGAGGACGCGGCGGCGACCGGACGGCTCGGGAAGGTCGGCGAGCACATCGGCGACCAGATCGGTGAGCGGTCGCTTGCCGAACCACGGTGCGGCCACCAGCTCCACCCCCGGTGTCGCCGTGTAGATGCCCGGGGCGTCCAGCACCCGGACCCCGTCGGGGACGGCTGCGGTGAACTCCGCGGAGCGGTAGATCGAGGCGGCATCGAGGCAGTCGTGGTTGCCGGGCAGCAGGTAGACCGGTACCGACCAGTCGGCGAGGGCGTCGAAGGCCCGGGCGACCACCGAGCGGTGCAGCTGATTGGAGTCGAAGACGTCCCCGGCGACCACCACGAAGTCCGCCTGCCGCTCCGCCGCGACCTCGCCGATGCGCCGGACCACGTCGATGCGCGCCTGCGCGAACCGGGCGCGGGCCTCATCGGGCAGGAACGACGCGGGCATGCCGAGCTGCCAGTCGGCGGTGGCCACGAAGCGCATGTCACGACGATAACGAGCACCGCCGACAGAACTCCGGCGACACCACGGGCCGTCCTCGACGAGTGTCACCGTCGTCACTCCGGTAGAGCGGTACCGCTCGGTAGCATCGACAGCATGCCTCGCACAGGACCTCTGGCCGATCTCTCCGGCCTGCAGCTCGCGGCGGGTGCGCTCGCCGCGATGACCTCCGCCTGGATGGCCTCCTGGCTCGGCGTCGCCGGCACGCTCATCGGCGCCGCCGTGGGCAGCGTGGTCGCCGGTATCGCCACCGCGCTGTACCGCTCCAGCCTGGAACGCGGCGTGCAGCGCAGCAAGACCCTGTTGACCGAGCAGGGCAGCGTCGTCGAGCGGCCGGGCGATGACGCGGCGGCCGCGGATCACGAGAGCGAGGTCGCCGCGGCCGATGGCTCCGCGGTCTCCTGGAAAGACCGCCTCCAGCGGCTCAACTGGCGCTCGGTGGCCCTCGTCAGCGGCGCCGCTCTGGTGGCGGCGATCGTCATCATCGGCGTCTACGAGGTGGCGACCGGGACGTCCTACGGCAACTCCTCCAATCGGACGATCGTGCCGGTGAGCAGCTCCGGCGGAAGCGGCGACCGGACACCGGCGCCCGATGAACAGGGGACGGAACCCTCCGCCGATCCCACGTCCTCCCAGCCGACCGAGGATGCACCGTCCACGCAGGCGCCGACCGCGGACGCCCCGACGACGGCGGCTCCCACGACCGAGGCGCCCACCGAGCCGGCGCAGCCGGGATCCGGCGGGGAATCAGCGCCGGCCGAATGACGTTGGGACAGTCGACCGAAGGAGGCACTGTGACCATCTACATGAAGCCCACGCTGACCGACGAGACGATCGCGGCGATGGACCTCCTCGACGCCTTCCGGTACGCCGAGGAGCTGCTCGACTCTCGTTTCCCGCGCGAGGCCGGCCGTGTGCTGGCGCCCGTGCTCGAGGCCGAGCCCTCCAATGCCGCCGCCTGGGAGCTGTACGGACGCGCCCAGTTCGCGGCCGCGCTGCTCACGCCGGCCGAGGACGCCTTCCGCCGTCTGGTCGAGCTGGAGCCCACCAGCGCCTGGGCGCGGACCGCACTCGGCCTGACGCTGGACCGGCAGAGCCGCCATCGCGAGGGTGCCGTCCACCACCGGATGGCGGCGGCGATGGGGGCCGATGCCCGCGATGCCACGCGGGTCGAGCTGGTCGACCGCCCGGCCGACTGACTCGATGCCCGATCCCGTCTGGATCGGCGCGGCCATCGCCGCGGCGATCGTCCTCGTGCCACCGGTGTGGCGGGTGGTCCGCCACCTCGTCACGCTGGTCCACGAGGCCGGTCACGCGGCGGTGGCCTTGCTGACCGGTCGGAGGGTGCGGGCCATCCGCCTGCACCGCGACACCTCGGGGATCACCGAGTCGATCGGGCGGCCGCACGGGCCGGGCATGATCGTGACGGCCTTCGCCGGCTACGCCGCTCCCCCGCTGTTCGGCACCGCGATCATGCTGCTGGTGCTCGCCGGCCGCGAGACCGGGGCGTGGTGGGCGGTCGTCATCGTGCTGGCCGCGATGGTGCTGGTGATCCGCAACTGGTTCGGACTGCTGGTGCTGCTCGTCTGCGGTGGCGGGGTCTGGCTCCTGCAGACCCGCGTGGACGATGCGGACTGGGTCCGCCTCGCCGGATACGGGCTCGCCTGGTTCCTCGTCCTCGGCGGCCTCCGCGCGACCGTCGAGCTGTGGGTGAGCCGGAGCCGACGCGGGCGGGACGTCTCGAGCGATGCCGCCGTGCTGGCCCGGCTCACCGTTCTCCCCGCCGCCGTATGGAATGCGCTGTTCATCGCGACGGCCGGGATCTGCGTGTACCTCTGCTGGCTCGGCGCGATCGGGGGTGCCGGCCGGCCCTGGTGAGGCGGGGCGAGTCAGAACGGCAGGTCCCGCGCGCCGACGGGCGCCGCCAGCCGTCCTTGCCCCGCGAGTGGTGCGAATGCGCCCTCGAAAGGCCCGAACCGGGGCGAATCTTTCCTCCACGCTCTCCGCTTCGCTCCGAGCAGGGAGGTGCCCCCACCACCCGCGGGCGGAGTTGCACCACTCGTCTCGCCGCGCAGATCGCCGATCCTGGCCTCACTGACACAATGGGCCGGTGTTCAGCATCGACCATCGTCTCGAGGACGCGCCCGGCCGCTCCGGCGTCATCACCACCCCGCACGGTGAGATCCGCACCCCGGCGTTCATCCCCGTCGGCACCCGGGCGACCGTGAAGTCGGTGCTCCCCGAGACCATGGCCGAGCTCGGCGCGCAGGCGCTGCTCGCCAATGCCTATCACCTCTACCTCCAGCCCGGCGCGGACATTGTCGATGAGGCCGGTGGTCTCGGACGGTTCATGAACTGGCCGGGGCCGACCTTCACCGACTCCGGCGGCTTCCAGGTGATGAGCCTCGGCGTCGGCTTCAAGAAGACCCTCTCGATGGACAGCACCCGGGTCGAGCGCGATGACGTGATCGCGGAGGGCAAGGAGCGCCTCGCACATGTCGACGACGACGGCGTGACCTTCAAGAGCCACTTGGACGGATCGCGGCACCGTTTCACGCCCGAGGTGTCGATGGGCATCCAGCACCAGCTCGGCGCGGACATCATCTTCGCCTTCGACGAGCTGACCACCTTGATGAACACCCGCGGTTATCAAGAGGAGGCACTCGCGCGCACGCAGGCGTGGGCCGAGCGGTGCGTCGCCGAGCACGAGCGCCTGACCCGGGAGCGGGCCGACAAGCCCTACCAGGCCCTCTTCGGCGTCGTCCAGGGCGCTCAGTACGAGGACCTGCGCCGCAAGGCCGCGCGCGACCTCGCCGGCCTGCCCTTCGACGGCTTCGGCATCGGAGGAGCCATCGAGAAGGAGAACCTCGGCATCATCTGCCGGTGGGTCGTCGAGGAGCTTCCCGAGGACAAGCCCCGGCATCTGCTCGGCATCGGCGAGCCCGATGACTTCTTCGCCGGTATCGAGAACGGGGCCGACACCTTCGACTGCGTGACGCCGTCACGGGTCGCTCGGTCCTCGCGCGTCTACACCCGGCGAGGTCGCTACAACCTCAACGTGGCCGCCTCGCGACGCGACTTCTCCCCCATCGACACCGAGTGCGACTGCTACACCTGCGCGCACTACACCAAGGCCTACCTGCACCACCTGTTCAAGACGAACGAGATGCTCAGCGCGACCCTGTGCACCATCCACAATGAGCGCTTCATGGTCAAGCTGGTCGACGATATCCGCGCCTCCATCGACGACGGCAGCTACCACGCCTACAAGGCCGACACCCTCGGTCGCTTCTATGGACCGAGATTTGCTCCCCATTCGTCAACCCCCAGCTCCCTCGGTTGACGAATGGGGAGCAAATCTCGGTACAGGCCGTGAGAAGATAGCGGTCATGAGTTCGCAGGCAACCTCGTCAAAACCTGCCGTGCGCTTCGCGTCGCGCGGTTCCTCCTATTTCGACATCGCGATCGCCATGTTCTGCGTCGTGCTCGTCGTCTCGAATATCGCCGCCACGAAGGGCATCGAGATCGGCTCCGGCGATATCTCGATCGGCGCGGTGCAGCTCTGGCCCATCGTCACCGACGGCGGCGCCATCCTCTTCCCCGTGGCCTACATCCTCGGCGATGTCATCAGCGAGGTCTACGGCTTCAAGGCCGCGCGCCGCGCGATCATCGTCGGCTTCGCGATGGCGATCATCACCGCCATGACCTTCTGGCTGGTCCAGCACGCCCCGGCTGCCTCCTTCTATGAGAACCAGGACGCCTTCGAGGCCGTGGCCGGGCCCGTCGGGCAGATCGTCATCGCCAGTCTCGCGGGCTATCTCGTCGGGCAGTTCCTCAACGCCTGGGTACTGGTCAAGCTCAAGCAGCGCACCGCCGAACGCGGCCTCGTCGGCCGGCTGATCGCGTCGACGGGGGTCGGGGAGACCGCGGACACGCTGATCTTCTGCGCCATCGCCGCCACCGCGATCGGCATCACGTCCTTCGGCGTCTTCCTCAACTACTTCATCGTCGGCGTGCTCTTCAAGGTGCTGGTCGAGATCATCGTGCTGCCGATCACGCTGACCGTCATCGGCCAGCTGAAACGCCGCGAGCCGACCTACTGACGCGGGACCGCCGTCCCTGGGGGCGGATGGAAGAATGAGGCCATGACGCTGCCCGCCTCCACCGATGTGCTCGTCGTCGGCGCCGGCCCGGCCGGATCGGCGGCCGCCGCCTGGGCCGCACGGCTGGGACTCGACGTCGTGCTCGCCGATGCCGCCGCATTCCCGCGCGACAAGACCTGCGGCGACGGCTTGACCCCCCGCGCGATCGCCGAGCTCGATCAGCTGGGCCTCGGCGACTGGGTCCGGGGGCACACCGTCAACCGTGGCCTGCGCGCCACCGGCTTCGGCCAGCAGCTGCTGCTGCCGTGGCCGGGCGGTTCGCTCCCCGATCACGGATCGGCGGTCCCCCGCACCGAGCTGGACGAGCGGATCTTCCGCGCGGCGGTCGACTCCGGGGCCCGTCCGCTGGAGAATGCTCGCGCCGTCGACGTCACCTGGTCCTCGAACCGGGTCGACGGCGTCGTGTTCCAGATCGGCCCGGACAGGATCGAGCACACCGTGGCCTGCCGGCGCGTCATCATCGCCGACGGGGTGCGCTCCCCGCTCGGCCGGGTCCTCGGGCGCACCTGGCATCGCGAGACCGCCTATGGCATCGCCGGGCGCAGCTATGTGAAGTCCGGGCACTCCGATGACCCGTGGATCTCCTCGCACCTGGAACTGCGCGGCGAGGACGACGAGCTGCTGCCCGGATACGGCTGGATCTTCCCCCTCGGGGACGGCGAGGTGAACCTCGGGGTCGGCGCGCTGGCGACCTCCAAGCGACCCGCCAGCCTGCAGATCCGCCCGTTGATGGAGTACTATGCCGGTCTCCGCCGTCGCGAATGGGATCTCGGACCCGACCTGCGGATGCCCACCTCGGCCCTGCTGCCGATGGGCGGCGCCGTCTCGGGGGTCGCGGGAGCGAACTGGATGCTCGTCGGCGACGCGGCCGGCTGCGTCAATCCGCTCAACGGCGAGGGCATCGACTACGGACTGGAGACCGGTCGCGAGGCCGCAGAGCTGTTAGTGCTCGGCGATGACCCGCATACGGCCTGGCCGGCCCTGCTCACGTCCCGCTACGGCGAGGCCTTCTCGATCGCCCGTCGGCTGGCCGGGTTGATCACCGTGCCGGGCCTGCTGCCCACCTTCGGCCCCCTCGGCATGCGCAGCCATGTCCTCATGACCATCGCCCTGCGGGTGATGGGCAATCTCGTCACCGATGACGACCGAGACGCCGTCGCACGGGTCTGGCGCTGGGCGGGCCGCCGCTCGGTGGCACTGGACGCGCGACCGCCCTTCACCGGGTGAGTCTCAGCCGGTGAAGGGCGGGAACGGCCTCAGTTGTCGTCGGCCGGCTTCTGGCCGCTGAAGTCCGGCAGCTTCTCCCCCGCGGCGCGCGAGTCGAGCACCGCACACACGGTCAGGGCGATGCCCGCGATGAACAGCAACCAGCCCGACCAGCCGGGTCCGACGCTGATGCCCATGCCGCTCGGGACGTCGCCCCCTCCGGTGAGGGCGCGCAGGATGAGCAGGAAGGTGCCCACACCGGCCACGACAGCGCTCACCAGGAACCACGGTGCCACCGGAGGCAGCACCTGACCGGCGAATACCTTGACGGCGATCAGAGCGGTGGCGGCGATCACCAGCAGCATGCCGAGCGTGGCGAAGCTCGTCCACGCATTCGTGCCGGCCGAGCCGAAGCCGCTCGCCGACACCGTCACATAGCTGTTGAACAGCGACAGAATGAAGGCCACGATGCCCGCGGCGAGCGCTCCGAGACTGAACGGGCTCACGTTCTTCAGATCCACAGCGATACCTCTCGTCTTCCTTAACACAACCTGAGAATGTCCGGCCCGAATGTACCGCAGCAGGCCTTCAGGTGCGAAGTACCGTGGGGACATGACCTTCTCGCCGCTGCTCGACCTCAATGACGGACACCGGATGCCGCAGCTCGGTTTCGGCACCTACTCGATCGATGACCCGCAGACCTTCGTCGCCGCGATCGACACTGGATACCGGCTGCTCGACACCGCGAAGCGCTATGAGAACGAGGTCGCTGTCGGCCGGGGCATCGCCGAGTCCCCGGCGCCGCGCGAGGAGCTGTTCGTCACCACGAAGGTGCCCGGCGATGACCAGGGCTTCGACTCCACCGTCGCGTCCCTGGAGGGATCGCTGGAACGGCTGGGCCTCGACTATGTCGACCTCTACCTCATCCACTGGCCGCTCCCCCGCCTGGACCGCTATGTCGACACCTGGAAGGCCATGATCGAGCTGCGCGAACGCGGCCTCACCCGGTCCATCGGCGTCTCGAACTTCCAGTCCGAGCATCTCGACCGGATCATCTCCGAGACCGGCGTGACACCGGCGGTCAATCAGATCGAACTGCATCCCTACTTCCCGCAGGCACAGCAGCGCGAGATCGACGCCCGTCTCGGCATCGTCACGCAGGCGTGGAGCCCGCTCGGGCGCGGCTCCGATCTGCTGCAGAACCCGGTCATCGCGCGGATCGCCGACAAGCACGGCATGGACGCCGGGCAGGTCGTGCTGCGCTGGCACGTCCAGATCGGGTCGGCACCCATCCCCAAGTCGGCCACCGCTGAGCGGTTCGCCGGCAATCTGGAGATCTTCTCCTTCGAGCTCGACAACGACGACCTGCAGCAAATCGCCGAGCTGGATCGCGACGAGCGCATCGGCGGCGATCCGCAGACCCACGAGGAGTTCTGAGGTCCCGGCCCGAGGCGGGGGCGGCACCTCGCGCTGACGCGGTAGACGATCTGCTCTACATTGTCGTGGAGCAACGATCGTCGGAAGGACAGCCCCATGGCCGGTCAGTATCCACCGCCCAACGGCCCCTCGGGGGCCTACCCGCCGCCCTCCCCCGGTAACTACGAGGTCGGCGCCGCCTTCTCGTGGGCCTGGGAGCGCTTCAAGCAGAATCTCGGCCCCTTGGTACTCAGCGTGTTGATCATCGCGGCCATCTCCGGCGCGATCAGCACGGCCACCAGCCTGCCGACCTTCGGGCAGAACTCCTCGACGATGACCACCGACGAGGCGCTGCGCTTCACGGCCGCCACGGGGGTGTGGAATATCGTCGGCGGCCTGATCACCGCGGTGATCGTCGGACCCCTGTCGCTGAACCTCGTGCGCATGTTCCTCGCGATCGCCGACGGGCGGCGCCCCGATATCGGCGATCTGTTCAAGACCGATCTCATCGGCCCGGCGATCCTGCTCGGACTGCTGACCTGGGTGCTGACGATCGTCGGCCTGATCCTCTGCATCATCCCGGGACTGATCTTCGTCTTCGGTGCGGCCTATGCCACCTACGTGATGGCCGATCGCGGGCTCTCCCCCTGGGAGTCGATCAAGGCCAGCTTCGGCCTTTACCAGAACAACTTCGGGATGGCGCTCGTCGGCGTCCTGCTCGGCGGCCTCGTGGCGGCGGCCGGAGTGATCGCCTGTTTCATCGGTGTGCTCTTCACGGCCCCCATCGGCGGGCTGTTCATCACCTACGCATTCCGCCGCCTCAGCGGCGGAGTCGTCGTGGACTGACCCGCTCCTCGAGGCCCTCGTCACGCGGCGAGGGCCTCGTTCGCCGCATATACATAACCACATGATATAATGAGGTGATGCGAACCGAGAGCAGTGAGGTGGTCCTCCGCCAGGCGGCCCACGCCATCGTGCGCCGGACCCCCCGCGGGGCGGTGGGCCCCCGCGCCGGCCGCCCCCGGGCCCGCCC
>JAEZEJ010000096.1 GCA_023417775.1 Actinomycetes bacterium | reverse complement strand
CCCCCCCCCCCCCCCCCCCCCCCCCCCCCCCCCCCCGGCGGCGTCTCGGTGGGACCTCCCCCAGGCGGGTGGCAACAGCATCGAGGGCCGGACGGACGATGTCGATCGCCGTAGTTTCGTGGCACCTCACCGGCGCGACCCGCACCCGCACGGCGCGCGCCCTCTCGAATGGAGCCCCCTATGCAACGAAAGAGCGCGATCCGCGTAGTGATCGCCGCGACCTGTCTCGGACTGGCGACGGCCGCCTGCGGCGGCGGGGCGGGGGGCGGATCAGATGATCAGCAGCTCGATGGCGACAAGTTCGTCTTCGTCAACTGGGGTGGGCAGGCGACGGAGGCCGCGACCAAGGGCTGGCTGGAGCCGTTCGCCGAGGAGACCGGAGCCTCCTTCGTGACCGACAGCCCCACCGACAACGCGAAGATCAAGGCGATGGTCGAGAGCGGCCAGGTCACCTGGGATGTGGTGGACAACGACATCGGCGTGGGCATGAGCAACTGCGGCACGTTGTTCGAGGAGCTGCCCGAGGACTTCGACATGGGAGAGATCGATCCGCAGTACATCACCGACGACTGCTCGGTGCCGATCATCGTGCAGGCCGTCGGGCTGATCTACAACAAGGACAAGTACGGCGACAATCCGCCGACCGAGACGGCGGACTTCCTCGACACCGAGAACTACCCGGGCAAGCGGGTCCTCTGGAACTATCCGACGGGAACGGTCGAGCCGCTGCTCGCCGCCGACGGCGCGGGACCCGACGAGATCTTCCCGGTGGACTGGGCGCGGGTCGAGGGGATCCTCAACGGCCTCGGCGGCGATCTCGAGCTCAAGGAGACGCTGGCACAGGTCTCCGACACCGTCGAGTCGGGCGACTTCTCCATGTGCCTGTGCTACATGGGCCGCTATGCCTCGGCTCCGGAGGAGGTGCAGGAGAAGCTGGGCATCGTCTGGGACAAGACCTATTTCGCCTGGGACGGCGCCTATGTGGTCAAGGGGTCGAAGAACAAGGACGCCGCCTTCGATTTCCTCCAGTTCCTCGCTACGAAGAAGGGGCAGGCCGGGTTCTCCAAGCACCTGGCGTACAGCCCGACCACGAAGGACAGCCTGGAAGGCGGCGGAGTCGACGTCTCCGAGGAGTTCGAGCGGTGGTTGCCGGACTTCAACGAGGACAAGATCAACGTCCGCTATCCCTATGACTTCACCTACTGGTCGGACAATATGGACGCGATGCTCGAGGAGTGGAACCGCATCACCTCCGGCTGAGAATCGCTATCGCTGTGCGCCTCGAGACGATGTCTCGGGGCGCACAGCCGTCTCCTGGCCGGGCAGGCGAATCCCCTGATCGGGCGTGAAGTGGCCGGAGCGGCCTTGGCCCGTCGATCTCACCGGCGATGCTGTGACCCATGGTGATGCAGTTTGATCCGAGCCTGACGCCGGTGCGCGATCTGCGCGATGCGAGCCGAGAGATGCCCGACCGGCCGTTCTTGACCGTCGGGTCGAGGACCTACACCTATGCCGAGGTCTACGAGCGTGTCGAGACGACCGCGAGAGGTCTGCGCTCCCACGGTGTCGTCGCGGGGGACCGGGTCGTGATCATCGCCCCCAATCGCATCGAGTCCGTGGTCATGTGGTTCGCCGTCCACGCGCTGGGCGCCGTCGACGCCCCCGTGTCGGTCGAGGCGGCCGGGGCCTTCCTGCGGTATCTGGTCGAGGACCTGGAGCCGACGGTCGTCGTCGGGACGGCGGAGACGCTGGCGGTCGTCGGTGCGGCCGTCGCCGCGCCCGTCCCTTTCGCCGTGATCATCGGCGAGGGCGACGATGCCGGGGTGGGCAAGAGCTCGCTGCGCTTCGACGAGCTGGCCGGGCGGGCGGCACATGATGCCGATGACATCGTCCTGCCGGATGCCGGGGTCCTGGGCACGATCATGTACTCCTCGGGGACCACGGGGCCGTCGAAGGGGGTCATGCTGGCGCAGGGCTACTGCTCGTCGCTGGCCGAAGCCCATATCGAGGGTTTCGGGTTGAGCACGGGGCAACGCTTCTACTGCGCGCAGCCCCTCTGCCATATCGACGCCCGGTCCTCGCTGGTCGATGCTCTGCGGCTACGCGGTGAGAGCGTGATGGGCGAACGGTTCAGCGCGAGCCGGTTCTGGGACGAGGTCCTCCGGCACGATGCCGATGTGTTCTTCTACGTCGGGACCATGGTCCATCTGCTGATGAAACAGCCCGAGCGGGCCGATCGGTCGCCGAAGCGGCGGATCGGGGTCGGATCCGCCACCCCGCCCACGCTCCATCGAGAGTTCGAGGACCGGTACAACGTCGTCGCCCTCGAGGGATACGGACTGACCGAGTTCGCGCTGATCGCGGCCCAATCGCCGGCATCGAGGGAACCCGGGACCGTGGGGAGACCGCTTCCCTGGGTCGATGTCAGGATCGTCGACGACCAGGACGTACCGGTCGAGCGGGGTGCGGTGGGGGAGCTCATCGTCCGTCCTGACGGCCCGAGCCTGCACATGCTCGGATACTGGCGCAAGGACCCGGAGACCGTCCGCGCCTGGAGGGGGCTGTGGTTCCACACCGGCGATCTCATCCGCGAGCTGCCGACGGGGGCGCTGGAGTACGTGGGGAGGAATAAGGACTCGATCCGCCGTCGCGGGGAGAATGTCTCTGCCTGGGAGGTCGAGGAGACCGCGGCGCGGCACGCCGCGGTGCTCGAGGCTGCCGCGATCGGCGTGCCCTCGGACCTCGGGGAGGAGGACGTGGCGCTGCTGGTCGTCCCGTCCGGTGCTGAGCCGCTCGACCCCGCCCTGCTGCGGGAGTACATGGCGGCCGACCTGCCGCGGTTCGCGCTCCCGCGCTATGTGGAGATCGTGGACGAGCTCCCGAAGACGCCGTCAGAGCGCATCGCCAAGGGCGCCGTGCGCGAGCGCGGGCTGACGTCCGCGGCGATCGACCTCGAGGCGACGAGCCGGTCGGCGTGACGAAGGGCCGGTCCGCCCCGTCGGGGGCCACCCGGTCGGCAGGCCCCTCGCCCGATCGGGTCCATTCCTCTCGTCCGGCGATCCGCGGGGTCGAGACCTGACGGACCATGTCGGTCACGACGGAAGGCGGTAGGAGAATGTCGAAGAGGAATGTCGCGGTCATCGGCCTGGGGAACATGGGCACCGCACTCGCCCGAGCGCTTCTCGCCGATGGCCTGCGGGTGACGGTGTGGAACAGGAGCGAGGCCAAGGGGCGTGCCCTGGAGGCCGAGGGCGCCCGGTGCGCCGACTCGCCCGCCGGCGCCGTGGACGAGGCCGAGATCGTCGTCGTGTGCGTGGCCGATCATGCACTCGTCTACGAGCTGCTCGATGGAGCGGATCTCCAGGATCGGACGGTCGTCATGCTGACGGCCGGCACCGCCGACGAGTCGCGTCGGCTGGCCGATCATCTGGGTGGTCGGGCGGCGCAGTTCGTCGAAGGGCAGATCGGCACCTATCCCGATGCGGTGGGGACGTCACGCAGCCGGATCTTCTATGCGGGGAGCGATCAGGCGATGAGCGACGCTCGGGCCGTGACCGAGGCCCTCGGCGGCGCGGTGCCGCTCGGCGGCGATATCGGCTCGGTGAGCGGGCTGGCCGCGGCGATCCGGACCTACTATGTGGCCACATCGGTCACGACGGTCTTGGCGATGGAGGTCGCGAGACGCCATGGGGTCCCGCTCTCCGCGGCCTTCGCGGAGATCGATCTGCTGCACCCCATCGTGCAGGAGGGGGTCAGGGAGTCGCTCTCGGATGCTGGGCCGACCGAGTCCTCCAGCGAGCGATTGACCCTGGAGAGACTGGCGGACGGTGCCGCCGATCTCGTGGCGTTGACCCGTGGGTGCGGTCTCGATCCGTCGATGCTCGCCGAGGCCGAGCGAGTGTTGGAGCTGGCGGTGAGCCGCGGGCACGGTTCGGCAGCGGTGGGCACGGCGGCCCTGGTGCTCGACGCGACCGGCGGTGCGGCGCCGGGCACCGGAGTATGACATCCCCCACGCGTCTATCAGCTTGCCGCCGTCCGGTCGGAGAAGGGCTCCGCTCATCAGAATGAGTCGCACCCGAACACAAGGAGAATCTGATGAAACGAATCGGGATCGTCCTCGCCCTGGCCTCCGTCACCCTGGCAGCGGCATGCGGCAGCGGCGCATCCTCGGATACGTCCGAGGATGCCAAGAGCCTCGTCTTCGTCAACTACGGGGGCGAGGCGGTGACCGCGGCCGAGGAGGGCTGGTTGAAGCCCTTCTCGGAGGCGACAGGTGTGGAGTACCGGGTGGACTCGCCCTTCGAGGCGGCCAAGGTCAAGGCGATGGTCGATGCGGGCAAGACGACCTGGGATCTCGTGACGGTCGATCCGGGGACCAGCGCGAAGGAATGCGGCGTGCTGTTCGAGGAGCGCGACCCCGATATCGACATGTCGGGCATGGACCCGAAGTTCGTGAACGACGAGTGCGGCGTTCCCGTGTATCCCCAGTCGGTCGTGCTGACCTACAACTCCGAGATGTTCACCGGCGACGACGTCCCGACATCGATCGCCGATTTCATGGACACCGAGCGGTTCCCCGGCAAGCGGATCGCCTATGACTACATCACCACCCTGCCGGCGCTGCTGCTCGCCGACGGAGTCGACAAGGACGAGGTCTTCCCGCTCGACTTCGATCGCGCCGAGAAGGCCATCGACCGGCTGGGAGCCGATCTCGAACTCCACTCCGATCTCGCCCAGGAGACGGAGCGGCTGGCCAACGGCGATTTCGCGATGTGCCTGTGCTTCACCGGGCGCGTGGAGACCGGCGCGCGGCAGAATCCGAATCTCGAGATCGTGTGGGACGGGATCTACCAGACGTGGACGAATGTGGTCGCGGTGAAGCACAGCCAGAGCCCGGACTCGCAGCAGGAGTTCTTGGCATGGTTGGCCGATCCCGAGACGCAGGCGCCGTTCTATCAGCACATGGCCTACCGTTCCGCGGCGAAGGACTCGGGACCAGAGGTCCCCGAGAAGTACCGTCGATTCGTCTCATCGGCCAATGAGGAGGCGGTGAAGGGCAACGAGGCGGTGACCGATGTGGACTACATGAAGGAGAACCAGGACCTCGTCGTGCAACGCTGGAATGACATGACGGCGGGTTGACGTGAGCCACGTCGATCTCGAGGCCGACCGTCCGGTGAGCGCGCCCTCTGGGCCGGTCACCGGACGGCTCGGCCGCTTCGAGGGCCTGGTCGCCATCGTCACCGGTGGTTCCCGCGGCATCGGGCTCGCCATCGCCCGGCGGCTCGTCGACGAGGGCAGCCGTGTGGTGATCACCGGCCGCGATCCTCGAGCGTTGGAGGAGGCCGAGGCTCAGCTCGGCGCGGAGCGGGTCCTGGCGGTCGGCGGGGACGCCGAGGACCCTGCCGCTCGCGCTCAGACCGTGAGCCTGGCGCTGGATCGCTTCGGACGCATCGATCTGCTGGTGAACAATGTCGGCGCCATCGGGCCGCGGGGACCGCTGACGGAGATCGCCGAGGACGAGTTCCAGGCCATCGTCCGGACGAACTGCCTCGGACCGCTCGGGTGGATCGCCGAGGTCGCCGCGAGGGCCATGTCCGGGGGTGGGGCGGTCGTCAACATCACCTCGGGGCTGGGGCGGACGACATCGTCCCAGCGCATCGGGGCCTACTCGGCCACCAAGGCGATGCTCGAACACCTCACGCGTCAGCTGGCGGTCGAGCTCGCTCCCCGGATCCGGGTCAACGCGGTGGCGCCGGCATTGGTCCGCACTCAGATGGGCTCGTCACGCTTCGAGGGGCGAGAGTCCGAGATCGCCGCCACCTATCCGATGGGCCGTATCGGAGATCCGCGGGATATCGCGGCCTCGGTCGTCCATCTGCTGTCCCGCGATGCCGACTGGGTCACCGGCCAGTCCGTGGCGGTCGACGGCGGCATCCTGTTGACGAGCGACCTGTGAGCCAGGCTCCTGCGACCGGGATCGGGTGAGACCCATGCAGACGAGACGAACCAGTACCCACCTGGGGACCTTCGAGGTGGTGCTCGAGAACGGTCGCCCGGTGGCGACGCGGAACCTGCCCGATGATCCCGACGGCGCGGTCGCGTCCGCCGGCCTGCACGAGGTGATCGACCACGAGCTGCGGATCAGGCGTCCGCATATCCGTGAGGGATGGCTCCGGGACGGCCCGACGGGAAGCACCCCGAGGCGCGGCGGCGAAGCCTTCGTCGAAGTCTCCTGGGAGGAGGCCTATGACGCGATCGCCGCCGAGCTGACGCGAGTCCGCGAGCAGCACGGGGATGCCGCGGTCTTCGGCGGCTCCTACGGCTGGTCCAGTGCCGGACGGTTCCACCACGCGCAGAGCCAGATCCACCGCTTCCTGGCCGTCGACGGCGGGTACACGGCTTCTCGCCACAGCTACAGCGTCGGCGCCCAGGAGGTCGTGCTCCCGCATGTCATCGGCGGTTCCGGCATGGCGATGTTCGACGGGAATCCGCAGTGGTCCGCGATCGCCGAGCACGCCGAGCTCGTCATCGCCTTCGGAGGATCGCCGTTGAAGAACACCTTGGTGAACCAAGGGGGATTGAAGCACCACCGGGCGAGGGACGCGCAGCGAGCCTGTGCGGAGGCCGGTGTGCGCTTCGTCTGCATCAGCCCGGTCGAGGACGACCTCGACGAGTCGCTGCGGGCGGAGTGGATCCCCATCCGGCCAGGAACCGACACCGCCTTGATGCTGGGCATGGCGCATCGGCTGATGACCAGCGGGCGCGAGGATGCGGACTTCCTGGCCAGGTGCTGCGTGGGCTACGAGAACTTCCGCGACTATGTGCTCGGCGAGCTGGACGGAGTCGAGAAGACGCCCGGATGGGCTGAGGAGATCTGCGGGGTAGCCAGCGAGGTGATCATCGGGCTGGCCGATGACGCGTCGGCGGCCCGCACGGTCGTCTCGGTGACGTGGTCGATGCAACGGGCCCAGCACGGCGAGCAGGCCTACTGGGCGGCGGTGACCCTGGCCGCGATGACGGGGTCGATGGGACGCCCCGGTGGTGGTTTCGCCGCCGGTCTCAGCGCGACGCACGGGATCGGTCTCCATCGCGGATCGATGGGCGCCGCCAGCTTCCCGCAGGTCCGCAATCGCGTGGACAGCTTCATCCCCGTCGCCCGGATCTCGGACATGCTGCTGTCACCCGGGCGGACGCTGGAGTTCAACGGGCAGCGCCTGACCTATCCGGATGTGCGGCTGGTGTACTGGGCGGGAGGCAATCCGTTCCACCACCATCAGGACCTGAACAAGCTCCTGAGAGCCTGGAACGTCCCCGAGACCGTCATCGTCCATGACTCCTGGTGGACGCCGGTCGCCCGGCACGCCGACATCGTCATCCCGGTGGCGACGACACTGGAGAGGGACGACATCATCGCCGGGAGCCGGGACACGATGCTCCTGCCGCTCCACCGTGTGGTCGATCCGCCGGAGGGGCTGCCGACCGACTTCGAGGCGTTCTCCCAGGTGGCGGAGCGTCGCGGCCGTCGGCAGGAGTTCGACGAGGGACTCACCGAGAGGCAGTGGATCGAGCGTCTCTACGACGAGACCACACGCCGAGTGGCGCTGCGGGGCGTGGAGCTGCCGTCCTTCGCAGAGTTCTGGGAGTCCGATGGTGTGCAGGTGCCGCTGTCCGTCCCGGCCGGGGTCGATGCCTTCGCCGACCTGCGCGCCGACCCGGCCCGGCATCCTCTGAGCACGCCTTCGGGTCGGATCGAGATCTACTCCGAGACGGTGGCGTCCTTCGGCTACGAGGAGTGTCCCGGCTACGCCTCCTGGCAGGAGCCGCATGAGTGGATCGGGAGGGCGGATCTCGATGACTCGATGCTGCACCTGCTCTCGCACCAGCCGAAGGGGAAGATCCACAGCCAACTGGATTTCGCCGCGGCCAGCATGCGCCACAAGGCCGATGGGCGAGAGATCGTCCGACTGCATCCGCAGACCGCCGCGAGGCTCGGCATCGCCGACGGGGACACCGTTCGGATCTCGAATGTGCGGGGCTCCTGTCTGGCCGTCGCGCGACTCGTCGACGGTGTCCACCGACGGGTCGCGTTGATGGCCACGGGAGGATGGTGGGATCCCGAGCGCCCGGGGGAGCCGGGGTCGACCTGCCGCCAGGGCAATCCCAATGTGCTCACCTCCGATATCGGGACATCGCGATTGGCTCAGGGATCCTCGGCGCAGACCTGCATGGTGAGCATCCGCCGGGAAACGGATCCGGCACCGACCCGGGCGCACCAGCCTCCCGAGACGATCCGCAGAGACGAGTTCGACCCGGGACCATGACGGGACGATAGGCCGTCAAACATCATCGAGTCCGAATGAGGCTGATCACCTACCGCTACGGGGTGGGCCCGGCTAGATTGCGGCCATCTCGATGATGGCGTCGCCGGCTCAGAACTCGGGCCAGCTCCTCTCCAGGCCGGTGAGGATGAAATCGATCTTCGTGTCCAGTACGGCACGCCCCGTCCAGGACTCCTCGGGGCGGAAGACTGTGTCCGCGTCTCCGACGGCGTCCCGGACGGCGTCCAGCCCGGTCGTGCCCTTCTCGTCCACCGAGCGCATGGACTCGACGCCGAGGTGGGAGGCGAAGACCGTGTCACCGATGAAGTCGAGGGCGAACATCGCCTGGCCCCGGGTCTTGCCCTGCGCTGCGAGGCTGTCGGCATAGGCATTGAAGACGCCCACGATCCGAGTGGGTGCCAGGGGATAGGAGTACACCAGACGGCTCAGTCCCGGATAGTCCTCGCAGACCCGCCAGCATTCGTCGGCCCAGGTCTGCAGCGTGTCGCGCCAGTGGGCGGCGGGCCCCGGCAGCGCGATCGTCGCCCCCGCGGCGTCCAGGCAGGCGATCACCAGCTCCTCGCGGGAGCCGAACAACCGGTAGATCGCGGTCGTCACGACGCCGAGCCGTCGGGCGACCGCCGCGAGGGTGAACCGGTCGATGCCCTCGGCCACAGCGGCGGCCACCACGTCCTCGGCCGTGAACGCGGGCTTGCGGCCGACCTTCCGGCCACCGGCCACGATCGGTCTCATGGGCGCCGCCGAGGGGTCATACATCGTTTCAGGCTAGCCGATCACGACTCGGTGAGCTGCCATCCTCGTGCTCGATGCAGCCGGTCCCAGAAGCGCGCGTAGGTGCCGCCGGCCGCCAGCAGCTCGTCGTGCGTGCCCTGGGCCTCCACAGCTCCGTGCTCGGTGAGCGCGATGATCTGGTCGGCGGCCGCGATGGTGTCCAGGCGATGGGCGATGATCAGGACCGTCGCCTGCTGGCGCAGTCGCTCCACGGCCGCGACGATGTTCGCCTCGTTCTCCACGTCGAGCGCCGATGTGGCCTCGTCGAGCAGCACGACCGGCGACCGTTTGAGCAGCGCCCGGGCGATCGCGACGCGCTGACGCTCCCCGCCGGACAGCGCACGGCCGCCTTCGCCCACCCGCGATGCCCAGCCGTCCGGCAGCCGGTCGGCGATCTCGGTGACGCCGGCGAGGTCGGCGGCCTCGCGGACCTCCTCGCGGCTCGCGTCCTCGCGCCCGACGGCCACATTGGCCTCCAGCGTGTCGTCGAACAGGTAGACGTCCTGGAAGACCATCGACAGCTGGCCCATCAGCTGCTCGGTGGTCTGCTCGGTGACCGGCAGGCCGCCGACCTTCACGACCCCGGAGTCGGCATCATGGAAGCGGCTGACCAACCGCGCGATGGTGGTCTTGCCGCTGCCCGACGGCCCCACGAGGGCGACCATCGAGCCGGCCGGCACCGACAGCGAGACCTTGTCGAGGACCGGCTGCGCTCCGGGGTGGTACGCGAAGGTCACGTCATCGAGCTCGATCGTCCCGGGGTCCGGCAGCGGGCTGGGTGAGGACGGCTCGGGCAGCGGCTCAGCGGTGAGCACCTCGTCGATCGCGTCGAGCAGCGGGCGCCGGGACTCCAGCGACATCGCGCTCTCGGTGATGATCGACAGTGTGGACGTGAACCGCAGCGCCAAGCCGATGAAGGCCAGCGCCGGGATCGGCTCCAGCGACCCGGACACGGCCAGCGACCCGGAGACGCCGATCAACGCGACGACCACGCCCTGCGTCACCGCTCCGCTGAGCAGGAGACCCAGGGTCTCGATCCACTGCGCACGTGTCTTGGCCGAGCGTGTGTCGTCGAGGGCCGTGCTCAGCGGCGGGAAGTCGCCGCTGCGCCCGCAGGAGCGCAGCGCTCCCTGGCATTGGGCGTACTCCACGATGCGCTGGGCCAGGCGCACCTCCTCCGGCTCGTGGATCGCTCCACCCCGCCGCATGAAGAAGGTGGACGCCAGGGTGATGAGCACGAAGACCGGGGCGGCGATCGTCAGTACCAGTCCCAGCAACGGATTCCAGAACCACGCGGCGACGACGAGGACGATGGCCGCGGTGCACCGGGCGACGAGGGGGCCGATCATGTGGGCGAAGATCTCACCGGCGGACATCAGCTCGGCCGAGACCATGCGCGACAGTCGCCCGGACAATGGACGCGCGAACCAGCCCAGCGGCTGCTTGGCCACCTGATCCCCGACCAGCCGGTGGATGCTGCGCAGGAAGTCCAGGGCGACCCCGTAGGTGCGACGCTCCTGCAGGTAGTGCAGACCGAAGCAGAGGGCCGCCAGGACGGCGAGGACGCCGAGCCAGCCGCCGATGCCGAGACCCCAGACGGGATCGCCGGAGGCGAGCGAGCTGATGGCGGGGAGCAGTGCCGCGAGGGCGAGGCCCTCGACCAGGCCGTTGAGCGCGGCGATCGCGAGCGCCGGTCGCAGTGCCTCGGACCGGGAGACCATGCGCCGCAGGCGCGGCAGGATGTCGATCAGGGGCAGGTTCATTCGCTCGCACCTCCGAGGGTGGCCGTGGTCGATTCCCAAAGTCGGGCATACCCGGGCTCGCGCATCAGCTCATCGTGGGTACCTGTCGTGACGACGCGCCCCGATTCGACGAGGATGACCTGGTCGACGCCCCTGATCACCTCGGGACGGTGCGCGATGAGCAGCACCGTCTTGCCGCGCGCCAGCTCGGAGAGCGCCTGCTGGATCTGGTGTTGTGATTCCGGGTCGGTGAGCGCGGTGGCCTCATCGAGGATCAGCACGGGGGCGTCGACCAGGACGGCCCGGGCGATCGCGATGCGCTGCGCCTGCCCGCCGGATAGCCCGGTGTCCATGCCGTACACGGTGTCGAAGCCGTTCGGCAGCCCCTCGATCTCGTCGAGGACACGAGCGACCTGGGCGGCCTCGCGAATCTGGTCGTCGGTGGCGCCGGGACGGCCGAGTGCGATGTTGTCGCGGATGCTGATCGAGGGCAGCTGTGGATCCTGCAGTACGAAGCCGACGTGCGAATACAGGTCGTCGATCCGGCCCACCGGCGCGCCGCCGAGACGGATCTGCCCCGATCGCGGATCGTCGAAGCGGGCGAGCAGCGTCGCAATCGTCGACTTGCCCGATCCCGATGGCCCGACCAATGCGGTGACGGTGCCCTCGGGAAGCGTGAACGACACGTCGTCGAGGGCGAGCTCGGCCTCCTCGCCCGAGCCGTAGGCGTAGCCGACGTGGTCGAAGACGACATCGTGTCCGTCCGGCGTCGCATGGTCGGGATCGTCGGCGAGGACCGGTGTTTCGAGGAGGTCGGTGAGGCGGCGAGCCGAGGCCCCGGCCATCTGCTGGGCCCACATCGAGTTCATCAGGACCTCGAGGCCGTACGGGATGAGGAGGGCGATCAACGAGGTTGCGAGGACATCGGCGGCCGTGACCGCTCCGTGGTGTGCCAGCCAGGCGCCGCCGCCGAGATTGATCAGCAGGATCAAGGGCACGGCGAGCAGCGAGTTGCCCACCGAGCTGACGGTGATCAGTGGCCGCACCCACGCGTAGTAGAAGTCCTGGAACTCCTCGGCGGCATCCTGGTAGGCGCGGTGTGCGCGGCCCACCCGGCCGAAGGCCTTCACGACGGTGATGCCGGTGACGAACTCGACCATGCGCGCCGAAACGACACTCAGCTTGGCGTCCATCTGGACGGTCTTCTCGCCCATGCCCCGCATCGAGAGGGACATGGCCGCCACATAGAGCGGCAGTGTCGCGATCGAGAGCAGACCGAGCCGCCAGTCGATGATGAAGGCGTAGACCATCAACCCCACCGGCATGACGATCGCGTTGGTGGCATCGACCGGCCGATGCGCGATCAGGTTGTGGATCGTGCCGATGTCGTCCTGCAGCGCCTTGCGGACTCGCCCCGAGTTGGTCGAGGTGAACCAGACGAGCGGGACTCGCGAGAAGCGCCGCACCATACGCAGGCGGATGAGGTGACCGAGCTTGATATCGGCCAGGTGGGTGACCAGCAGCGCGGCGAAGTACAAGGCGAGCCGGAGCGTGAAGGCGATCAGCAGGAGGCGCAGCCACTTGCCCACCGCGTCGGCGTCCACGGCCACCCCGGCGCGAGCGGCATCGAGGAGGGCGTCGCCGATCTGCACCAGCGCGATGTAAGGGACCACGGCCAGGACTCCCGAGAGCACCGCGAGGAATCGACCGATCGCAAGGTTCGGTGCCACCGGGCGCATGAGGTTCTTGAGGGCGCGTGCATCGGCACGCTGCTGAGCCTTCGCGTCGGCGGCCTCAGCGGAGGCCGATGCCCGGGGTGGTCCCTCGGTGGTGGTGCTCATGTCTCTCCTGGCCATCGTGTTAAGTAAGGCTTGCCATAGCTAATAATGAATGGCGTTCAGATTATAGTCGCAGCGACGGTGGCGCAACCCTCGGCTCGGTCCGGGGCGCCGGTGACGAAATGTGCCGTGGTGGTCGGGTGAGGTTGTCAGCGCCGCCGGTTGCGTCATAATGATAATGACTCTCAATAAATGACAGGAGAAGGCATGCCTACCGATACTGGAGCGGGACCGGACACCAGTGGCTATCTGGACTACCTGACCACGAATCGTGGCTTCACGGCCCCGGCGGTGGAGGCGGCGGTGGCGTCGATCGCCCTCGTCGATCCGGGGCGTCCGACGCAGGTACTCGATGCCGGCACCGGTGCCGGGGGAGCGCTGCCCGCCCTCGCCCAGCTGGCGGACGCCTTCGGCTCCGGCGGCACGGTGTTGGCGGTCGACCGCGATGCCCGTGCCGTCGAGGTAGCCCGGTCGCAGACGCCCGATCTGGCCTCGGTCGAGCTGCGGGTAGGCGACCTGCGCGAGGTGGCGGCGGAGGCGTCGTCGAACGGCGGGACCTATGACGTGATCTGGTCCTCTGATGTCATCTGGCCGGCGACCTTCGAGGACCCGTCGGCGGTGGTGCGCGAGCTGGCCGATGCGCTCGCCTCGCGCGGCACGCTCGCCCTGTTCACCACGAACTACTACCAGTCGATGCTGCTGCCGGGACATTCGCGGCTCGAGCGCCTCATTCGGACCGCTTCGGAGCTGACGTGGGGCATCCCCGACGACGGGCCCGCCCACTACGAGCGACTCGGCGCGTGGATGCGCCAGGCCGGTCTCGTCGACGTCGCGGTGCGGTCCTTCCCGCTCGCCGCCTCGGCCGTGCCGGGGTCCGCCGCGCGGGCCTATCTTGAGCAGATCGTCTGGCCCGAGATGCGCCATGCCGTCGCCTCGCGTGGGCGAGCGGCCGGGATGAGCGATGCCGATGTCGCTCGGGCCGAGGACCTGCTCGACCCCGCCGGCGCGGACTGGGTCGGCAACGACCCCGACGCCTTCGTCGTCCATCCGACCCTGCTGTGGACCGGCCGGGCACCGGCATGAGCGAGCGGGATCGGGGTACCCAGCCGCTCACCGCTCTCGCCGCTCCCCACGAGCTGACGGACTGGCGTCTGGCGCTGTGCTTCGAGGCCGCCCACGCCGCCGGCATGCTCGACCCGGCTGCCGGCGACCGCCGAGGGGATCGCCACCGGCTGCGAGCTCGATCCGGCGGCCACGCGGGCGATCCTGTCGGTCTTGGCCGCCTGGGACCTGGTGACCTGCCAGGGGGATGTCTTTCACGTCGGTCCGCGAGAGCTCAGCCGCATCGAGCGCGCGGCCCTGGCCCAGCACGGCACCTGGATCCGTCGCTGGTCGGCGCTCCTGCCGGTCCGTCTCCGCGACCGCCGGGCCGATTCCCCACTCACGCCGGCGAGTCCGGACCTCGGCACCGGCCTGGAACTGCTGGAGTCGGCGGGTCGGCCCTTCGTGGAGGGCCTCGTCGAGACCTGTCTCGCCGCAAGCGCTCCCGACGGGCCACGTCGGCCGCGCGTGCTCGACCTCGGCGGCGGACACGGTGCCTACGCCCTCGGCTTCGCCCGACGCGGCTGCCCCACCACCCTGCAGGACCTTCCCGCCGTCATCGACCATGCCCGCCGCGACGACCGTCTCGCCACGGCCGGGATCGAGCTGGTCGCCGGCGACGCCTTCACCGAGCCGGCGCCCGGGCCCTTCGACCTCGTGCTCTGCGGGACGTTGACCAATCTGTTCGAGCTGAACCGGGTGCACGAGCTCCTCGCCCGGATACGCGACAGCCTCGCACCCGGGGGACGGGTGGCCATCGCCACCTGGCTCCGCGATCGCGGGCCGGTCGGGGCCGCCTTCGGCGTGCAGATGCTCGTCGCCACGCCGCACGGCGACGCCCACGGCGAGAACGACTACCGGCAGGCCCTGGCTGCCACCGGCTACGGGGACGTCCAGGTCGCGGAGGTCGGTGAACCGGCGCTCGCCCTGATCATGGCCCGGCGGTGACGTTGCCGACCGCCTACTCGTCGTCGCCGGGGGTCTCGCCGATGTAAGTGTGCATCCGGACGCCGTCGTTATTGAAGATGCTCAGCACCTGCGCGGGGCGAGGACCGGTGGCGGACATGCTGTGCGGCACGCGGGTGTCGAACTCGGCGGCCTCGCCACGGGTCAGGGTCAGGTCCTGATCGCCCAGCACGAGCCGGAGCCGTCCGGACAGCACGTAGAGCCACTCGTAACCGTCGTGTACGCGGGGCTCCGGCGGGGTGCTGGCGGGCGGGTAGGTGATCTTATAGGTCGCGATCGGTGAACCCTCCGGGGCGAGCGGCGCGATCACGAGACCGTCCCTGCGGATCACGGGTCGGCGTACCCGCGGGTCGGGCACCGCCGGACTCACCAGGTCGTCCAGGCCGATGCCGAGCTGTCGGGTGAGCGGCAGGAGCAGTTCGAGCGTGGCCTGCCGCTTGCCCGACTCCAGCCGCGACAGGGTGCTGGGTGACATCTCGGCCCGGGCGGCCAGATCCTCCAGCGTCCATCCTCGACTGTGCCGCAGCGCGCGCAGCCGTGCGCCGACCTGCTTGACCTCCTCGACCATTCCCATCTCCTCTTTGCCATTATCGCAAGAATGTTTGCGTTTCCCACAGTGTGCCAGTGGACTGGTTGCATGAGCGAAGATCGTGGACTGCAGCAGTGGGATGTCATCGTCGTCGGCGGAGGAGCGGCGGGCCTGTCCGCCGCGCTCACCCTCGGGCGTGCGCGCCGGCGGGTGCTGGTGATCGACGCGGGCGAACCGCGCAACAGGTTCGCCGCGCACATGCACGGCATGCTCGGCCACGAGGGCATCGATCCGGCGGATCTGCTGCGTCGCGGTCGCGAGGAGGTGAGCGCCTATGACGTGACCCTCCGCACCGACGTGGTCCGCCGGGTCGAGGACGCAGGAGACGCTCTGACCGTCCATCTCGCCGATGGCGAGACGGTGTCCGCCCGCGCGCTGATCGCCGCGAGCGGCCTGACCGACGACCTGCCCGGCATCCCCGGCCTCGCCGAACAGTGGGGGACCGGTGTGCTGCACTGCCCCTACTGCCACGGCTGGGAGGTGCGCGATCGGCGTCTCGCCGTGCTCGGCACCTCGCCGATGTCATTGCACCAGGCCGAGCTGATCCGCCAGTGGAGCGACCGGCTCGTCTTCTTCACCACCGCCGGCGGCGAGCTCGACCCGCAGGTCGTCGCGCGGCTGCGTTCTCGTGGGATCGAGCTGATCGACACCCCGGTGGCCGAGATCCTCTCCGAGGGCGGCCGTCTGACCGGCGTGCGGCTCGCCGACGGCGGTCACGTCGAGCTCGATGCCGTTTTCACCGCGCCGATGCCGCGTCCGCACGACGAGTTCCTCTCGGGGCTCGGCCTGGAGCGCACCGAGACCCCGATGGGCAGCTTCATCGCCGCCGACCCGGTGGGCGGCAAGACCAGTCATCCGCGGGTGTGGGCGATCGGCAATGTCGTCAATCCGCCCGCCAATGTCCCGATCTCCGTCGGCGCCGGATCGATGACCGGCGGCATGGTCAACATGGCATTGGTCACCGACGAGTTCGACCGGGCGGTCAACGAGGGAGGCGAGGCCGCGCAGTACTGGGAGAGCCAGTACGCCGACCAGCGCCGACGCTGGTCCGGCCGGGTCAACCCGACGATGGCCGACATCGTGGAGCCCCTGCCCGCCGGCGATGCACTCGACCTGGGCAGCGGCGAGGGCGGCGACGCGGTGTGGCTCGCCGAGCAGGGATGGCGCGTCACCGCTGTCGACATCTCGGCCACCGCCACCGCTCGTGGAGCCGAGGGGGCGGCCGACCGGGGCGTCGGCAACAAGATCAGCTGGGTCGCCCATGACCTGTCGACCTGGAACACCGACGAGACCTTCGACCTGGTGACGGCCTCGTTCTTCCACTCCACCGTGCCGCTGCCGCGGACCGAGATCCTGCGCCGCGGGGCCGGTCGCGTCCGCCCCGGCGGCCATCTGCTGATCGTCTCACACGTGTTCGAGAGCACCGAGGACATCCCACCGTGGGCATTGCGCCACCACGAAGCCGCCGGTCCCGATGACGCCGACCTTCAGGCCCGGCTGAGTGTCCTGCTGACACCCGCCGAGGAGATCGCCGCGCTCGCCCTTGACGAGTCCGCATGGGAGATCGTCGCTCAGGAGATCCGCGGGCGTGAGGCCACCGGTCCGGACGGGAACGAGACCGCGACGGTCAAGGACGGAGTCGTCCTGCTGCGCCGCCGTGGATAGAAGCCAGTTTCGTGCCACGGCAGGGAGCCCCCCCGTGATATCAGAGGCTGCGGCAGCAGCATGGGTGCATCGCTGGGATCGACAGCAGCAGCACTATGCCGATCACCGCGAATCACGGTTCGCGGCGATGATCGATCTGGTGCGGCGGGGGGGCCCCCGGGGGGCCCCCCCCGGGGGCCGGCCCCCCACGGCCCGCTCAGACCGCGGTGCGGATGCCGCGCAGGCCCGACCAGGCGAGCTGCGACAGCTGCGACGCCAGGGTGTCGACGTCGGGCTCGCGGTCGTGCGCCAGCCAGTAGCGCGACGCCGCCTCGGTCATGCCGACGATGCTGTGGGCGAGCATCAGGCCGTGCGACACGGGCTGACCGCCGATGACGATCAGCTCGGCGATCGCCTCGGCGATCG
>JAEZEJ010000082.1 GCA_023417775.1 Actinomycetes bacterium | reverse complement strand
CTGGTTGGAGGCTCACACCGCCTGACCCGATTGGCACGACGTTGGCGCGATGCGGTAATGTTCTATCTCGCGCACAGCGCACTGCACCCCTAGCTCAATTGGCAGAGCAGCTGACTCTTAATCAGCGGGTTCAGGGTTCGAGTCCCTGGGGGTGTACCACCGCAGAGAAGCCCCGACCACGGTCGGGGCTTCTCTGGTTCTCGGCTCGTCAGCCGGTCACCGGGTCGATCGTCAGCCGGTGGATCTCGGTGAACTCACCTGCCTCGCGGGGACGTTCCGCGAATGCCGCGTCCTGCTGATGGGGCGGGCAGACACGCAGGTGAGCCTGTGCCGGCCTAGCACCGCAACCCACGGGCCCGCGGAGCCGGGCGAGCGGGATCAGTCGAGCAGCGAGGCCGTGTCGAGATCGCCGAGATCGGCGCCGGCCCGCTCCGCGATGCTCTCGAGCAGCAGCGCGGCGGCCACCGCACCGGGGTCGGGAGTACCGATGACGCGTTCGCCGAGATAGCTGGCGCGGCCACGGCGGGCCGTCATCGTCCGAGTGCCCTGGGCGCCGGCCACGGCTGCGGCGAGCGCCCCGGCATCCAGGGCGTCATGCTCGGCAGCCGGAGCGAGGGCGTCGACCATGGTCCGGTCACCCGGCGCGGCTCCACCCACGCGGCGGACCGCCTCGACCCCGGATCTCAGCCCGCGGCCGAGGTCCCCCGGGCCGGAGTCCTCGCTCGCCGCCCGGGCGATCTCGGCCAGCACGAGTCCGAACAGCGGTCCGCTGGACCCGCCGACCTCGTCGAGGAAGGCGCCGGCGATCGACTCGAGCTCGCCGTCCATGCCGGAGCCGCCGCGCCGCGCGGCCCGAGCGAGCCCCTGCGCGATATTGGTGCCCAGGTCGCCATCGCCCACGGCCTGGTCGAGGGCGTTCAGAGGGTCGCGCAGCTCGGCGAACCGCGCGGCCACGGCGTCGAGCCAGTCGCTCGACTCGCCTGCTGGAGCACCTTCGCCGATGCCTTCGGCGGGTGCCGCCGCGGAGGATCGCACGGGCCGCGGCAATGCCGTCCCGTGCGGGGCCAGCCAGTGATCGACCCAGCCGGGATCGTCCACGGCGGTGACCGTGATCGAGAAGCCGCGCATGTCGAGGGCCGAGATGAAGGTCCCCGTCACCAGGCTCACGAGCTCGGCATCGCGCTCGGCCAGGAGGTCGGCAACCCGCGCGCTGATGTGCGCCAGCTCGAGATTGCTGACGCCGCCGAGGCCATCGACCATCACCAGATGGCCGTGGGCGGCCTCCCCCACCGCGTCCAGCAGCTCGCCGACCATCCGCTCGGCCAGCGCATCGAGACCCGGGTCCTCGATGGTCTCGGCAGCGGTCTCCCCGTGGATGCCGACGCCGTACTCCAGCAGACCGTCGCCCACCTCGAAGCCCGCTCCTCCGCCGGGGCGGGTGTGGGAGGCCCGCGCCACGGCCAGCGATCGCGATCGCTCCGCGACCGCCGAGCCCAGCCGGTGCAGCTCCTCCAGCCCGGCCCCGCCGTCGGCGGCAGCCCCGAGGATCTTCTCGATCACCACCGTCGCCCCCGTGCCGCGCCGGCCGACGGCGGCACCCTCGCTGCCGAGATCATCGTCGACGAGGACGGTCGCGACGCGATACCCCTCGGCGGTCAGCCGTTCCGCCGCGATGGCGAAGTTGATGACATCGCCCGTGTAGTTCTTGACGATCAGCAGCACCTCGTCACCGGGTCGCCCGGCCTGCTGCACGCCCGCGACGATCTGCCCATTGTGCGGCGAGGTGAACACCTCGCCGGGCACCGCCACATCCAGGCCACCCCGCCCGAGGAATCCCGCGTGCATCGGCTCGTGTCCGGCGCCGCCACCGCTGACGAGCACGACCCGGCGCGCCGGATCACGATCGAGATTCCAGGCGAACACGGGATCGGCGCAGTAGCCGACGACATCGCTGGTCAGCGCGAGACCGCGCAACGCCTCCACATGCGGGGACTGGTCGGGCGAGAACGGAGTGGACATGAGCGGCTCCTTAGGAACGGGAGAGGAAACGGGCGGGCGGGCGGATGTCGAACTCCTCGGCGAGCTCGCGCAGCTGATCCTCCTCGATCGCGTGCTGCTCGGGGCCTCGGGAGAGCAGCCAGGTCTCGGCGGCCTTGTCGACACTCTCGACCATGCCCATCGCCGCCTGCAAGGAGCGGCCTCCGACGAGGACCCCGTGGTAGGCCCAGACCACGACGCTCACCTCACGGAACTTCCGCGCCGATTCGATGCCGATCGTGTCCGTGCCGCACACCATCCACGGCAGGAGACCGATCCCCTCGGGGATCGCCAGGATCGACTCCGAGTTGGTCGCCCACAGCGCCCGGGTGAAGGTGACCTCGTCGAGCGGATGCACATGCGTCATCGCGACCAGATGCGTCGGGTGACAGTGCAGCACCACCCGGTTCTCCGGGTCGACCGCACCCCGCTCGGCGTGCCCTCGCAGATGCGCGGGCAGCTCGCTGGTCGGCATCCGCTCGCCGAGGAGTCCCCAGACGATGTCATAGGAGCCACCGTCCGGAGCCATGTCGATGACACCGGTGTGCCGTCGCGGCTCCTTGACCAGCAGCCGGAACGGACTTCCGGCCGACGTGACGAGGAAGCTCCGGGCGGCCAGCTCCGGCAACGGCTCGTCCAAGGTCACGGTCCGGCGCTGATCCCCCTCGCCGAACAGTCGTCGCTCATCCTCGCTCAGCCGATAGCTGAGGTTGCCGGCGTGATTCTCCGCCCAGCCGAGTCGGTAGAGGTCGTCGCACAGGTCCACGACGGCCTCGAAGAATCGGTCGAGCTGAGGGTTCATCATGCGGAAGTGCCCTTTCTACGGTCCACGTCGACGCCGATGACGTCCAGATTCTTGGTCAGCAGGATGGCCAGCACCAGGGCGCACGCGCCGAGCGGGAGGCTCCAGGTGATCACGCTGACCACCAGGAACACCACGCTCAGCAGCACGCCGAGGCCGAAGGCCACCCGCAGGCTGAGTTCACGCGTTCGGTCCGACATGGGTCCCCTCCAGTTCTGCCTTGAACACCAGATCGTCACGCTGGATGCCGCGGAAGTAGAAGAACGCGAGCACAGCGGTCACCACGGCCAATGCGATGCCGATCAGGCTGCCCGAGGCGGCGTCGACCACGATGTAGCGCAGCTCGGAGATGTCCATGCCGAACCACGCGAGCTGCTGCCCCTCGGGGGGCTCCACGCCTCCGGTCCGCTCGGCCAGCGAGGTGAAGTACGGCGCGAAGAAGGTCGCCACGTACAGCTGCATCGGGATGCCGATGATCGTGCCGATCGCCATCTTCACGAAATTGCCCATCGTGAAGAAGAACAACGGCACCACGAGGCAGATGTTCATCAGGCCGCCGAAGGGCAGCACCATGTTGCCGGGCAGGATGAGCGCGTAGAGCAGCAGCACGGGGATCGTGAGGATCATCAGCAGCCAGTGCTCGGAGCGTCCGGCCATGATCGGCCAGTCCAGTCCGATGGTGAACTCGCGATCATTGAACCGCCGCTTGGTGAAATTGGTCGCCGCCTCGCTCACCGGCGTCAGCGCCGTCGTGAACAGCTTGGCCACCATCGGGAACAGGGTCAGCGCGGCCGCGGCCTGGATGCCCAGCGTCAGCACGGCGCTCGGTCCATAGCCGCCGAGGGCGCCGATACCGCAGCCGATGAGGAACCCCATGACGTGGTTCTCACCGAAGACGCCGATCTTGTCGCGGAGCTTCTGCGCATCGATATTCCAGGTGCTGGGCAGCAGCCGGTCCATGACCTTGATGAAGGGGTAGAGCCAGATGCCGGTGAGGAACATCGGGTGCGGCATCGAGACACCGGGGATGCCGGTGAGCTTCTGCAGCCGGTACCGGGTCACGTCGGCGTTCTTGAGCTCGGCGACCGCCTGCAGCGCCGCGACCGCGAATCCGAGCCACACGAGATCCGACACATAGGTGACGAGGAATGCGGTCAGCACCTTGTTGCCGACATTCCACATGTCGACATTGAGGCAGGTGGTCCAGCGCAGGGCCAGCATCACGAGGTTCACGACGATCTGGATCGGGAACATGAGGAAGGCGAACTGCCATCCCCACGCCATCCCGAGCGCGGGCGGCCAGCCCATGTCGAGGGCGGTCAGGCTCACGCCCGTGTTCTCCACGAAGGCCTTCGACGCCTCGCCGACATTCGCCAGCATGTAGTCGACGACGAGCGTGATGCCGGCGAGCGCCACTCCGAGGGTCAGGCCCGCGGAGATCGCCCGCGTGACCTTCATCCGGAAGACGATGCCGATGAGCGTGAGGATGATCGCCAGGAAGACCGGTGCTCCCAGGTCGATCAGCCACTGGAATACCGAACGGATGACATCCATCGCGGCGCTCCTCAGGCCAGCCCGAGGGCGGTCAGGATCTTGTCGAACTCCTCGTCAGCGCCCATGCCGGTCAGGAAGGGGATGCCGCTGAAGGTCGGCAGGTCATAGGTCGTCTCGCCGGACTGGGCGATCGACACGTAGGCATCGGCGGTGTCGATATAGCTCGGGATGGAGTTGATGTTGATCGCCTCGACGGCGACCTGGCCGCGCAGGCCGCGGTCATCGAGCAGATTGCCGAGCTTCACGGCGACGGTCTGCGACGTGGCGATACCTCCCCCGCAGGCCACGATGATGGTCTTCATAGGTCGGAACCTCGTACTTTCGGATCAGGAGATGTCGGATCAGGAGATGGTGGCGGCGAAGACGTCGTGGAGCTCGCGGCTCCCCTCCGCCTCGACGATGGCGCTCATGGTCGCCGCATCGGAGAACATGCCGATGAGCGACTGGAGCATGGGCAGCTGTGCCGCGCTGTCGGCCAGCGCGAGCATCACGACGAGGGACACGTCCACGGTCTGGGCGTTGGCGCCCATCTGATGGAACGCGACGGGCTGGTCCAGACGAGCGACGCTGACGAAGGACTCGTTGACGTGCTCGACATCGGTATGCGGGATCGCCACGCCGATCGGCGCGGTCGGCAGACCCGTCGGGAACTTCTCCTCGCGTGCCAGCAGCGCATCGGCGAAGCTGTCCTTGACGGTCCCGCGCTCCCGCAGTTCCTCGGCCATCGAGCGCAGCAGCTCGGTGGCCGACGATGTGACGACACCGGTGCGGACGAAGTCGGGGTGCAGCAGGCTGGTCGCGTTCATGAGTCGTACCGGATGACGTTCTTGATGACATCGCCGCGCGCGTGCTCGCGCAGCGCCGACTCCAGATCATCGAGCTCGTAGGAGTTCTGGACGAAGTCCTCGTGGCGGATCGCGCCCATGCTCAGCAGCTCGAAGGCCGCGCGCACGTGGATCGGGGTGGTGTGGAAGACGCCCTTCGCGGTGATCTGGTCGTAGTGGAAGCGCGTGCAGTCCAGCGTCACCGAGGTGTCCTTCTTGGTTCCGCCGAAGAAGAGCACCGTGCCTCCTGGGCACACCATGTCGAAGGCCAGCTCCCAGACCTGCGGGAGGCCGGCGGCCTCGATCGCGATGTCGACACCCCGCTCGTCCTCGGTGAAGGCGCGTACCGCGGCGACCTGGTCGATCCCCTCGGTGATCGCGACGACGTGCTGGGCCCCGAGCTTCGTGGCGAGCTGCAGGCGCTTCTCGTTGACATCGGTGGCGATGACCCGAGCGCCGCGCAGATGCGCGAGACGGACGAACATCAGGCCGATGGGGCCGCAGCCGTTGACCACGACCGTGTCGCCGAGCTCGATCGGGACCATCGCCGTGCCATAGACCGCGCAGGCGAGCGGTTCGGTCAGCGCGGCCTGCTCATAGGGCATGTCATCGGGCAGCCGGAACATCGTCTCGCGGACGATAGTGGCGGGGATGAGCTGGTACTCGGCATAGGCGCCGAGATTGGAGGGCAGGTCCACGCACATGGAGTGGTTGCCCTTCTTGCAGTAGTAGCACTGGTGACAGGGGGCGGTGTTGTGCGCCACGACACGGTCTCCCACCGAGAACCGGGTCACGCCCTCGCCGATGGCGTGGACGATGCCGGCGGCCTCGTGCCCGATCAGGTGCGGCGGATCGTACCGATAGCCGCGCATGAACATCTTGACGTCCGTACCGCAGGTCAGCGTGACCTTGTTCTGCACCACGACCTCGCCGGGGCCCGGCGTCGGGATCTCGACCTCGGTGATCCGGACATCCTCGATGCCGTGGTAGACCGCTTGCTTCATTCGCCTCACCCTCGCTCGGTGCGTCGCGGTCGCGGACCGCAGTGTGACGCACGTGACAACGTAACGGACACAAGTAGACACGTACGGACAGAAACAAGTCAATAGTGATCTGCGTTTGGTTCCGATATGGCATGATGTGGAGCATGTACGCCACCGAGCGCCACCGGGAGATCGCCGCGGCTGTCCGCCAGCACGATCGCGTGACCGTGCATGAGCTCGCCACGAGCTTCGATGTCACCCCCGAGACGATCCGCCGCGATCTCAGCGAGCTGGAGCGCCGCGGCCTGCTGCGCCGCACCCACGGCGGAGCGGTCCGCGTCGAACGCACGTCCTTCGCGGCACCGGTGACCGACGCCGGGCGACAGAATCTCTTCGCCGAGGAGAAGGCCGCGATCGCCCGGGCCGCTCTCGACCTGGTCGAGGAGGACTCCACGATCGCCATCGACGCGGGCACCTCGACGATCAAGCTCGCCGAGCAGATCGGACCCGACCGTCACCTGACGGTCGTGACCTACTCGCTCGTCGTCGCCGGCATGCTGGCCGGCCACCCGCATGTCAGCGTGCACCTGCTGGGGGGCCAGGTCGTGGCCAATTCACGCTCGGCTGTCGGTCCGTGGACGGAGGAGCTGATCGACAAGCTCACCCTCGACACCGTCTTCCTCAGCGTCGACGGCGTCAACGTCCGGCACGGCATCACCACGCACAATGTCGCCGAAGCGGCCGTCAAGTCCAAGCTCATGCACGCCGCCCGCTCGGCGATCGTGCTCGCCGACTCCTCCAAGTTCGGTCGCGAGGAGTTCGCCCGCGTCGCGCCCTTGAGCGATGTCGATGTCGTCATCACGAACGAGGGCGTCGATGCCGATCACGTCGGCGACATCCAGGACCACGGCGTCAACGTCACCGTGGTCTCCGTCTGAAGCCGTTACTCCTCGTCGTCCTCCGACGAGGAACGCTGGTCGAATCCGGCTCCGATCGCGACACCGATGGCGATCCCGGCGCCGATCCACACTGCACTGTCCGTGATGAGCCAGAGAGCCACCCCGATGGCCACGCCGACGCCGATCCCTGCTCCGATCATGCAGGCACCCTACCCGAATCCGCACCTGCCGAGAATGTGGCCGAAAATGTCGGTGGCCTCGCATAGATGGTGATCATGATCGTTGCTACCTCCGATGCCAGGCTGGTCGAGCTGCTCGGAGTGTGGCGGCGGAGGAGTTGCGGTAGGTCGATGGGATCGAGGCGACGGGCCATGAGCTCGCGGCTCGGATCGCGGCCTAGGCCGAGTCCCACACGGTCGGCGAGCTGCGGTCGTGGTTGACGTGTCGTGTCGCGATGGCCGAACCCGAACACGCCGCCGAACGATACGAGGACATCTGCACCGAACGCTCCATCCGCGTCGCCCCCTCCATCACGACTCGGCTATCGGAACGTCGAGAGCGCGGATGCCCCGCCGCTGCGCGCACGCACCGGCGAGAACCACCAGCGCGATGCCGAGCAGCTGCAACACTGACGGCGCCTGGCCGAGCACCACGAGCCCGAGCAGCACGCCGAAGGCCGGCTCGAGCGCCATCAACGTGCCGAAGGCCGTCGGCGTCATCCGGCGCAGCGCCAGCATCTCCAGGCCGAACGGCAGCACCGGCGCGAGCAGAGCCAATCCCGTCGCCGCCAGAATCACCCCCGCGTCCAGATCGCCCGCAGCCTGTGGGACACCCACGAGTGCCGCCGCCACCGCCGCGACCGGCACCGTCATCGAGAGCGCGCTGATTCCCGAGAACCGGTCACCGACCTTCTGCGTCAGCAGAATGTACGTCCCCCACCCGATCCCGGCGAGGACGGCGAAACCTACCCCCAGGCTGTCGACCCCGCCATGCCAGGGCTCCGTGAGCAGCACCACCCCGATCAGCGCCAGGCCGGGCCAGGCCACCATGCGCCTGCTGCCGCTCCTCACCGCGGCCACCGTCAACGGACCGAGGAACTCGATCGCCACCGCGGTACCCAGCGGGATGCGGTCGATCGCGGAAAGGAAGGCCACCGTCATCAACCCCGTGGCCGCCCCCAGACCGAGCAGCGGCAGCACATCGCCCGGACGGATCGATCGGAGCGGTGGACGAGCGACCAGCACCAGGATCAGTGCTCCCATGCTCAAGCGCAGCCACGCCGCCCCTCCCGGACCGACGCGTTCGATCAGGCCGACCGAGAGCGCCGAGGCCAACTGGATCGACATCATCGCCGTGACCGCCATCGCCCACGGCGGGACCGGGGCGCGCGTCACGGTTCCCCTGCGGACGATCCGACTCCGGGCTCGAACACCGCCAGACCGAACCGCACCACCGCATCACCCGGGTTCGCATAGGCGTGCTGGAGATCGCCGGGGAAGGTGATGGCATCCCCCGTCGCCAGCACGTGAACATCGTCGTCGACCTCGACCACGAGACCGCCCTCGATCACCTGCAGCAGCTCCCTGGTTCCGGCCGCGTGAGCCTCGCTGACATGGCGTTCGGCAGGGCCCAAGGTCCAATCCCACAGCTCCACGACATCCGGCGATTCCGTACCGGCGACCAGCACGCCTCGGCCTCCTGCGGCCCCGGTCCACAACACCGCCCCCTCACCGCGCCGGGTCACCTTCACCGCACCGTTCGACGGTGGCTCGACGAGCGCCGGAAGGCCCACGCCGAGCGCTTCGCTCAGCCGCAGCAGTGTGCCCACACTCGGGTTCGCGGCGCCCTGCTCGAGAGTGACGATCAGGCGCCGACTCACCCCGGCAGCCGCCGCCAGCTGGTCGAGGGTCCACCGTCGGGCCAGCCGCTCCTGGCGGATCCGCTCGCCGATCACTCGCGCCAAGTCGTCCACACCGGTCATGAGTGCATGATAGTGCTCCTCTAGTGCATCATGATGCCCGACCCGTCGGATCCCCCATTCGCCCTGATCTCGCAGGCGGATCGCCTGCCTGGCAAGCCGCTCGCGTGGACAGAGCCGGACGGACGTTGTGCAGTGGAGGGATGCGATATGTGCGTTCCCGCCCCACCGTCGCGGGGGCCCCCCCCCGGCGCGCC
>JAEZEJ010000077.1 GCA_023417775.1 Actinomycetes bacterium | reverse complement strand
TAGGGGGGGGTGGGGGCGCGGGTGAGGTGGGCAGCGGGGGCGAGCGCGAGCTCTGTGCGCGCCGGGACGACCACCACGGCGAGGCCGGCCAGGGCGAGCGCGGCGTACGCGAGCCGCCGCCGTCCTCGGCCCTTGTGTCCGGTCGAGATCAGCGAGCGCGGGCCCGCGGACGTCTCCCCGGACCACACCGGCACGTCGGCCGCCTTCGGCAGGCGAGCGACCCGTTCGTGCAGATGGGGCAGGCCGTCGGGAACGATGGCGACGGCGGGCTCGTCCTCACGGACCCGTACCACCGACAGCGCGGTGCCGGGCTGGAACTGCGGTGCCTCGATCATCGGCACGAGGCGACGCAGGGTGGTGCGATAGGCGCCCCGGTCGCGGGACGCCACCGTCAGGCCCAGCTCGCAGACGGGGACGTCGTTGATCTGCGTCCCCGTCTGGGTGATGGAGTCGATACGGGCCGCGGACAGTCGGCCCGCGGCCCTGGCGGCGTCGAGCTGCTCCTGTGGCGGGCCGGCCAGGCCGCGCAATGAGCCGCCGATGCCGACGAGTGTGCCGCCCAGGATGGCCAGGGGCAGGGCCACGGTCCAGTAGATGATGTAGCGGGGATCGTGGGTGAGCGCCTGCGCGACCGCGCCCCCGATTCCGACTCCGATGACAGCGGCGAGCAGCAGGCGGATCACGTCGGGATTCTAGTGTGCCTCCACATCGCCGTTCAGGCGCACCCCGTGAAGACAGTGACAGTGTTAGTGTCACTGTTGTGACCGCGACCTCCACCACCTCCGGACCGCTCGCCGGTGTCCGCGTCGTCGAGCTCGTCGGCATCGGCCCCGGGCCCTTCGCCGCGATGATGCTCGCCGACCTCGGCGCCGAGGTCATCCGCGTCGACCGACCGGGGGGAGGCGCGCTCAGCGTGGCCCCCGCCGACCGGGACATCCTGGCCCGGGGCCGGCTCAGCGCGGCCATCGATCTCAAGGCCGACCGAGGCCGCGAGACGGTGCTGCGGCTGGTCGAGCGCGCCGACATCCTGGTGGAGGGATTCCGCCCCGGCGTCACCGAACGTCTCGGCCTCGGACCGGCCGACTGCCACGCGCGCAACCCCCGTCTCGTCTACGGACGCATGACCGGATGGGGCCAGGACGGGCCTCTCGCCCAGCAGGCCGGGCACGACATCAACTACATCTCGGTCGCCGGCGGTCTCGATCCGATCGGCCGCGCGGGAGGGCCGCCGCAGGTGCCCCTCAACCTGCTCGGCGACTTCGGCGGCGGTGCCGTGTACCTGGTGGCCGGGGTCCTCGCCGCATTGACCCATGCTCGCGCCACGGGCGAAGGTCAGGTCGTCGATGCCGCGATCACCGACGGTGTCGCCCACCTGCTCTCCATGACCGTCGCGATGCAGCAGTCCGGAGGCTGGAACTCCCAGCGCGGCACCAATCTGCTCGATACCGGCGCCCCGTTCTACGACGTGTATGCGACCTCCGACGGCCGGTGGATGAGCGTCGGTGGCCTGGAACCCCAGTTCTGGTCCGCGATGGAGGACATGCTCACCGCGCACGGCGTCACCGACCTGCCGGACCGCAACGACCCCTCGGCCTGGCCCGCACTGCGCGAGCGGCTGGCCGAGGTCTTCGGCACCAAGACCCAGGCCGAATGGACCGAGATCTTCGCACCGACGGATGCCTGTGTCGCGCCGGTCGTACCGCTCGCCGAGGCCCCGGAGCATCCGCACAATCAGGCGCGCGGGACCTATCTGGAACACGAGGGGCTCGTGCAGCCCGCTCCCGCCCCCCGTTTCTCGGCCACTCCCGCCACCCTGACCACCCCGCCGGCCCGCCCGGGGGAGAACACCCGCGAGGCGCTCGCCGCGTGGGGTATCGACGATGTCGATGCGCTGATCGCCGACGGCGTCGCCGTCCAGAACTGAGGAATGACCTATGGAACGCACCATCTTCGAGGCTGAGCACGACGACTTCCGCGCCATGGTGCGGGCCTTCTGTGAGAAGGAGATCGTCCCCCACCACGAGCAGTGGGAGGCCGACTCGATCGTGCCGCGCGAGCTGTGGCTCAAGGCCGGCGAGCTGGGGATCCTCGGCTTCATGATGCCCGAGGAGTACGGGGGCGGCGGAGTCGATGACTTCCGCTACAACGCGATCGTGCAGGAGGAACTCACCCGCGTCGGCGCGAGCGGCGTCGGCTTCGCCCTGCACACCGACCTCGTGTCCGCCTATCTGCTCAGCTATGCGACCGAGGAGCAGAAGCAGCGCTGGCTGCCGAAGTTCTGCACCGGCGAGCTCATCACGGCCATCGCGATGTCCGAGCCGGTCGCCGGATCGGATCTGCAGGGCATCAGGACCACCGCCAAGCTCGACGGCGACCATTACGTGCTCAACGGCTCCAAGACCTTCATCTCCAATGGCATCCTCGCCGATCTGGTGATCGTGGCGTGCAAGACCGACCCGGAGGCCGGAGCGATGGGTGTCTCCCTCATCGCGGTCGAGCGCGGGATGGAGGGCTTCGAGCGGGGCCGCAATCTCGACAAGATCGGCTTGAAGGCCCAGGACACCGCCGAGCTCTTCTTCGACCATGTGCGCGTGCCGAAGGAGAACCTGCTCGGACAGGAGGGCCAGGGCTTCATCTATCTGATGGAGAAGCTGCCCCAGGAGCGCCTCACGATCTCGGTCGTGGCGGCGGCGGCCTGCCGGCAGATGCTCGACATGACGCTCGACTACGTCAAGAACCGCGACGCCTTCGGTCGCCCGATCGGCAAATTCCAGAACACCCGCTTCGCGCTCGCCGAGCTGGAGACCGAGCAGCAGATCGCCCAGGTCTTCGTCGACAAGTCCATCGAGCTGCTCAATGACAAGAAGCTGACGGTGCAGGATGCGGCGATGGGCAAGTGGTGGAGCACCGAGCTGCAGACCAAGACCGCCGACCGCTGCCTGCAGCTGCACGGCGGCTACGGCTATATGACCGAGTACCCGATCTCGAAGGCGTTCCTGGACTCGCGGATCCAGACGATCTACGGCGGCACGACCGAGATCATGAAGGAGATCGTGGGGCGCGGTCTCGGGCTCTGAGGCGCGCTAGCGTCCGCGCAGCGCGGACAGCACCCCGTGCCGTGACGACAGGCCGAGCTTGCGCAGCACATTGGCGACGTGCTCCTCGGCCGTCCGCCGGCTGATGACGAGGGCGTCGGCGATCTGCTGATTGGTCTTGCCATCGGCGAGCAGGTCGGCCACCTCGGTCTCGCGCGGCGTCAACGCATTGAGGGCCTCGCCGGTGGCACTGGCGCGCAGCCGTTGCAGATTGCCGAGGGCCATGGACAGATGACACGGCATCCCCAGCCGCTCGAAGCTGTCGCGCGCCTCCTCCAGGAGATCGATGGCCCTGGCGGCCGATGCCGGTCCGTCGCCCGCGATGACTCCCGACAGCAGGACGCCGAGGAGGGCCGACTGGCTCGCCACCCCGTACTCGAGGGCGAGCTGTCGGCCTTCCTCGTAGTAGCGGCGGGCAGCCTCGTTATCGCCGTCGAAGAGCGCGACCGTCCCCGCATCGGCATAGCGCAAGGGCGTCGTGACATCGGGAGGGTCGGTGACGAGGACGTGAGGGATCGGCTCTCCGAGCATCGCGCTCGTCCGGGCGAGCGCGGACTGAGCGGTGCGCCGCCACCAGCGCACCGCTGGCAAGGGGCTCGCCTGGAGCGCATCGCGGCGTTCGCGGAGCAGATCCATGTCCTGCTGCAGGAAGGCGGAGAGTGCCTGCGCCACCCGAGCCATCGCGACGATATCGGGAACCCGATAGCGCTCAGCGGTCTCGACCGCCAGATCGGCGGCGGCATCGGCATCTTCGAGACGACCGGCCTGGGTGAGGCAGAAGGCCAGGGCGCAGTAGAGCAGCGGCTGCACGCTCATCCGGCCGAAGCGCCGGGCGATCCGCAGCATGCGTTCCCCGAGCTCGATGCCCTGAGGCAGCTCGTCGAGCATGTACGCGCACCAGACGGCGCAGGCCGCGGCGTCCATCACCTCGCGCAGCTCCTCGGCCGGGCGTGCGAGCATCGCCGCCAGGACGCCGTCGAACTCGCGCCGCGCGGCTCCGATATTGCCCGTGTTGAGGAGCGCGATCGTGCGGAGCGCCGCACTCGCGCTGGCGTAGGGCTCGCCGTGCGCCGCCGACAGCTCGATCAGCAGAGGATCGGCGGGGTCGTGGCCATCGGTGAGTGAACTGGTGGCGGCGAGTTCCAGCAGCAGGGCGGGGATGCGGGGTCCGGCATAGGAGGAGAGGACCTCGTGCGCCTCATCGGGTTGCCCCGACATCCGCAGCGCGTGCGCGAGCAGCGCCCGTGCCTCGGCGCCGTGGCCGGGGAGATCGAGCAGCGGCTCCAGCAGCGGCGCGGCCTCGTCGACGCGGCCGCCCAGCGCGAGCGCGCGGGCCAGCAGCAGATCCCGGCTCGGCTCGTGCAGGTGCAGTGAGGCGCGCAGCCAGCGTTCGACACTAGCGGGATCCGTGCCGAGGGCATGCTCGGCGGTGTCCAAGAGAACGGAGAGGTCGTCGCTGGTGAGATGCGAGCGGAGTCGTGAGAGATGCTCGGCGCTCTCGAGCGGGTTGGTGCCCGGAAGCGCGGCGGCACGACGATGCAGGTCGGCGAGGTCGTCCTCCGCGGCGGACTGATAGGTGCTGGAGCGCACGACCGGATGGATGGCCTCGCTCGACTCATCATCGATCAGGCCGTGCCGGCGCAGCAGCGCGAGATCCTCTGAGACATCGCCTCCGGTGAGCGCGGCCAGACGAACCGGATCGGCAGCGCCGAGCACCGCGACCGCCTCGAGGGTGCGGCGAGCACCTGCTGGGAGGGCCCGCACATCCGCGCTGACGACCGAGCGGAGCAGCTCGGACCGTGGGCCACGGCCCAGCGGGAGCACCTCGTCGAGCCTGGTGGCTTCAGGGTGACGGAGGAAGGCGGCGCGCAGTGTCCGGGCGAAGAGCGGATTGCCGTCCGCTGTCTCGATGATGATCTGTTGCTGCTCGGTGGTCACCCCGGCGGAGAGGGTCGCGATGTCCGGATCGGCCAGCGGTCCGACGGTGAGATGTTCGATACTCGCTCCGGCAGAGCGAGCGGTGTCGATGAGCCGGGCTGGAGCCATCGCCTGCCGGTAGGCGAGCACCACGGTGAGCGGTGCGGTACCGCTCACCAGGTCGGCGAAGAACTGGCTCGACATCGGGTCCAGCCACTGAGCATCGTCGATCGTGATGATGACATCTCGTTCGCGCAGCGCAGTGATGCACTCGCGCAGGATCCCGCGCAGCGAGCGCTCCTCGATCAGCTGCTGCAGATCGGCGTCCAGCAGGTTCTCGATGACGGGGCGGGCGCTGGCCAAGGGGGAGGCGCCGGCGAATCGATCGGCGCGGGCGAGCAGCACCGGACGCCCGACTTCAGCGAGCGCCGAGGTCACGAGGGCGGTCTTGCCCGATCCCATCGGGCCGTCGACCAGGATGATGCGGGGTGGCGCGGAGGGCGGGGCATGCAACTGTCCGAGGAGGAAGACCCGCTCCTCATGACGACCGATCAAGTATCCCCCATGCTCCCGGACGGACGCCACGGTCCGAATCGACATCATCTCATAGGTGGGTCGAATTCTGATACCCGTAGAAATACGGGTACCGGAGCCGGCGTCCCACTTCGTAGCGTGATCGGGTTCGGTGCCCGGGGTGAGTCGACCACGTGGCGCTCCGTTTTGTGACGAAAGGTCCCCCGTGTCTCAGCACCGGCGAACGACCACGGCCGACCGCCTCCGGCGGCGATTCGGCCGGTTCGGCGTCTTCGGCATGATCATCGCCCTCGTGGCGCTGACGCTCACCCCACCCGCGACGGCCGCTGAGGCGCCACCCGCGGGTTCGTATACCGGCACCAGCACGGCGTACAACGGCGCGACGGTCAACTTCCAGATCGATGCCAACGGCAACATGAGCGGCTTCAGCACGACCAGCTACTGCCAGAGCGGTTTCGACATCATCCCTGTTCCGTGGGCCGCGATGCCTGCTACGCAGGTGTCGGCAGGCGAACCATTCTCGGTCACATGGGTGTACCCCGAAGACAGCTCGATGCCTTTCGAGTTCACGCTGACCGGCACCGTGAACGCGGATGGATCCGCACAGGGGACGGGACAGGCACGGGGCCTGCCGCTCGGCAGCTGCGGTCCGTACGTCTTCAACTGGACGGCCCAGGGTCCCGACGGTGGCGGAGACCCGGATCCGATCGACCCGACGATCAGCATCGAGCCGTCCTCGGTGACGGAGTCCGAGCTGTCGAATAACGGAGTCCAGATCAACGGCGGCGACTTCATCGCCGGTTCGGCGGTGACCCTCACGGTCGCTGGATCGCAGGTCGAGACCAAGGATGCTGAAGGCAACGGGTCGGTCAGCTTCGGTTACAACGGTCCTCTCGCCCCGGGCTCGTACCCGGTGCAGCTCTCGTCCGACGATGGAAGTGTCGACGGCAACCTCACGGTCACCGCTGATCCGGAGCCGGAGCCCGATCCGTCGGTGAGCGTGGCGCCGGGTTCGGTGTCGGTGTCGCAGTTGGCGTCCGATGGTGTCGTGTTCTCGGGCGCGGACTTCGGTGCGAATGCGCAGGTGGCGATCACGGCGAACGGTGCCGCGGTCGAGACCATCGAGGCCAATGGCGACGGCGCGTTCTCGTACACGTACAAGGGTCAGCATGAGGCGGGCACACTGACGTTGGGCGCCTCGAGCGCCGCTGGTCAGGACTCCGCGAGTGTCACGGTCACCGCCGATGCGCCGGTCTACGACCCCAAGGTCACACTCGATCCCACCTCGCTGACGCAGTCGGCCCTCGCCGGTGACGGCGTGACGGTGAGCGGTACCGGCTTCCCGGAGAATGCCGATGTCGAGGTGCGCTTCGACGGCGACACCGTCGCCACAGCCCGTTCAGGGGCGAACGGAGCGGTCGACTACACCCTGACCCGCAGCGGCATGGCGCCCGGCACCTATCCGGTCGCGCTCGTGAGCGGCGACTGGTCGGCGCAGGCGAATCTCACCGTGACGGCCGATCCGGAGCCGGAACCCGACCCGGCGGTGAAGGTCGCGCCGGGTTCGGTCACCGTCTCGGAGCTGGCGTCCGGTGGCGTGACCTTCTCCGGTGAGAACTTCGGCGCGAACGCCCAGGTGGCGATCACGGCGAATGACACCGCTGTGGACACCGTCGAGGCGAACGGCGAGGGTGCGTTCTCGTACACCTACAAGGGCCAGCACCAGCCGGGCACCGTGACGCTGGCGGCGGAGAGCGCGGCCGGCCGGGATGCGGCGAATGTCACCGTGACGGCCGACCCGGCAGTGCGTGACCCGAAGGTCACGGTGACCCCGGAGACGATCACGCAGTCCGAGGCGCGAGACACGGGCGTGGCGGTCGCCTCGACCGGCTGGTTCGCAGGCGACGAGGTCGTCTTCAGCGTCGGAGGCGACGAGGCCGTCCGCGTGGTGGCCGACGAGCAGGGTCGCGCCGGCGCGCAGCTGACCTCGGAGAATGCGAGCATCGGCCAGCACACCGTCACGGCGGCGGTGGGCGATGTCAGCGCCGAGGCGACGTTCACGGTCGTGGCGGATCCGAACCCGAATCCGACGATCCCGGCGGAGCCGCCCTCGGAGGATGAGCTCAATGACGACAACCGCGGCGGGGTCACCGGTCCCGACTCGGCGGTCGAGGGGTCCACGATCGAGCTGGTCGTCCCCGACGCGGAGCCCGGCAGCCGGGTGGGCGTCTGGGCGTTCTCCGAGCCGACGTATCTCGGTGCGTTCACGGTGAGCGAGAACCGCACGATCCAGGTCACGCTGCCGGACGGTCTGGTCGGCGAGCATCGTCTGGCGGTCTACGCCGAAGGCAGCGAGGCGCTGCTGGGCTGGACCTCGATCCTCATCACCCAGGCCGATGGCGGCGGTGATGATGGCGACAACGGCGGCGGTGGCGGCGGTTCGGACGACGGTCGTGGGGGCGATCGCGATCGCACCGGCGGAGATCGCCTGCCGAACACGGGCGCGAATGTCGCCGGTGGCGTCGCGGGCTGGGCGCTGCTGCTCCTGCTCGGTGGCGCGTTCCTGATCGCGCGTTCGCGCGCACAGGGGCTGACGCTGCGCTAAGGCGGTGACTGAGGGCGGGACCGTGCTGGTCCCGCCCTCAGCCATGTCTGCGATCGGGTCATCGGGCACGCTCTAGGCTCAGGACATGGTTCGCGGTCGGCCGTGGGTGCTCATCGTGCTCGGCGCGAGCTATCTGGTGGCGCTGGCGTCGATCGCCTGGTGGCCTTCGCATGTCGATGCCGGTCTCGGGGTGGTCGACTGGCGGCTGACCCGGGGGTTGGCCGCGGCGCTCGGGATCGCTCCTTCCTCGGCTTATGCGTTGATCGAGGTGGCGGCGAATGTGGCGCTGTTCGTGCCGTTCGGATGGTTGGCCGCCTGGTGGTTGCCCGGGTGGCCCGTGGCGAGAGTGGTGGTCGCCGGCGCACTGATATCGGTGGTGATCGAGGTGGTGCAGACGGCGACGCCGCTGGACCGGACGGGTTCGGTGATCGATGTGCTTGCGAACACCGTTGGTGTCGCCTGCGGTGCCGGGGTCGCGCGATGGGCGGTTCGCAAACGCTTGGTACGCTAAGTATCAATCGTCGAGAGGTCCGTGATGGGTGAGAATGGGTCGAGTCCGCCGGTAGTGGCCGAGGAGCTCGAATCCCTCGACCGTGTCCGCCGTCGGGTGACGGTGATCGGCTTCCTGGCGATCGCATTGCACGGCGTGGTGGCACTCCCGCTGGTCGGTCAGTATCTGGCCGAGGACGGGCGGATGCCCGAGGCGGTGCTGATGCTGGTGATGACGGCCTTGGCGGGCCTGCTGACGGTCGCGATCTCGCGGGTCATCCTCGGCCGTTCACCGTTGTCCGTGCTCTGGCTCGCCTTCGGGCTGTTGCCGGCGGTCGCCGGCGTCTATCTCGTGTGGTGGGCGCCCTTCACCCTCCACTGAGGTGGCCCGCACGTCCCGGCAGGCGCGCGATGACGAGCCGGCAGGCGCGCGGTGACGAGTCAGTGCCCGGGGCCGTGATGATGGTTCTCCGTGACGGTCGAGGCCAGGAGTTCGGTGACGCGCTCGGTGATGAGTCGGCGTACGGTCAGGGCTGAGGGCGAGGGTCGGCTGTCGCGCCGCTGGACCAGGCCGATCCGTATCGCCGGGGTGTTGCGGATCGGGATCCAACGCAGTCCGGACACGTCGGCCGAGGTGTGGAAGGGTCCGAGGATGCCGATGCCGGCTCCGTGGGCCACCATCACCTTGACCGAGCGGTCGGACATGGCCTGCACGACGACATCCGGATTGGGCACGTCGGCATGTAGTCGCTCCCACATGACGGTGCCCTCGCGCATCGTGACGATGGGCCAGGTCTCGAGGTCGCCCCACTCGACGCTCTCCCGATCGGCCAGCAGGTGATCGATCCGCACGATGACCCCGATCGGCACCTGTAGGAGAAGTGTCCGCTCGATGGTCGCCGCCGGTGGTTCGGCGAGCATGGTGACGAGGCCGAAATCGAGATCGCCGGCGGCCACGCTCGCCTCGATCGCGACGGAGCCGGCCTCGCTGAGCGTGAAGCGCAGTCCGGGGTGCTGCTCGTGCAGTCGGCCGATCACGCGTGCGATGACCGTCTCCACGACCACGGATATCGCCCCGATCGCCACCCGTCCGCGGTAGGAGCCGCCCGATTCGGTCGCCGCCTCGTACACGTCCTCCTCGGCTGCCACGAGGCGCGCCAGGGGCTGCAAGAGCTCCTGGCCGCTGGGGGTCGGCCTCACGCCCGACCGGCTGCGCGTCAGCAGGACCACGTCCAGTTCCTCTTCGAGCAGGTCGATCTGTTGGCCGAGGGCGGGTTGGCTGATGCCGCAGCGGGCGGCGGCGGCACGTAGGGAACCGGTCTCGACAGCGGCCAGGAAGTACCGCGCACGCTCGACTCGCATCGCAGGATGATAGCTCGTCGGCCGTCTTCGTGAAAGCGACTGCCTGTAGGCCTCGCGCTTTTCGACGCCGGGTTTCCCGTACTGCTCGCGTATCACTGGGTGTCGTCGCGGGAGCGGAGCGGCTGACGCTCTCGGTGGTTGATAGGTGAAACCTCTCACTCTTGGAAGGTCTTGCCCAGTTCCCTGCCGCGCTCATCTCCGAGATAGTCGCTGGTGACGCGCCTCACACCAGTGGGGTCGACGGCGATCGAAAGGCACCGATGATGACGGACGCTCCGCTGCACGGCGTGACGGTCCTGGACATGTCCACGATTCTGGCCGGCCCACTGGCGTCATCGCTGCTGGGCGAGTTCGGTGCCGAGGTCATCAAGATCGAGGAGCCGCGGCGCGGTGACCCCGCTCGTTCGTACCCGCCGATGGTCGACGAGGTGTCCGCACAGTGGGCGGTCCTCGGGCGCAACAAGCGGAGCGTCACGGTGGACCTGCACCAGCCCGGCGCCGCAGAGGTGGTGGGACGACTGGCGGCCGCCGTCGACATCGTCGTGACGAACTTCCGTCCGGGGACCCTGCGTCGCTTCGGTGTTGACTTCGACGATCTGCTGGCATTCAACCCCGGCCTCGTGATGGTGCACGTCAGCGCCTTCGGGCGTACCGGACCGTATGCGGAGCGTCCCGGTTTCGCGCGGGTGGCCGAGGCCTTCGCCGGCCTCACTCATCGAACGGGGGAGCCGGATCGGCCGCCGATCTTCGCGGGCTACCCGGTCGCGGACGGAGTCACCGGGATCTACGCCGCCTTCGCGGCCATGCTGGCTCTGCGACAGCACGAGGCGACCGGCGAGCCTCAGCTCGTCGACCTCGCACTCTATGAGCCGCTGCTGCGCATGATGGAGGACTTCCTCGTCGACTACGACGTCACCGGCCACAGCATCGGCCGGCAGGGGAATGAGAACCCGCACATCAGCCCGAACAACCTGTATCGGACCCGCGATGGCCGGTGGTTGGCGTTGCCGGCCTCCACCGATCAGATGTGGCGGCGACTGGTGAAGGTGATGGGCGTGGACGAGCTGGCCGGATATACCGACATGGCCCAGCGGGTGGCGCACCGTCAGGAGATCGAGTCGCGTGTCCACGACTTCGTGGCCTCGTACGATCTGGATCCGCTCATGGAGATCCTGGTCGACGCGGGGATCGCGGCCGGGCCGGTGAACTCGGCCGAGCAGATCTTCGCCGATCCGCACATCCGGGCCCGCGGCTCGGTCGTGGAGTTCCCCGACGGCAGCGGCCGCCGGCGACGCATGCAGTCGCCCGCCGGGGTGTTCTCCGGCTTCGCGGGTTCGCTGCGATCCCCGGCGCCCGCGCTGGGCGAGCACACCGATGCCGTGCTGGCCGATCTGGCGGGGCTCACCGCCGACGAGATCCGCGCGCTACACGCGAAGGGAGTGATCTGATGTCCGACCGGCATCGTGATCGTCCCGACCTTCCGATCTGTGCGGGACCCCTTTCCGACCGACTCCCGCCAGCGACCGATTCATCAGCAAGGAGTGTCATGAAGACTCACCGATCACAGTGTTCCCCCCGGGGCCTCCGGGCTCTGGCGGGTGCTCTCAGCGCCGCGCTCCTCCTCACGGCGTGCTCTGGCGGAGGTTCGGGGTCGTCGGGCGACGACACGCTCACGATCGGGGCGGCGACCCATCTGCAGACTCTGGACCCGCAGATGGCGGCAGTGGCGCAGGAGTACTACGTGAACCCCGTCTTCGACACGCTGATCCATGCCGAGCCCGATGGGACCTTCGCACCCGGGCTCGCCGAGGAGTGGGAGATCGTCGATCCGGTGACCTTCGATCTGCAGCTGCGTCCCGATGTCGTGTTCAGCGACGGCGAGCCCATGGACACCGCCGCCGTGGTCGCGAACTTCGAGCGCGGCATGGACATGGAGGCGAGCCCCTCCGCGGCGTTCTACGGCAATATCGCCACCGTCGAGGAGATCGACGACTCGACGGTGCGGTTGAATCTCTCCGAGCCGACGACCGACATGCTCTCTCAGCTCAGCCGGCTGCCCGGCATGATGATGAGCCCGGCGTCCTTCGACGCGAATCCGGAGACGACGCCGATCGGTGCCGGAGGATGGACCTATGACGCGTCGGCCTCGAATGCGGGCGAGGTGCAGGTCTACCGCGCCAACCCGGACTACTGGGATGCCGATCGAGTCGGCGTCGAGACCGTGGAGATCCGCGCGCTGGAGGATGCCTCGGCGGCGACCAATGCGGTTCTCGACGGGCAGGTAGACATCATCGAGATGCGGAGCGAGGCCGATCGTTCGACCTTCGACGGCGGAGCGCTGCAGCTGATCGAGCGCGCCAATGCCAATGTCTACTACATCCAGATCATGGACACCGATGGCACCCTGATCGAGCCGATGGGAGACGAACGGGTCCGTCGGGCACTCAACCTGGCGATCGACCGCGAGGCCGTCGTGGACGGTCTGCAGTTCGGTCACGGCGATCCCAGTCCCAGCTTCTGGCTGTCCGATACGCCGTACTACGACGAGGATCTCGAAGACCTCGCCTACGACCCCCAGGAGGCCGAGCGGCTCCTGGCCGAGGCCGGCTACGAGGACGGCTTCTCGGTGACATTCCCCAGCTTCGGCGCGATCACCGAGATCGCGGAGTCGGTGCAGCAGATGTGGGCCGAGATCGGTGTCGACGTCACGATCGACCAGGTCGAGCCGGGCACCCTCGCCGACGTGATGAGGAACGGCACGACGGCCATGGCGGTCACGCTCGCTCGTGGGTTCACGGCTGAGTCCCACTACGACGAGCGTCATGCTCCCGGCAGCCCCTACGATCCGCTGGGAACCGATCGCGGCGATGTCGCCGAACTCGCCGACATCGCCTTGACTGCCGAGACCGAGGAGGGCCAGGCCGAGGGGTGGCGTGATGTCTACTCGTATCTCACCGAACAGGGCTATCTGATGGTCGTCGCCCACCAGATTCCGGTGATCGTCGCCGCCGAGCATGTCTCGGGTGCGGAGCTCTCCCCGTCGGACAATCTGCCCAAGCCGTACGACATCACCCTGGACTGATCGGTGTTCCGTGTAGCGCTGAGCCGTCTCGCGGCTCTGATCCCGTTGGTCTTCGTCGCCAGCTTCACCGCCTTCCTGCTGTTGCAGCTCACTGCCGTCGATCCGGCGGTGGTCCGTCTCGGGGAGACAGCGACCGATGAGGCGTACGCGGCGTTCCGCCAGGATCTCGGCCTGGATCGCCCGGTTCTCGTCCAGTTCGGGAGCTGGCTGCTGGGGGCCGTCCAGGGCGATCTCGGCCTCTCCTGGTCGAACTCAGCACCGGTGAGCGAGCTGTTGATGAGCCGTTTTCCGGTGACCTTGTCCATCTCGATCGGAGCCCTCGTCGTCGGCCTGGTCATCGGCATTCCGGCGGGTATCGCGGCGGGCATCCGGGCTGGACGGAGCACCGACTCGCTGCTCACCGGTGGGGCGTCGGTCGGCCAGGCCATCCCCAGTTTCTGGCTGGCGCTGCTCCTCGTCGCCTATGTCGCGATGAAGACGCCGTGGTTCCCGGCGACGGGATATGTCCCCTTCGGCGCTGACCCTGGGGGGTGGCTGCGCAGCATCGCCCTCCCGTCGATCGCTCTCGGTGCCGCCGCTGCCGGTGCCTTCGCTCGGCAGACCCGGGCCGGTTTCGTGCGCGTGCTGCATGAGCCCTATATCCGCACGGCGGTGGCTGGCGGACTGGCGCGGCGGCGCATCCTGTGGCGCACGGCACTGCGCAATGCCTCGGTGCCGGTCGTGACCACCATCGCGGGACAGGCGGCGGTGCTCGTGGGCGGTGCGGTCGTGATCGAGCAGGTCTTCGCACTGCCGGGACTGGGGCAACTCGTGCTCAACGCCATTCGAAATGGAGATATGCCGGTGGTGCTCGGATTCGTCGTTCTCATGGCGCTGCTGATGGCGGTGATCCAGTTCCTGCTGGACATGGCCTATGCGCTGGTCGACCCGCGGGTGCGTGCGTCATGAGGCGCCGCAGCTCGATCCTCGTGAAGGCGTCCTGGGTCGTCCTGATCGTCGTCGGTGTCCTAGCCGTCGCCGGACCCTGGATCGCGCCGTACGACCCGACCGCCGGAGCAGTCGGATCCGCGCTCGCCGACCCCAGCCGCGATCACTGGCTCGGTACGGACTATCTGGGCCGGGACACCTTGAGCCGCCTCATCGACGGGGCCAGGGTCTCGACGATCGCCGGATTCGAGGCGACCGCCGTGGCCTTGGTGCTGGGCGGAAGCGTCGGGATGATCATCGGATTGGTCGGCGGCTGGCCCGATCGGATCGTCATGCGCATCGTCGAGGGCATCTCCGCGATCCCCGCCCTCGTGCTGGCGATCGCCCTCATCGCCGCTCTGGGCAGTGGGCTCGCCACCTCCATGGTCGCTGTCGGCATCGCCTTCGCGATGGGGATCGCTCGATTGGCGCGCGGTCTGACGATGGCCGAACGGGATCGGATGTACGTCGATGGGGCACGGGTCATCGGCGCGGACCGTCGACGCCTGCTGTTCCGCCACATCGCTCCGAATATCGCGGCGCCGATGGGCGTGGAGGCGACCCTGGTCTTCGCGCACGCGGTGGCGATCGAGGCGGCGCTCAGCTTCCTCGGGCTCGGCACCCAGCCGCCTGCCGCGAGCTGGGGGATCATGCTGTCCAGCGCACAGCGCACAGCGCGCGATCCGCGAGGCTCCTTTCCAGGCGATCCCTCCGGGCCTCGCGCTCGTGCTCACGGTGCTGGCGCTGAATATCGTCGGCGATTCCCTGGTTCGCCGGCGTCGCGGGGCGAGCACCGACAATCCCACGGGTTATCTCGAACCCACCACCGTCAGCTCCTCCGGCGAGTCACGAGGCGGTGCCGCGCCCGGTTCCGGCGGATCGGCCGTCGCTCCGCTGCTGGAGGTCTCGGGGCTCACGGTGCGTTACGGCGAGACCACGGCGGTCGATGCCGTCGATCTGAGGATCCGTCACGGCCAGGTCCTGGCGCTGGTGGGGGAGTCCGGCAGCGGCAAGACCTCCCTGGCCATGGCGCTGGCGGACCTGCTGACGCCTCCGGCGTCGAGCACTGCCGAACGGGTGCGTCTCGGTGGGGAGCGGCCGCTGGACCTGGTGGACGCCGATACATCGACGCGCGCGGCGTGGCGGAGCCGTGTGGGCGTCGTCTTCCAGGAGCCATCGGCCGCTCTCAACCCCTTGCAGACCGTCGGCCGCCAGCTGCGAGATGTCATCGAGGCTCAGCGCCGTCTCGCCGGGCGGCGGGACGGGCAGGGCATGCGGGGGATCGACGAGGAGATCGTCGAGCTCCTGACCGCGGTGGGGCTGCGCCGGCCCGACGAGGTCGCACGGCTCCGGCCCGGTCAGATCTCGGGCGGCATGGCTCAGCGCGTGATGATCGCGCTGGCCCTCGCCAAGTCGCCTGAGCTGCTGATCGCCGATGAGCCGACGACGGCCCTGGATGTGACTGTGCAGGCCGAGATCATCGCTCTGCTGCGTCGGCTCTGCCAGGAGCGAGAGTTCGGTGTCCTGCTGGTGACCCACGATCTCGGCGTCGCCGGCGAGTTGGCCGACGAGGTCGTGGTCATGCTGCACGGGGAGGTGGTGGAGGCCGGACCGATCGAGTCGGTGGTCCGCCGTCCGTGCCATGAGTACACCGCTGCGCTCGTGGCCGCGGTCCCCCGCAACGAGCCGGGACGGGCGATCCTCGAACCGCCGCGGGTCACTGAGGAGGTCATCTGATGACATCGGAGCTGCTGGGGTCGATCGAGGGTCTCACCGTCGAGTTCGCCCGCCGTCCGCGGTGGGGCGATCTTCGGCCTCGACCCTTCACTGCGGTCGATCATGCCACCCTCGATCTGCGTGCCGGGGAGATCACCGGACTCGTCGGCGAGTCGGGTTCGGGCAAGTCGACCGTGGCTCGGGCGCTGTTGCGGCTGACACCCTTCACCGGGCGCGCGAGGATCTGCGGATTCGACATCGCCACGCTGCCGTCGCCGGCTCCCCTCGCCTACCGGCGTACGGTGCAGGCGGTCTTCCAGGATCCGCTGCAGGCGCTCAACCCACGTCATACCGTGGCCGATATCGTCGCCGAGCCACTGATCCTGCATACAGAACTCGACACCCGTCAGCGTCGTGATCTGGTCGTGTCGACGCTCGAATCGGTCGGCCTCGAGGCCGACCATCTGCCACGCACCACCCGGGAGCTGTCCGGCGGTCAGCGTCAGCGTGTCGCGATCGCCCGCGCGATCATCGTCGATCCGTCTCTGCTGATCCTCGATGAGGCGCTCAGCGCCCTGGACGTGACGACCGCCGCCTCGGTCGCGCGGCTGCTGCATGGTCTGCTGCGCCCCGATTCGGCGATGTTGTTCATCGGACACGATCTGGCGATGGTCCGTCAGCTGTGCGACCGGGTCCACGTCATGCGCGAGGGCCGGATCGTCGAGTCGGGGACCGCCGATGAGGTGTGCGGGTCTCCGCAGCACGAGTACACGCGGTTGCTCGTGGACTCCATCCCCCACCTGCTGCGGGCCGAGGCGTGATGACGAGCGATGAGGAGCCGCGGGCGGGCGAGGGGCCGCTGCACGGCGTGCGGGTACTCGACGCGAGCACCATGCTCGCCGGTCCTCTCACCGGCGGCCTGCTCGCGGACTTCGGCGCGGAGGTGATCAAGGTCGAGGACACCCGCGGCGGGGATCCGATGCGGCTCATCTCCTCCGACGAGGAGGGCCGCTCGGTGCTGTCGAAGATCTCTCACCGCAACAAGCGCAGTATCGCGCTGGATCTGCGTGAGGCCCGGGGGCAGTCGCTGTTCCGCGATCTCGTCGCCCAGGTGGATGTCGTCGTGACGAATGTGCGGATGTCCACCCTCCGGCGCTGGGGGCTCGGTTATGAGGAGCTGTCCACCGTCAATCCGCGCCTCGTCATGTATCACCTGTCCGCCTTCGGACGGTCGGGATCGCGCCGGGACGATCCTGGGTTCGCGCGAGTCGCGGAGGCCTACTCGGGTCTCACCCACGCATCAGGGGACCCGGACGGCCCGCCGATGTTCGCGGGGTACCCGATCGCCGACGGCGTGGGTGGACTGCATGGAGCCTTCGCGGTGTTGTTGGCGCTCTACGAGGCTCAGCGTTCGGGACGTGGGCAGCTCGTCGAGGTGTCGCTGGCCGGGGCGATGGTGCGCATGCTGGAGGGGCTCGTCGCCGCCTATGAGACGACGGGTCGGTCACCTGAGCGCTCCGGTAACCGCCACGACAGCATCGCGCCCAATGGCATCTATCGCACGGCCGACGAGCAGTGGCTCGTCCTGCCGATCAGCACTCCGAGCATGTGGTGGCGGCTCTGTACGGCCCTCGATCGCCCGGAGGTGGCCGAGGACGGACGATTCCGCACCAATGCCGATCGGCTCCGCCACCGCGAGGAGCTCGACGCCATCCTCGAACCGGAGATCGCCGGCAGGAATCTCGACGAGCTGTGCCAGACGCTGCGTGCGCATCAGGTGGCCGTCGGCCGCGTCAACTCGATGGCCGACCTGTTCGACGACCCCGATGCCTGGCAGGAGGAGATGCTGGTCAGAGTGGGAGACGCGGAAGACGGCGTCGTCATGCCGGGAGTCGTGCCCCGCCTCTCGCGCACGCCGGGCAGGATCCGCCATGCCGGACCCGAGCCGGGCGAGCACACCACCGAGATCCTGAAGCAGCTGCTCGACCTCGACGACCACCTTATCGGCTCCCTCCAGGCCGATGGAGTGATCGGCGGGGCATTGTGACGAGAGGAACTGGCATGGAAGCGCAGATCGATCCGCGGGAAGCGGGCCTCGACCCCGATCGGCTCGATCGGCTCGACTCCTATCTGCGCCGCTTCGTCGACAGCGGGCAGTTGCCGGGCTGGCAGCTGGTCGTCACGCGAGGCGGGTCGGTAGCGCACGCCTCGTCCTATGGACTGCGCCATCGTGAGCGATCGGCCGAGGTCGGCGAGGACACGCTGTTCCGGATCTATTCAATGACCAAGCCCATCGTCTCGGTGGCCGCGATGATGCTCTATGAGCAGGGGGAGTTCCAGCTCTCCGATCCGGTCAGCGATGTCCTGCCGGCCTTCGCCGGGCTCTCGGTCTATCGCGGAGGCAGCGATCTGCGGGTCTCGACGTCCCCGGCGACGGAGACCATGCGGATGGGCCACCTCCTGACGCATACCTCCGGGCTGACCTATGGCTTCATTCGGCAGCATCCGGTGGATGCGCTTTACCGCGCGAACGGTCTGGACGGGGCGCCCAGCGGCCTGGGCCTGGAGGCGCTCTGCGATCGGCTGGCGACACTGCCGTTGATGTTCGAGCCGGGAACGCGGTGGGCCTACTCGATGGCCTCAGACGTGCTCGGCCGGGTCGTCGAGGTGCTCAGCGGGAAGAGTCTCGGGTCGTTCCTCGGTGGACGGATCTTCGAGCCGCTCGGGATGGCCGATACGCGATTCGGCGTCGACGAAAGCTCAATGGACCGGCTGATGAGGTTGTACTCGCTCACCAGCGCGGGCCTGGAGCCCGCCGATCATCTCGCCGCACGGATCGATCACCCGGATCATCCCGGGGGAGGCGGAGGCCTCATCAGCTCGGCGAACGACTATCACCGCTTCACGCAGATGCTGCTGCGCCGGGGAGAGCTGGACGGGCGGCGGCTGCTCGGTCGCGCGACGGTCGATTTCATGACCCGCAATCACCTGCCCGGCGATGTCGATCTCGCGACCTACGGGCCGCCGTTGTACTCCGAGTCGCCGATGCGGGGGATCGGATTCGGACTGGGAGTGTCGGTCGACCTGGATGCGGCCGCGGCGGGTCGGCCGGGTAGCCCGGGGACCTACGGCTGGGGCGGTATGGCCGGGACGCGCTTCTGGGTCGATCCGGCTGAGGAGCTGACGGCGCTGTTCTTCACCCAGGCGCTCACCAGCACCCCGCTCGCGGTGCGAGAGGGTCTGCGACAGATGGTGTATCAGGCGCTCGTCTAGACCACCGGATCCGTCACTCCGCGGCGTGGGCGGCGGTGATGAGGCGGTGGAGCAGTGCGTTCGCGTGGGCGAGGTCGTCCTCGCTCATGTCGAGTCTCTCGAGCATCGTCGGCGGCACCGTGAGGGCGCGTGAGCGCATCGCTCGCCCGTCATCGGTCAGGGTGATCTGCAGCGAACGCTGGTCGTGCGGGGAGCGCACCCGCTCGACGAGGCCCATCTGCTCCAGCCTCTTGACGAGCGGCGAGGCGGTCCCCGGATCGAGGGACAGCGTGGAGCTGAGCTCGCTGAGCCCCAGCTTGTCGTGCTGCCAGAGCGCGAGCATCACCAGGTACTGCGGGTGCGTGAGTCCGAGGGGTTCGAGGACGGGCTTGTACGCGGCGACCACCGAGCGCGCCGCGACCGCGAGCGCGAAGCACACCTGTTCGTCGAGGGCGAGGGGGTCGCGGTCGGTCGGCACGCGGGCAGTCTAGTTGTTGTCCTCACGTCGGATCGCTCGGCGAGCCGACGCCCGATCGAACTCCTACGATCGAGGGAGGGGTGAGGCATATCACTGCCCCGGAGGAGGTGGATCGCCATGGATGATCCCTCGCTCGGGACGATCTTCCTGGCCGAAGCCGTGGGCACCGGCCTCCTGGTGCTGCTCGGCGGCGGCGTGGTGGCGACCGCCTTGCTCGCCAAGTCCAAGGGGCTCGACGGCGGCTGGCTGATGATCAACTTCGGCTGGGGCCTCGGCGTGTTCGCCGGTGTCAGCGTCGCCTATGCGTCGGGAGCCCATCTCAACCCGGCGGTGTCGGTCGGCCTGCTGGTCACCGGCGAGATCGATGCCCTGCAGTTCCTCGTCTACGTGGCCGCCCAGCTGATCGGCGCCTTCATCGGCGCCTGCCTGGTGTTCCTCGCGTACAAGCAGCATTTCGACGCGGAGGAGGACGCGACCAAGAAGTTCTCCGTCTTCTCCACCGCCCCCGAGATCCGCTCCTACGGATGGAACACGCTCACCGAGACCGTCGCGACCTTCGTCCTCGTCTTCGTCGTCATCGCCTTCAGCCGGGTCGGCGACACCGGCTCCGATGCGCCCGCCGGACTGGCGGCCCTCGGGGCGATGCCGGTCGCACTCCTCGTGGTCGGCATCGGTGCCTCATTGGGAGGCCCGACGGGCTACGCCATCAACCCCGCTCGCGACCTCGGTCCCCGCATCGCGCACGCGCTGCTGCCGATCAGGGGCAAGGGCACGAGCGACTGGGCCTACGCGTGGGTCCCGATCATCGGCCCGCTCCTCGGCGGCCTGCTCGCCGGGCTCGCCTCCTATCCGCTGCTGCCCCTGCTGTCCTGACCACGACCCCCAAGGAGAGACCCATGACCCAGTACGTGATGGCCATCGACCAAGGCACCACGTCCAGCCGTGCCATCCTGTTCGACCACGACGGCACCGTGGTCAGCACCGGACAGATCGAGCACGAGCAGATCTTTCCGCGGGCTGGCTGGGTCGAGCACGATCCGAAGGAGATCTGGGACAACACCCGGGAGGTCATCGGTCAGGCGCTGAGCCGGGCCAATGTCACGCGCCACAATATCGAGGCCGTCGGCATCACGAATCAGCGTGAGACCACCGTCGTCTGGGATAAGAACACCGGTGAGGCGGTCTACAACGCGATCGTCTGGCAGGACACCCGCACGCAGAAGATCGTCGACCAGCTCGCCGAGGACGGCGGTATCGAGCGGTTCAAGGACACCACCGGTCTGCCGCTGGCCACCTACTTCGCCGGCACCAAGATCAAGTGGATCCTCGACAACGTCGAGGGCGCCCGGGAGAAGGCCGAGGCCGGCGATCTGCTCTTCGGTACCACCGACACCTGGGTGCTCTGGAACCTCACCGGGGGCACGGAGGGCGGGGTCCACGTCACCGACGTCACCAATGCCTCACGCACGCTGTTCATGGACCTGAAGACCCGCACCTGGGACGAGGAGATCCTCGAGGTCTTCGGCGTCCCGACGTCGATGCTGCCGGAGATCAAGTCCTCGAGCGAGGTCTACGGTCACGCGCACTCGGAGTCGCTCCTGCGAGAGACGCCCATCGCGGGAATCCTCGGCGATCAGCAGGCGGCCACCTTCGGCCAGGCGGCCTTCGACCGCGGTGGGGCCAAGAACACGTACGGCACCGGGAACTTCCTGATCGTCAACACCGGTCACGAGATCGTCAAGTCCGACAACGGTCTCATCACCACGCTGGCCTATCAGCTCGGCGATGAGGAGCCGTACTACGCCCTGGAGGGCTCGATCGCGGTCACCGGCTCGCTGGTCCAGTGGCTGCGCGACAATCTCGGCATCATCTCCTCGGCCCCCGAGATCGAGGAGCTCGCCGAGACGGTGGACGACAACGGCGGCGCCTACTTCGTGCCCGCCTTCTCGGGGCTGTTCGCCCCCTACTGGCGACCGGATGCCCGCGGTGCCCTCGTCGGCCTCACGCGCTACATCAACAAGGGTCATATCGCGCGGGCCGTGCTGGAGTCCACCGCCTATCAGACCGCCGAGGTGCTCGATGCGGTCAACGCGGACGCCGAGGTGCCGCTCACCGAGTTGAAGGTCGACGGCGGCATGACCGCGAACGACACCCTGATGCAGTTCCAGGCCGATATCCTCCGGGTGCCCGTCGTGCGCCCGGTCGTGGTCGAGACCACGGCCCTGGGCGCCGCCTATGCCGCGGGTCTGGCGGTCGGCTTCTGGGACAGTCGCGAGGAGCTGGAGCGCAACTGGCAGGAGGACCGGCGCTGGGAGCCGGAGATGGACGAGGCGGACCGCGACCGGATGTACCGCAACTGGAAGAAGGCCGTGACCAAGACCTTCGACTGGGTGGACGACGACGTCGACTGACGCTCAGCGGGTGCTGGTCGCCACCCCGGCTGTGCCCACGGAAAGTTGTCATGTGCGTGATAAATATGGGACAAAACTGTTCGCATCGTGGGATTTTTCACCCGAGGAGGGCTCTCGATTTGGTGTGGGCCCGGGGCGCTCGATAGCGTGACTCCAGTGCCCACCGCGCCCGGCTTGGTCGCTGGCGTGACCTTCTTCTCGAGCGGGTCACGACGAGAGCGCGGTGGGCCGCCTCGTGGGATGGACGGGTCGCGTCGGTACGCCGGTGCGACCCGTTCCCTCGTTGTGGGCGCCGCGGTGAGACGATGCGGTGGGCGACCGAGGGCCGAGCGGATCCTGTCGGACGCCGCTGTCTCCGCGCCGCCGCGCGTCGTTCTGAAGGACTGATCACCGCTGTTCTCCCCCTCGTCCCGTATCGCTTTCCTGGACATCGACGGCACCATCGTCGACCACGATGAGTCGATCGCCGACTCCACCATCGAAGCGATCCGCATCGCTCGCTCGCGCGGCCATCTGGTCTTCATCTCGACAGGACGCAGCGCCCCCGAGGTCTACCCGTGGCTCCGCGACATCGGCTTCGACGGTGAGCTCACGGCCGGCGGCGGATTCGTCGACTACGGGGGCGAGCTGATCGTCGAGCAGACGATGTCCGAGGAGTTGGTCGAGGAGCTCACCGGACTGGTCGAGGGCCTGGGCCTGGACTACTACCTCCAGTCCCATGCGGGGGTGGAGCCCCACGGCCGGGTGGCCGAACGCTTCCACCAGGTGCTGGTGGCCCATGGAGCCGCGGCGCCCTCGCAGCATGCGGTGGTGCGGATCTTCGCGGACGGCCGTATGCACGGCCGTGGCGAGGTGGCGAAGCTGGTCTTCATCGGCGACTCGCAGGAGGACTTCGGCCGGGTCGAGGCGGCGATCGACGGTGGATTGCGCGATGCCGTGGACCTCATCACCGGCACGATCGCCTATCTGGGCAGCGCGAGCGGCGAGATCTCCCCGCGGGGCGTCAACAAGGGCACCGCGATCCTGCACATCCTCGACCACCTCGGGGTGGAGCCGTCAAGGGCCATCGGCATCGGCGACAGCCGCAATGACGTCGAGATGCTGCAGGTCTGCGGGGTCGGGATCGCGATGGCCGAGGCGGCCCCCGAGGTCATCGCGGTGGCCGATGAGCGGACGAGCTCGGTCATGGACGACGGGGTCTGGAACGCCTTCCGCCGTCACGGTCTGATCTGAGTCCGCGGCGACCACCGAGCGTCGCGAACATCGATGCGGCAAACACCAGACAAAGGTGGTGTGATCGCGTAGGATCGTCACGAGGTCCGGCACCGGTTGACCGACGTTCCACGTCAGTCTTCCGATCCCCCCCCCGATGAGCCGGTGCCGGACCTCGCCTCTCAGATGACGCCGAGCGCGAGCATCGCATCGGCGACGCGCGTGAAGCCGGCGATATTGGCGCCGAGCACATAGTCTCCCGGTGCGCCGTACTCCTCGGCGGTCTCCGCGCAGCGCTCGTGGATGCCGTCCATGATGTCCGACAGCCGCTGCTCGGTGTACTCGAAGGTCCACGAGTCGCGCGAGGCGTTCTGCTGCATCTCCAGGGCCGACGTGGCGACACCACCGGCATTGGCGGCCTTACCGGGCGCGAAGAGCACGCCGGCGTCGCGGAACAGTCGCACGGCCTCGGGGGTGGTGGGCATGTTCGCACCCTCGGCGACCGCCGTGACGCCACCGTTCAGCAGCGACTTGGCATCGGACTCGGAGATCTCGTTCTGGGTCGCGCAGGGGAGCGCGACGTCGATCGGCGTCTCGTCGGCGATCGACCAGACGCGACGTCCGTCCCGGTACTGCGCACCCAGCCGCTCGTCGGCGTACACCGAGATGCGCTCGCGACGGCGCTCCTTGATGTCGCGCAACAGGTCCAGGTCGATGCCCTCGGGGTCGTAGATCGACCCGGCCGAGTCCGAGGCGCCGACGACCAGGCCGCCGAACTCCTTGACCTTCTCGGCGGCGTAGATGGCGACATTGCCGGACCCCGACACGAGCACCTTCGCACCGTCGAGGGAGCGTCCGGCCAGCTCCAGCATGCGCCGGACGAAGAACACCGTGCCGTAGCCGGTGGCCTCGGTGCGGACCAGCGAGCCACCCCAGGTGAGTCCCTTGCCGGTGAGGACACCGGACTCGTAGGCATTGGTCATCCGCTTGTACTGGCCGAAGAGGTAGCCGATCTCGCGACCGCCCACGCCGATGTCGCCGGCCGGGACATCGGTGTACTCGCCGAGGTGCTGGCTGAGCTCGGTCATGAAGGACTGGCAGAAGCGCATGATCTCGCCATCGCTCTTGCCCTTGGGGTCGAAGTCGCTGCCGCCCTTGCCGCCGCCGATCGGCATGCCGGTGAGCGCGTTCTTGAAGATCTGCTCGAAGCCGAGGAACTTCACTGTGCCGAGCATGACCGTCGGATGGAACCGCAGGCCGCCCTTGTAGGGGCCGAGGGCGGAGTTGAACTGCACGCGGAAGCCGCGATTGATCTGCACGCGGCCGTTGTCGTCGACCCACGGGACGCGGAAGATGATCTGGCGCTCGGGCTCGCAGAGGCGCTGCAGGATCGAGGCCTCGGTGTACTCGGGACGCTTCGCGAGGACGCGCGGCAGCGAGTCGAAGACCTCGCGCACCGCTTGATGGAACTCGTCCTCGCCGGGATTGCGCGCGAGCACCTGCTCGAGGATCGCGTCGATGTGGTCGTTGCTCATGCGGGCCTTTCTTTGCATGGTCGTCGGAGTGACGACGATGACGAACAGATTACGGCGTGTCACGCGGAGGTTTCACAGGCGGGAGCCCGGTGAGATCGCGTGCGCCGGTTCCCGGAGCTGAGATTTTCCGATTCTCCCTCGGAGCGGAGTCCAGAACCGATACCCTCCGGCCAGGGGACCGCGCGCGCTGGGCGCGGGGTCTGGGAGGAGAACCCAATCATGAGGACCACCGTGCGCCGTCGCGCGCGACGGACCGTCGCGGGCCTGCTGCTCGCGACATTGATCGTCGGGGGCGTCTCGCCGGCGATGGCGGAGGACGCGGGCGTTCCGGGGCAGGAGCAGGCCGATGCGGCGCTGACTCCGGTGCCGGAGGAGCAGCAATCTCCAGTGCTCGACGAGGATCCGGCTGGACCGGTGGACGAGGAGGCCGAGCAGACCGACGAGGTCGGCCAGCCTCAGGCCCGCGAGTCTGAGGCTGATGAGGAAGCGGCGGCCGACGCGGTCGAGGCGCCGTCCGAGACCGAACGGCCGGCCATCACCCCGTTCGCAGCGGACCCGCCGGAGGCACAGCTCGCGCAGTCGGAGCTGTCGTCGACGAAGGCGGCATCTCTCAACGCCGGGGCGGGACTGAGCATCAACATCGGGCAGCATCCCGAGCCGGGCGAGCACAGGATCCTGGTCGACGGCCAGGAGAATGCCCGAGTCGTGCCCGATGCCGGCGGTCGGCTGGCCTGGACCACGATCCCGGCGAAGGCGGGCAGCTACACGGTCGTCGTCGAGGCACCGAGCGGGGAGCGGTCCGCTCCCTCGACGCTCACCCTCGTCGCCGATCCCACCGTGAGCCTGCCGAGCTTCACCAATGATCGCATCGTCCAGCATCGCGGCTACTCGATCGAGGCAGCGGGTTTCGCCCCCGGCGAGCAGGTGTCGGTGACCGCGCTGCACGGCTTCACCTACGCCAATGGCCAGGCTGACGACGCCGGACGACTGCGCTTCCACGTCAATGCGCAGCCCGAAGCCGCGGCTCTGAGCGCTTCGCCGACCCTCGTCCTCGAGAGCGCGACCCGCAAGGTCGAGCACGTCGTGGACCGTCGCGATCCCAGCTTCCAGGTCCCCGGACAGGTGAGCGTCCTCGACCTGTTCTTCGGGGAGGTCGTCATCACCGGCGAGAACCTGCCGGAGGACTTCACGGTCGAGCTGGAGATCGACGGCGAGACCGTCGACTCGATGAAGGTGGTCGACGGGCAGGTCGAGTTCTGGTTCCCCGACTATCTCGAGGTCGGTCGACACGAGATCCGGATCTCTGATCACGTCGGCACCCTCTACGAGTCGACCGTCGAACTCGTCGATGCGGAGTTCGTCCCCGACCTGTCCAGCACTATCGCCGGCCGCTGGCTGGACCGGGCGACCCACGCCGTCCACGGCTTCGACCTGCGGATCGAGGGCATCGAGCCGGGCTCGTGGGGTCTCATGGCGTTCCTCGATGCCGATGGCGAACCGCTGGACATCTTCGAGACGGAGCCCGACCAGGATGGTGTTGTGGAGCTGGAGATCCCGAGCGAGTTCTTCGAGGAGCTCGACGCCGGCGAGTACACCGTCGAGGCGATCTTCTTCGCCGACATGCCGATGTTGATGGCGGCTCCGATGGCTCCGATGCCGCAGGTCCAGTTCCTCTCCGACGACTTCGTGCTCACCGACCTCGCGGTCTCCGCCCCGAAGACCGTCACCCAGCAGCAGCTGGAGGAGGGCGTCGTGATCGCCGGATCGGGATTCCAGCCCGGGGAGCCGGTCACGATCGTGGTCAACGATCTCATCGCCGGTCAGCAGCTCGCCGGAGCCGACACCCGGGTCGAGCTCGGCCTGCCGACCTTGATTCCGGCTGGAGAAGCCGAGATCGTCCTGGTCAGCGAGGCCGGATATGTCGGCACGATGACGACGGTGGTCGACGAACCGGTCGCGCCGGGTGCGGACGACGAGCCGTCGGTGACGACGACGCCGGCGGCCGTCCGGGGTCGGCTTCCGGCCACGGGTGCGGAGGTCTCGGGCGGTCTTCTCGCCTCGGCGGCGCTGCTGGTGCTCGGCGGTGCGGCGATCCTGAGCCGTCAGCGACGCAGGGTCTGAGTCATCGCTTCCGGGCTGACCGCGGATG
>JAEZEJ010000036.1 GCA_023417775.1 Actinomycetes bacterium | reverse complement strand
GCCACTGCCCGCCGGCACGACACCCCCCGCGGGCCGCCCCCCCATCCGGGGAGCGGCCCTCGTCGTTCTCGCGCGCCTCAGCGCTGGGCGGCGGAGATGAAGTCCAGCTGCGCCTGGGACGGGCCGGACCACTCGGCCTCGATCTGCGACCGGTTCTCCTCGTACATGCGGAACAGCGAGTCCCGCAGCCCCTCGTCACCCCCGTGGAACTCCTCCAGCAGCGCGCACCACTCCCCCGCCAAGGCGCGCCCCTCGGCGCTCGCCGGATCTGTGCCCGCGGCGATCGCGGCGTCGACCCGGGCCATCAGCTCCGGCCACGCGTTCTCCACCTCCGTGATCCGTCGCTCGCCGAGCTCGGACCGGCGGCGTTGCAGCTGCACGATCTGGTCGGCGTCGAAGTACTGCTCGAATGTGTTGGACATGACGACCTCCTTCATGAGTGCCAGGAGGTCGAGCCCACCCTCGGCGCGCTGGGCATGCATCACACGGTCGCGAGCACGCGTCAAGGCGGCGATCTGCGCGTCGAGAGCCACACGCTGGTGCTGCAGTGTCTCAGCGACCGTCAGCGATCCGCTGACGACCTCGCCGACACGCTCCAGGCTCAGCCCCAGCTCACGCAGCCCCACGACGACATAGAGCCGTTCCAGATCGGCGTCGTCGTACAGCCGGTGGCCGCCGCTCGTGCGGTCGCTGGGGCAGACCAGACCCAGCCGGTCATAGTGGTGCAGCGTGCGCACCGTCAGCCCCGAGCGCTCGGCGACCTCGCCGACGCGCAGACCCGCCTCGTCCATTGCTCGTCCTCCTGGGCCGCACCGGTCGGCGCGGCGCGATCGACGCTAGGTCCTGACGTTACGTCAGGTTCAAGTCGACGACCGCTGGGAGCTTCGTCCCCCCTCGCGGACATCGCGGAGGTCGACCGGAGAAATATCCGCCTCTACCGCCCGTGGACGCCGGCTAGCCCCCCAGGGTCCACCTCCTGGCCACGCGCCGCCTCAGTGGCGCTTCCTGGGCGGCTGAGATGGATGAGGCGAGCCGGGCATGGCTCGCGACGGCACTGCGTCGAGCCCACCCCGGCCATCCCTGGCTGCTCCGGCTGTGTCCGCCCGAGTGAGCGCCCCGGGCACAAGCCTCAGGCGAGCGCCGAACCTGACCGCCAGGTCTCCCAGTCGACATTCCAGTCGGTCCACCCGTTCTGCGCCTCCAGTCCGCGCGGACTGCCGACGAAGTTGACCACATCGCCGCGTTTGGAGTTCTGGTAGAGCCACCCGGCGTTCTCGGTGCTCATGCCCACGCAGCCGTGACTGACATTGGCGCGTCCGTGCGAACCGGCCGACCAGGGCGCCGCGTGGATGAACTCACCGGAGTTGGTGAGTCGCATCGCCCACTTGACGCCCTTCATGTTGTAGTAGTTCGGGTCCGACGAGTCGACTCCGGTGCTCGCGGCATCCATGTCGATGGTGTCGAACTTCTCCATGACGATCTTGGTGCCCTCGCGGCTCGCCCACTGCGGAGCGCCACTCGAGACGGGGATCGTCCGCGCGGTCTGGCCGTCGATGTCGACGGTCAGCGTGTGGGCGTTGACATCGACGGTGGAGATCACCGAGGAGCCGACCGTGAAGTCGACCACCTGATCCTGCTGGCCGTAGATGCCCTGTCCCGCGGGGAGACTGTTCAGCTGCAGGTCCACGTGCACCGTGGTGCCCGCGGGCCAGTAGTCCTTCGGCCGCCAGTGCACGACTCGGTCGCTGATCCAGTTCCAGGCGCCTTCGACCTGCGGCTCGGAGGTCACGGCCATGTGCTGCTCGAAGGTGGCCCGGTCCTCGACCGGCAGATCGAAGTTGACGATGACCGGCATGCCGACACCGACCGTCTCCCCCTGCAGCGGGGCCACCGATGGATAGGTCTGCTCCTCCAGGGACAGCGCCTGGCTGGTGAAGCTGGACTCCAGCTCCGCCTGCTGCCCGTCCACTCCCGTCGCGGTCGCCTGCACGGTGTAGTCGACCGCCGGCTCCAGCCGCTCGGAGGCCGTCCACTGCGATCCTTCGATCGTGCCGTCGATGACGGTCTCGTCCTCGGGGCCGCGGACGACCACCTCGCCGAGCTCGCCGTCCTCGACGTCGATGGTGAGAATCGTCTCCACCGGCACCTCGGTCTGGCCGTCGGCGATATTGGACGTCAGCACCGGTTCGGGGCCGGCCGAGCCCGTCGGCTCGGGATCGGGACTGCCTGCGTCACTGCAGGCCACCAGCACCAGCGCCGCCATGGCGGCGACGAGGATGCGCGAGAACGACGAGATCACCGTGACAGTCTAGTCACGGTGATCTCATCTGATGGCACTCAGTGTGCGTGGACGCCTCGGTAGTACTCGAAGACCCAGCCGACGACGACGATCGCGCCGAAGGGCAGGGCCAGCAGGAACAGCCACCAGCCCACGACGATCCCCAGCATCAGGGTGCCGAAGACCAGCGCGCACCACAGCGGCCACCAGCTGAACGGCGGGAAGAATCCGAGCTCGCCGGCACCGTCGATGATGTCGCCGTCCTTGCGGTCCTCCGGACGCGGATTGACCTGCTGGGCCACGAAGCCGAGGTACAGCGCGAGCATGAAGCACAGCAGCAGGGTCATGACCAGCGCGGTCGTGCCCGTCGGATCACCCGAGAGCACCCAGTAGACCGGCGTGACGAAGACGAAGAAGACGCCCACACCGAGCATCATCCAGAATTCGGCCTTCATCGATCACTCACCGTCCTTGCGATGCCCGAGGGCCTCTTCGCGATTGTCCACATTGGGCGCATCGGCCATCGCGGACTTCTCATCGGGGTTCTGCTTCAGTTCCAGCGCCGCCAGCTCGGGGTGGTGCAGGTCGAAGGCCGGGCTCTCGGAGCGGATGCGCGGCAACCGCGTGAAGTTGTGCCGCGGCGGGGGCGAGGAGGTCGCCCACTCCAGCGTGCGGCCCCAGCCCCACGGGTCGTCCAGGCCGACCAGCGGCGCCTTGCGGGACTTCCAGACGTTGTAGAGGAACGGGATCGTCGAGGCACCGAGCAGGAAGGCTCCGATGGTCGAGATCTCATTGAGCGTCGTGAAGCCGTCATTCGGGCCGTAGTCGGCGTAGCGGCGCGGCATGCCCGCGACACCCAGCCAGTGCTGGACCAGGAAGGTCAGGTGGAAGCCGATGAACAGCAGCCAGAAGTGGATCTTGCCGAGCTTCTCGTCGAGCATCCGGCCGGTCATCTTCGGCCACCAGTAGTAGAAGCCCGCGAACATCGCGAAGACCACCGTGCCGAAGACGACGTAGTGGAAGTGCGCCACCACGAAGTAGCTGTCCGAGAGGTGGAAGTCCAAGGCCGGGGAGGCCAGGATGATGCCGGTCAGACCACCGAAGAGGAAGGTCGTCAGGAAGCCGAGGGCGAACATCATCGGCGAGTCGAAGGTGACGGACCCGCCCCACATCGTGCCGATCCAGTTGAAGAACTTCACCCCTGTCGGCACACCGATCAACAACGTCATGAAGCTGAAGAAGGCGAGGTTCACCGCGCCGGTGACGAACATGTGGTGTGCCCACACCGCGGCCGAGAGGGCCGCGATCGCGAGGGTCGCGAAGACCAGGCCGACATAGCCGAAGACCGGCTTGCGGCTGAACACCGAGAGGACTTCGGTGATGATGCCGAAGAATGGCAACGCGATGATGTACACCTCTGGGTGCCCGAAGAACCAGAATAGGTGTTGATACAATATTGGCCCGCCGGTCGCGGCATCGAAGACGTGGGCTCCGAGCATTCGGTCGGCGGCCACGGCCAGCAGCGCGGCACCGAAGACCGGGAACACGATGATGACCAGCAGGCTGGTGACCAGCGAGTTCCAGACCATGATCGGCATGCGGAACATGGTCATGCCGGGGGCGCGCATCGTGAAGATCGTGGTGATGAAGTTGACGCCGCCGAGGATCGTGCCGAGTCCGGACATGTAGAGGCCCATGACCCAGAGGTCGCCGCCCATGCCGGGCGAGTTGATCGAGTCGCTGAGCGGCATATAGGCGAACCAGCCGAAGCTCGCGGCACCACCGGGGACCACGAAGCCCGAGACGGCGATGAGGCTGCCGAACAGGTACATCCAGTAGCTGAACATGTTCAGCCGCGGGAAGGCGACGTCCGGCGCGCCGATCATGATCGGGACGACGAGATTCGAGAAGCCGAAGAACAGCGGGGTCGCGAACATCAGCAGCATCACGGTGCCGTGCATCGTGAAGAGCTGGTTGAAGGTCTCATCGCCGACGACCTGGGTGCCCGGGCGGGCGAGCTCGGCGCGCATGATGAGCGCCATCACGCCGCCGATCAGGAAGAACGCGAACGAGGTGAAGAGATACATCTTGCCGATCAGCTTGTGATCGGTCGTGGTCAGGACCGTGGCGATCTTCTGACCCATGCTCCGCTCACGCTGGGTGCGGACCGACGTGGCGTGGGCTCCGCCCTCGTCGAACGCTGCGGTGGTGGCCATCAGCCCTCTCCTCCGTGGTCACCGAGGCCGGTGACGGTCGTAGCATCGGAGGCTCCCTGCGGCCGGCCGATCTGGCCCTCCTGCTGGAGCTCCTCGAGGTGCGCGTCGTACTCGGCGCGCGAGACGACGTGCACATTGAACAGCATGCGCGTGTGATAAACGCCGCACAGCTCGGCGCAGCGGCCGGTGAAGGTGCCCTCACGGGTCGGCGTCATCTGGAAGCGGTTGTCCTGCGGTCCCTCGCCGGGGATCACGTCCATCTTGAAGTAGAACTCCGGGATCCAGAAGGAGTGGATCACATCGGGCGAGAACAGCTCGAATTCGACCGTCTCGCCGACCGGCAGGTAGAGATCCGGCAGATTCTCGGTGTCGCCCTGGTCGTAGACGGGCTCACCGCCGGTGGCCTCGGAGTCCAGGTAGTTGAACGTCCACTGCCACTTGCTGCCGACGACCTCGATGGTGTGATCGGGCGTCTCGGAGTCGTCGAGCATCGAGTTCTGCGCCTGCACCGTGTGGAAGAAGAAGGCTGCCACGACGACGAGCGGGGCGATCGTGTAGAGCGCCTCGATCGGCAGGTTGTAGCGGATCTGCGAGGGCGCATCGGTCTGGCCCGCACGGCGGCGGTACCGAATCGGCGCGTACATGATGAGCGCGAAGACCAGCACGAAGACGACGAGGACCGCGATCCACGTGCCGAGCCACAGGTGCCACATCGGCTCGGACCGGTCCGAGCCCGCGATGGGCAGCGCGAGGCGCTTCAACTCGGACTCGTCTACAGGGGAACAGCCGCTGAGTAGCAGCGCGGCTGCGGCGATGACCGCCGCCAACTTCTTCCGACCCACGGGGCGCCTTTCTGAAACCTGGACCATCACCTGGATGTCACCCTGACCCTAACGCAGGCCGCTGCCGAGACGACGCTCAGGTCAGCCTGTGTTGGTCGCTCCCCCGTCATGCTACGCCGCCGAGCGACAGCGCCTTGTGAATTTCGGCACGAGCCTCGTCCCCGTACTGCTGCCCCAGGCGTCGCAGGAAGGTGTCGGCATCGACCGTGTACTCCTGGGTGCCGATGGTCTCGACGACACAGGCGGCGATGGTGCACCCCACCTGCACACTGCGCTCGGCGCTCAGACCGGCGGCGACGCCGGCGAGGTAGCCGGCCCGGAAGCTGTCGCCCACGCCGGTCGGGTCGACGGCCGTGATGCCCTCGATGGCGGAGACCTCGATGAGCTCGCCCTCGGCCGTGTGGACCACCGCGCCGTCCTTGCCGTGGGTCACCACGCGGGTGCCGACGTGCCGGCGCAGGTCGTCGTCATCCCAGCCGGTCTTCTTCTCGATGAGCGCGGCCTCGTACTCATTGCAGAAGAGATAGGCGGCGCCGTCGATCAGATCGGCGATGAGCTCGCCATCGGCCCAGGCCAGCTGCTGGGAGGGGTCGGCCGCGAAGGGGATGCCCAGCTCGCGCGCCGTGTGGGTGTGGCGCAGCATGCCGGTCGGGTCGTCCGGGCCCACGAGCAGCAGGTCGATCGGACGCTCGGCGTGCAGCGAGGCGATGTCGATCTCCCGGGCCTCGGCCATCGCGCCGGGATAGAAGGTCACGATCTGCGCGTGGGCGTCATCGGTCGTGATGGTGCACAGGGCGGTGTGCCGTGTGTCCGAGATGCGCAGGCGGGAGCAGTCGACACCCGCGGTGTCGAGCCACTTCTCATAGCCCTGGGCGACGAAGTCCTGGCCCACGGCGGCGACGAGGAGCGGCCGGTGTCCCAGCTGGGCGAGCCCGAAGCTGATATTGGCGGCACAGCCTCCTCGCCGGACATCGAGATCCTCGACCAGGAACGACACGGAGATCTTGTCGAGCTGGTCGGGGACGAGGGAGTCCGAGAAGCGGCCTGAGAACGTCTGGAGGTGGTCGGTGGCGACCGACCCGGCAATCGCGAGATGCACCGAACCAGCATACGTTCGCCTCCTTCGAGCGCCACCGCCCCGGTCCCTCAGCACCGCCGCAGGCTCGTGTTACGCACCCGTTGAGTGGGGGGCACCTCCCACGAGCGCAGCGAGTAGGGGGACCTTTGGACGATCGAATCGGGCATCTGGGCGTCCGAACGTCACACTCAACAGAACGGCGCCCCCACGATCCTCGCGGGGGCGCCGTCCATCAGGAGAGACTCAGTGGAAGGAGTCGCCGCAGGCGCAGGAGCCGGTGGCCATCGGGTTGTCGATCGTGAAGCCCTGCTTCTCGATGCTGTCGACGAAGTCGATGGTGGCGCCGTGCAGGTACGGCAGGCTCATCCGGTCGACGACGACGTTGACGCCGTCGAACTCGCGGATCTCATCGCCGTCGAGCGAGCGCTCGTCGAAGAACAGCTGGTAGCGCAGGCCGGAGCAGCCACCGGGCTGCACGGCGATGCGCAGCGACAGATCATCGCGGCCCTCCTGGTCGAGCAGGCTCTTGACCTTCGACGCCGCGCCGGAGGTCAACGTGATCCCATCGGCCGAGGTCTCGGTGGTCGGGGTCTGATCGGTCGTGGTCATCTCTGCTCCTACCGTGGACTGCTGGTGTCGAGGTCAACGCGCTCGATCACGATTCCATTCCTCATCGTACGCGGCGAGGGCGACGAATTCGATGCACGGTCACCGCCATCGGGTGGACCAGGTGCGCGCGACGCGCGCGGCGAGGGCCGACAGCTGCTCGGCCGGCGCCGCGAAAGCGGCCTCTTCCCCGGCGTGATCGACCACGCTGTAGGCCGATTCGATGCCCAGGGCGCGCATCTCGCGGGAGCCGACATCGACCCGTCCGGCGATGACCACACAGGGTCGGGCCGCCTGCTGCGCCACCTGGGCGACCCCGTGGACGACCTTGCCGGCGCGCGAGGAGTAGTCGAAGGCGCCCTCCCCGGTCACGACCAGGTCGTGGGTCGCCGCGGCCTCGTACAGGCCGACCGCGTCGGCGACGAGCTCGATCCCGGACCGGACCGTGGCCCCGAGCATCAGCAGCGCGAAGCCCAGTCCGCCTGCCGCGCCCGCACCATGCTCGTCGGCGGTTCGGCGCTCGGCCGGGGTCGTGCCGCACACCGCGTCGACATAGCGGTCCAGGATGCGGTCGACCGCGAGGATGTCCTCATCGCCGAGCCCCTTCTGCGGCCCGAACACCTTGGTCGCCCCGAACATGCCGAGCAAGGGTGTCTGGACATCGGCCGCCGCGACCAGCTCCACGCCGGCCATCCGTTCGGTGACGGCCGAGAGATCGACCGAGGTGATGCCGTCGAGGCCTCGGGGACCGGCGTCGAGGGCGACATCGGCACGCGCCCCGAGGGCCGCGAGCAGTCCCGCTCCCCCGTCGGCCGTGGCACTGCCGCCGAGTCCCACCACGATTCGCCGTGCCCCCGCGTCGATCGCGGCGCCGATCGCCTGGCCCACCCCGTAGGTGGAGGCCGTCCAGGGCGACCGCGCCGATTCCTCGGTCAGGTGCAGCCCGCACGCCTGAGCCGATTCGACATAGCCGGTCTCGCCGTCGAGCAGCACGACGGCGGGCACCGGCTCGCCGAGGGGACCGCGGACGGTCACGGCTTGCAGTCGTCCCTCGCCGGCGGCGGCCAGCACATCGATGAATCCCGGCCCGCCGTCGGCCATCGGCGCCACGGTGACCGTGTCATCGGGGGCCGTGCGTCGCCATCCTTCGGCGATCGCCCGTCCCGCCTCCGCGGCGCTGAGCGTGCCGGCGAACTTGTCGGTCGCGATCAGGACGCGCATCGTGCCGTCAGCCGAGCGCCTTCTCCGCGGCCGCCAGCAGCACGCAGGTGCACAGACCCTCCATCGCGGCCCGCAGCTCGTCCAGCGGCGGGAAGGAGGGGGCGATGCGGATCTGCCGATCCCGCGGATCGCGCCCGTAGGGGAAGGCGGCACCGGCCGGGGTCAGCGCGATGCCGGCCTCCTTGGCCAGCTGCACGACCCTGGTCGCCGTGCCGTCGGGAACGTCGAGGCTGACGAAGTAGCCGCCCTTGGGCTGCGTCCACGTGGCGACCTCGAGGCCACCGAGGCGGTCGTTCAAGATCTCCTCGACGGCCGCGAACTTCGGCGCGAGGATGGCACGATGCCGGTCCATATGGGCGAGCACCCCATCGGCATCGCGGAGGAACTCCGCGTGCCGCAGCTGGTTGACCTTGTCCGGCCCGATGGCCCGAACGGCCGCGTGAGCCAGGTACCAGGAGATGTTCTCCGGGGAGCCACCGAAGAAGCTCACCCCGGCTCCGGCGAAGGTGATCTTGGAGGTGCTCGCGAAGATCAGCGGTCGGTTGGGGTGTCCGCTGGCGGTCGCGAGACCGAGGATGTCGGCGGACTTGACCCGCTCCTCCGTCAGGTGGTGGACCGCGTAGGCGTTGTCCCAGAAGAGACGGAAGTCCGGTGCGGCGGTCTCCATCGCCGCGAGCTCGGCGGCGACGGCCTCGCTCACGACCGCGCCGGTCGGGTTGGCGTAGGTCGGCACGAGCCACATGCCCTTGACCGACGGGTCCTTGACCAGCTCGCGGACGGCATCGAGATCGGGTCCGTCCTCGAGCATGTCCACGGCGACCATCTCGATGCCGTAGTGCTCGCAGATGGTGAAGTGCCGGTCGTAGCCCGGCGAGGGGCAGATGAACCTGACCTTCTCCTCGGCCGACCATGGCCGCTCGGAGTCGGGGGTGCCGTGCAGCAGTGACCAGACGATCGTGTCGTGCATCATCGACAGGCTCGCGTTGTCCCCGGCCAGGAGCTGATCGGCGGGCACGCCGACGAGCTCGGCGAAGATCTCGCGGATCGCCGGAAGCCCCGTGCCGCCGCCGTAGTTGCGGGTGTCGACGCCCCCCGCGCGGTAGTCGTCACCGGGGAGGGCGAGGAGTTCGTTGGAGAGATCGAGCTGCTCGGCCGACGGCTTGCCGCGGGTGATGTCGAGCGCGAGACCGGACTGCTGGAGGGTCTCGTAGGCGCGTCGTTGCTGGTCGTGGAACTGCTGAAGGTCGTCGCGGGACATGCTCTCGATCGTCACGCCCCCCAATCTATCGTGGCCGGGGCCGCGCACCAGTGTGGCCGGTGTCTCAGTCGAGGCCCGGTGCTCCCCAGATCGCGAGCCACCGGGTCAGATCCGACTCGATCGGCACATCGCCCTCCACGATCCCGCGCATCTGCAGCTCCAGCGCGTTGTCACGGCGCTGCCCGCCGGCGGGCACGAAGGGATAGAAGGTGCCGCGCTTGAACAGATAGACCAGGCCGACCGGACGGTCCTGATGGGAGAAGACGAAGGTCGAGCACAGCAGGGCGGTGTCGAATCCGTGATCGGCGAGCGAGGAGTTGATCGCGTGCAGGTCCGCGGCGATCGCCGATGCATCGCCATCGGCCCGGTCGACGCTGATCCAGGTGAAGCCGTAACCGTCCTGGGTCTTGTCGAGGGTGACATCGCCGTCGATCGCGACGACCTGCTTGACCTCGTCGATGACGGCATCGTCCGCGGCACCCTCGGTGTCGCGGTAGCAGACGGCTCCGCGACCGGTGAAGGTGAAGCCCTGCACCTCCAGGGACAGCGCCGCCTGCGGTACCGAGAACAGCACCTCCAGGTCGGCCTTGGGCGGCGTGGTCCGGCCGAACAGCGCATCGAGGAATCCCATCTCAGCCCCGCTCGGACAGGTCGGCGCTGATCTGCGCGAGCTGCGCCAGCCGGCGGTCCAGCGGCGGATGGGTCGACATGACGGCCTCGATCGACTGCCGGTTGAGCGCCGGGGCGATGAAGAAGGCGTTCATGCTCTCGACCTCGCGCAGGTCCTTCGTGGGGATCCGCGCCATGTCACCGGAGATCTTGGTCAGCGCCGAGGCCAGCTTGGACGGACGGCCGGTGAGATAGGCGCCCGACCGGTCGGCACTCAGCTCGCGATAGCGCGAGAGCGCGCGGGTCAGCAGGAAGCTGACGAAGTAGACGATCATGCTGACGAGGAAGACGACCAGGAAGGCCGGGCCGCTGTTGCGGTTGCGGCCCCCTCCGCCGAAGAACATCCCCCAGCGGGTCATGAATCCGGCCAGCAGCCCGAGGGACGAGGCGACCGTCATGACCGAGACATCGCGATTGGCCACGTGGGCGAGCTCGTGGGCGAGCACTCCCTCGAGCTCATCGGCGTCCAGGCGGTTGAGGATGCCGGTCGTCACGCACACGGCCGAGTGATTCGGGGTGCGCCCGGTGGCGAAGGCATTGGGCACATCGGTCTGGGCGATGGCGACCCGCGGCTTGGGCATGTCGGCCAGCGCGACGAGCCGGTCGATCATGGCGTGCAGCTCCGGGGCCTGCTGGGGCGAGACCACCTTGGCGCCCATGGACTTCAGCGCGAGCGTGTCCGAGAAGTACCACTGACCCCAGGCCATGCCCAGCACGACCACGAGGCCGAGGATCGCCGAGCCGGAGAAGTAGATGAGGACGACGCCGAAGGCGACGTAGAGCGCGCCGAGGCCGAGGCCGACGCTGCCCATCCGCCAGGACAGTCCCCGGTCACGACGAAATCTGGTTCGGGCCATCGTCTCCCTTGCTTTCCTCGATCTGGGTCTCGGCGAGCGCGGCGTCGATCTGCCGGCGCAGGGCGTCATCGGAGTCCTCGCCGGCACGGGTGATGACACCCTCGCGGGCCATCTCGTCGACGGCATCCGCGGTCGCCTCGAGTTCGCGGGTGTGCCGCTCGGCCTCGTCCATGGCCTGACCGATCTGGCTGGTGGCAGAGGCGATGCCGGTGGTGGCGTCGTTGATCTCCGCGCGGGCGCTGGCGGCGGAGTAGCGCGCGGTCAGCGTGTCCTTGCGCATCCGGAAGTCCTCGATCTGGCGCTCGACCTTCTCGGCCGCTCGCTCCAGCGACTCCTCCTCGCCCGCGAGCGAGCGATGCCGTTCCGTGAGCTCCTCGAGCGCCTTCTCGAGCGTGACCTTGCGGCCGAGCGCATCGCGGGCGGCGGCATCGTCGCCGCGGTTGACGGCCTCACGGGCCTCGGCGTCGAGGGACTCGACCTGCTCGCGCTGGCGGGCCATCTGCACCTCGACGCGGCGTCGGCTGGTGCGGACATCGGCCACACCGCGGCGGACCGTCGTGAGCATCGCGAGCTGGTCGCGATAGGTCTCGTCGAGCTTGCCCCGCAGCCGGTCCGGGTCCTCGACCTCGCGCGTGGCCTCGCGCGACCGCCACCAGCGGCCGATACGTGCGGTGATGCCGTCCCCTGCCATGGGCCAAGCCTAGGGCGTGCGGCCCAAGGACGGGATCCGCACACCACCGGGGATGTCGGGTGAGTTGCCGCGGCCCGGTAAGGTTTCGCGCGTGACCGACGACGCACCGCAGCCAGGCAAGGGCCGGCCGACCCGTTCCCGCAAAGAGGCCGAGGCTGCCCGCAAGCAGGTCATGAAGCGTCCGTTGACCCGACGCGAGCAGATGCGCCGCGACCGTGAACGGCGCTCCAAACTGCGCGAGAAGCAGGTCGCAGCCCTCGACGGTCGCGGCGACGACGCCTATCTGCCCGCCCGCGACCGTGGGCCGGTGCGCGCCCTCGTCCGCGACTATGTCGACCGGCGTCGCTCGGTGGCCGAGTACATGCTGCCGATCCTCGTCGTCATCCTGGTGCTGAGCTTCATCCAGAATCCGACCGCGGTCACGGTCGTCTTCTTCCTCTGGACGATCACCATCCTGTCGACGGTCCTCGACGAGATCTGGCTGGTGATCGGTCTCAAGCGCGAGCTGAAGAAGCGCTTCGAGCCCGGGCAGGCGAAGGGCGCGACCACCTACGCGGTTCTGCGCAGCACGCAGCTGCGCCGCACCCGCCGCCCGCGTCCGGTGATCAACCGCGGTCAGCCCCTCGCCGACCGTTACTGAGTCGGCCGCGGCTCAGTCCTGCCGCCCCGGTCTGGGCGGTGAGTGATCAACCACCGGGATCGCGCTCGCACGATGGTTGACCAGGCACCGCGATCCCGCCGCTACCGAGAGCGGTGAGCCATCAACCACCGGGGCCGGCCCCGAGGTTGACCACCCACCGATATCGGGTACGACCAGATCCCGGTGAGCCATCAACCACCGCGCGCCTCAGTCCCTCGCTCCTCCGAGCGTGCGGTGGTTGATCACTCACCGCCCTCACCCGAAGCGGCTACTGGGTCGGCCGGGGCTCAGTCCGCGTGCAGACTCATCGGGCCGTAGACCTCGGCGCCGGCCTCGAAGAGCCGCACCTGATCGACACCGCGGCCGAGCAGCTCCTCGAACTCCATCCCGATGAAGGTCTCGGCGTCACTGCGTGACGGGAAGTCCTGCGAGGTCCCGATCTCTCCTCCGTCGGCGTCCTCATACGTCCAGCGCCAGCTCATCGTCAGCTCTCCTTCACCTGGGTGGTCACGAACGGTGGCGAGACCACCGTGAACGATTGCGCCCGCCCCCGCACGTCGACGGTCACCGTGTCGCCCACCGCGACCGCGCGATCGAGCAGCGCCAGCGCGATGCCCTCGCGCAGCGTCGGGCTGAAGGTCCCGGAGGTCACCTCGCCGGCCGGCTCCCCCGCCGCCGATGTCACGCGCATGCCGGGGCGGGGAATGGCTCGGCCCTCGGCCTTCAGGCCGCGTACCAGGCTCACGCTCTTCTCCGCGCGCTGACGCTCCAGCGCCTCCTTGCCCCAGAACTCGGGCTTGTCCCAGCCGATCGCCCAGCCGGCCCGCGCCATGACGGGGGTGATCTCCGGTGACAGCTCGTGCCCGTGCAGCGGATAGCCCATCTCGGTGCGCAGGGTGTCGCGGGCGCCGAGACCACACGGTCGGATGCCCTTCGGCTCCCCCGCGGCGAGCACCGCGTCCCACACCTCGGGGGCACCCTCGGAGTCCACGACGAGCTCATACCCGCGTTCGCCGGTGTACCCGGTGCGGCAGACGGTGAGCTCGTGTCCGGCGATCGTGCCGGTGACGAAGGACATGTACGGATGGTCGGCGGGCACGTCCAGTGCCTCGAGGACCGCGGCGCTGTCGGGACCCTGCAGCGCGAGCACGGCGTAGCGTCGGTGCAGATCGGCGACCTCGATCCCCTCGGGCGCCCCGGCCTGCAGCCGGCGCACGACCTCGGCCGCGTTGGCCGCATTGGGCATCAGGAAGACCTCGAAGTCGCTGCGCAGGTAGGCGATGAGGTCGTCGACGGTGCCGCCGTCATCGGCGCAGCACAGCGTGTACTGCGCCTGGCCGACGCCGATCCGGCCGAGATCATTGGTCAGGCACCGGTTGACATAGGCGGCCGCACCGCCGCCGCGGACGATCGCCTTGCCGAGATGGCTCACGTCGAACAGGCCCACGGCCTCGCGCACCGCCGCGTGCTCGGCGAGGACTCCTCCGCCGGCATACTCCACCGGCATGTCCCAGCCGCCGAACTCGGCGAACTTGGCGCCGAGGGCGACATGACGGTCGTGCAGCGGCGAGTGCAGCAGGTCCATGCGATCAACCTACCCGTGGATACAGTGGCGTCATGGTCTCGGTATCACTGCGTCCCACTGCCCCGTCGAGCGATGTCGTGCTGCGGGCGATCCGCGCCTCGGACTCCCTGGACGAGGACCTGGTCCCCTTCACGGCCCTGGGCTTCCGGCAGGAGGCGGGACAGACCCTCGTCGTCCCGAGCCCGACCGGCGTCAAGGCCCCGGTCACGGTCTTCGTCGCGATCGACGACGAGCCCTCGCTGGAGGACCTGCGGCGTGCGGTCGCCAAGGGCCTGCGCGCGGCGCCGAGCGCGCGACACATCGTGGTCGACTTCGGCGCCCTCTCCGAGGACGAGGTCGCCGCGTTGGCGGAGGGCGCGGTGCTGACCGCGTACCGGTTCGACACGTACCGGGGCGAGAAGGCACAGCAGAAGGCCGAGGAGAAGCCGCAGCTGGCCGAGGTGACCCTGGTGGCCTCCGATGCCAAGAAGCGCGATGTCAAGAAGGCCGTCGACCGCGGCATCTCCCTCGCGGAGGCGGTCTGCCAGGCCCGCGACTGGGTCAACACCCCTCCGGGCGATCTGCGACCTCCGGACTTCGCCGCGGCCATCGAGGCCTCGGCTGCCAAGGGCGTCTCGGTCACCGTGTGGGACGAGAAGCGTCTCGCCAAGGAGAAGTGCGGCGGGATCCTGTCGGTCGGCCGGGGCTCGGAGGCTCCCCCGCGACTCGTGACGCTCTCCTATGCGCCGTCGAAGGCCAAGAAGCATCTGGCGCTGGTCGGCAAGGGCATCACCTTCGACTCCGGCGGCCTGTCGATCAAGCCGGGCGCCAGCATGCAGACCATGAAGATGGACATGGGCGGTGCGGCCGCGATCGTCGCCGCGGTCAATGCCATCGCGGCGCTCGGGCTGCCGATCAAGGTCACGGGATACGCCTGCCTCGCGGAGAACATGCCCAGCGGCTCGGCCACCCGGCCCGGCGATGTCATCACCATGCGCAGCGGAAGCACCGTCGAGGTGCTCAACACCGATGCCGAGGGCCGGATGGTCCTGGGCGACGGGCTGGCGCTGGCGGCCGAGCAGCAGCCCGATCACATCGTCGACGTCGCCACCCTGACGGGTGCCGCGATGACCGCGCTGGGTGCCAAGACGGCCGCCATCCTCGGCAACGACGAGTACTTCGAGGAGCGCGTCTTCGCGGCATCGCGGGAGGCCGGCGAGGCGATGTGGCGTCTGCCGATCACCGACGAGGTCACGTCGGCGCTCAAGTCCTCGAAGATCGCCGATCTGCGCCAGATCGGCACGAAGCCGCACGGTGGGACGCTCTTCGCGGCGGCCTTCCTGCGCGAGTTCACCGCGGACATCCCGTGGGCGCATCTGGACATCGCCGGCCCCGCCTTCAACGAGGGTGGCGCGGACGACTACATCCCGTGGGGCGGTACCGGTGTGGGCGTGCGGACGCTCGTCCAGGTGGCGGCCCAGCTCGCGTGAGCGCTTACGACGAGCGGCTCGCCCGCGAACTCGATGAACGGCGGTTGCCCTCGGTGGCGGCCGCCGTCGTCGCGTCCGGGGAGATCGTCTGGTGCGGCACCGCGGGGACGGTCGACGGCTCCGGTGGCGCCGCCGCGGTCACGCCCGACACCCAGTACCGCATCGGCTCGATCACCAAGACGTTCATCGCGGTGGAGATCCTGCGGCTGCAGGAGGAGGGTCGGCTGCGCATCGACCAGCGGGTGCGCGAGGTGCTCGACGATGTGGACGGGCAGTCCTTCGCCGACGTGACGGTCGCGCAGCTGCTCACCCACACGTCAGGGCTGCAGTCGGAGACCAACGGGCCGTGGTGGGAGCGGGCGCCCGGGCACGGATGGGAGGAGCTCCGCGACAGCGAGCTGCGTCTGGTGGTCATCCCCGGCACGCGTTTCCACTATTCGAACTCGGGTTACGCATTGCTCGGCCGGATCCTGGAGGTGGCGCACGGGCGGCCGTGGTTCGAGGTCGTCCGCGATCGGCTGCTCGAGCCATTGGGCATGACGCGCACGACGCTGCGTCCGGCGGGCGATGCCGCCGCCGGGATCGCGGTGCATCCGGCTGAGGATCTGCGGCATGCGGAGCCGGAGTTCGATGCCGGAGCGATGGCTCCGGCCGGTCAGCTGTGGGCCAGTGCCGAGGATCTCGCCCGGTGGGCGGTCTTCGCGGCCGGTGACGGGGAGGGACTGGTCGGCGCGTCCACGCTGGAGCTTATGCGGGTGCCGCTGGCGGTGAACGACCGCTGGCAGCTGGAGTGGGCGTCGGCCCAGGGCCTCGGCTGGCAGGTCTGGCATGACGGCCCACGACGATATGTCGGTCACGGCGGCTCGATGCCGGGGTTCCTGGCCTCGTTGAAGGTGGAGCCGGCGACGGGAATCGGTGTCGTGGTCCTCACCAATACGACCTCAGGCCTCGGGGCTCTCGGCGATGACCTGCTCATGCTCGCTCGGGAGGAGCTGGCCCCACCGGCCGGTGGCGAGCTCTCGTCGCCGAGCGAGCGCGTGGCTGCCCTCGCGGGAACCTGGTACTGGGGTCCGGCGTCCTTCACGATCGAGCCGACCGGCGGCGAGGGCTTCACCCTGCACGCGCCGAACGGCGGACGCAGCTCGCGCTTCGTTGCCGACGGTGATGGATGGATCGGTCTGGACAGCTACTACGCCGGCGAACATCTCCTGGTGCGCGAGGACGGCGCGCTCGACCTCGCGTCCTTCGTCTTCACGCGTCAGCCGTACGACCCGGGTCTCGCCTACCCCGGCGATCTCGACCCCGCCGGCTGGCACTAGGTCTCACGCGAGTCGGCCAGGGGCCCCGGTCGGCTCAGTGCAGGCCGAGGGTGCGGGCGGCCTCCTCGACCTTGTCCCACTGCGTGCGGTCGCCGCCGCGGCGATCGGGGTGGGCGGCATTGCGCGCCCGCTTCCACACCCGTTCGATCTCCTCGGGGGCCGGTTCCTTGCCGAGCGGCTCGGCGCCGGCGATCGACTCCAGCACCATCAACGCCTTGAACCGCTCCGGGCTCAGTGAGGCGCGCTGCGGAGGCGATGGCGTCGCCCGCTGCGCCGAGGACCGCTGGTTGTAGTCGCGCATGCGCTGCGGATAGCCGACACGGTTGGCGTCGTAGAGCGGTATCCCCTGCTTGCGGGCGAAGTCGGAGGCGACCTTGGACGAGGCGATGCGCTTGCGCGTCCACTCGCCGTCCCCGGCCACGAGCAGGACCGTCGTCTGGGTCACCGAGGTCGCCGGTTCGACGAAGGCCTCCACCCCGCGACGTGTCTCCACGAACTCACGCAATGCCGCGAGATCCGCGCGCGTCGCATCCCGATCGGAGACCACCGCACCACCGTCGGTGCGCTTGCGTTTGGAGAACCAACCCACGGCCCTAGTGTGCCCGACGGCGACCAGACGGAAGTTACCGGCGCGTCGCCGACCCCACTGGGCGCAGGGGTCCCCGAAGTGACAAGATGGTCGCCAGACGTCTGACAGGAGGGAAGCTGTGGCCGACGCCGAACCCGGCAGCCAGTTCGACATCGTCGTGCTCGGTGCGGGCAGCGGAGGTTATGCGTGCGCATTGCGCGCCGCGCAGCTGGGCCTGACCGTCGCCCTCGTAGAGAAGAAGAAGCTCGGGGGCACCTGCCTGCACGAGGGCTGCATCCCCACCAAAGCGCTCCTCCACGCCGCGGAGGTCGCCGAGACCGCTCGCCATGCCGCCGATATCGGCATCCAGGCCAGCTTCGACGGCGTCGACATGCCATCGGTCAACCGCTATCGCCAGGGCGTCGTCGACCGTCTCTACAAAGGTCTCACCGGGCTCATCGGCTCAGCCGACGCCATCACGGTCATCGACGGTGAGGGCCGGCTCGTCGATGCGCATACCGTCGAGGTCGGCGGTACCCGGTACTCCGGCCGTCACGTGGTGCTCGCCACCGGTTCCGTCCCCCGCACGCTGGGCGTGGAGATCGGCGGACGGGTCGTCACGAGCGAGCAGGCGCTGGGCCTCGAGGAGGTCCCGGAGCGCGTCGTCGTCATCGGCGGCAGCGTCATCGGCGTCGAGTTCGCCTCGGTCTGGAGCTCCCTCGGCGCCGAGGTCACCATCGTCGAGGCCCTCGACCGGCTGGTCCCGTTGGAGGACCCGGTCCTCAGCAAGGGCCTGGAGCGCGCCTTCCGCAAGCGCAAGATCGCCTTCCGCACGGGCGTGAAGTTCACCGGCGTCGAGCAGGACGGCTCCGCCGCCCACGTCAGCCTCGAGGACGGCACCCGGCTCGACGCCGACCTGGTGCTCGTGGCCGTCGGCCGCGGACCCAACTCGGCCGATATGGGCTTCGAGGATGCCGGCGTCGCCACCGACCGCGGGTGGGTCACCACCGACGAACGACTCCGCACCGGTCTCGACGGCGTCTACGCCGTCGGCGATCTCGTGCCCGGCCTGCAGCTCGCGCATCGCGGCTTCGCCCACGGCATCTTCGTCGCCGAGGACATCGCGGGCCTGCATCCCGCGCCCGTCGCCGATTCGGGCATCCCGCGGGTCACCTACTGCGAGCCCGAGCTGGCCTCGGTCGGATTGACCGAGCAGCAGGCACGCGAGCAGTACGGCGAGGTCGAGACCGTCGAGTACAACCTGGGCGGCAATGGCAAGAGCCAGATCCTGCAGACCGCCGGCCTGGTCAAGCTGGTGCGGCAGCAGGACGGGCCGATCGTCGGGGTCCACATGATCGGCGCGCGTATGGGCGAGCAGGTCGGCGAGGCATCGCTGCTGGTCAACTGGGAGGCCTATCCCGATGATGTCGCCCCGTTGATCCACGCCCACCCCACCCAGAACGAATCCCTCGGCGAGGCCGCACTGGCCCTCGCCGGCAAGCCACTGCACTCACACGCCTGAATCGGACAGAGGAACCCATGGCAGAGAACGTCACCCTTCCCGCCCTCGGTGAGAGCGTCACCGAAGGCACCGTCACCCAGTGGCTCAAGCAGGTCGGCGACACCGTCGAGGTGGACGAGCCGCTGCTGGAGATCTCCACCGACAAGGTCGACACCGAGATCCCCTCGCCGGTCGCCGGCGTGCTGCTGGAGATCAAGTTCGACGAGGACGACACCGTCGAGGTGGGCGAGGTCCTCGCCGTCATCGGCGAGGAAGGCGAGTCCGCGGGCGAGTCCGGCGGCGACGACGCCGCATCGAGCGAGGCCGAGGAGCCCGCCGAGGAAGAGCCCGAGGCTGAGGAGCCCGCCGAGGAGGAGTCCGAGGAACCGGCCGCCGAGCCCGACGAGTCCGCTCCCGCCCCGCAGGCCGAGAGCAAGCCCGCCGGTGGCTCCGGTGGCGAGGCCGTGACGCTCCCCGCGCTCGGTGAGAGCGTCACCGAAGGCACCGTCACCCAGTGGCTCAAGCAGGTCGGCGACACCGTCGAGGTCGATGAGCCGCTGCTGGAGATCTCCACCGACAAGGTCGACACCGAGATCCCCTCGCCCATCGCCGGCACCCTGCTGGAGATCAAGGTCGACGAGGACGAGACGGTCGAGGTCGGCGCCGAGCTCGCGGTCATCGGCTCGGGCGATGCCGCCGAGTCCTCGTCGTCGGAGGAGAGCCAGTCCTCCGAGCAGGAGGAGTCCTCCGCACCCGCTGAGGAGCCCGAGGCCGAGGAGCAGCCGGAGGAGAACCCCGAGCCCGAGGCCAAGCCGCAGGCGGAGCCCGAGCTCGAGGCCAAGCCCGAGGCCGAGGAGCCCGCTCAGGAGCAGCCGGAGGCCGAGGAGTCCAGCAGCTCGTCGGGCGACGAGGGCTATGTGACCCCGATCGTGCGCAAGCTCGCCAAGCAGCACGGAGTGGACCTGACGTCCCTCACGGGCAGTGGCGTCGGCGGACGTATCCGCAAGCAGGATGTCCTCGATGCGGCCAAGAAGGCGGAGCAGCCGGAGCCGGCCGCCGCGTCGTCGGCCCCGTCGAGCAGCGCACCGGCCCCGAGCACCGAGGTGTCGGCGCTGCGCGGCAAGACCGAGAAGCTCTCGCGTCTGCGCAAGACCATCGCCAAGCGGCTCACCGAGTCGCTCGAGGTCTCCGCGCAGCTCACGCAGGTGCACGAGGTCGACGTCACCGAGGTCGTGCGTCTGCGCAACCAGCACAAGAACTCCTTCGGCGAGCGCGAGGGCGTCAAGCTGACCTTCCTGCCGTTCTTCGCCAAGGCGGCCGTCGAGGCGCTGAAGCAGTACCCGCAGATCAACGCCTCGCTCGATCTCGAGGGCGGCACGATCACCTACCCGGCCGGCGAGCACCTGGGTGTCGCGGTCGACACCGAGCGCGGCCTGATCGTCCCGGTGATCAAGGACGCGGGCGATCTGTCGATCGCGGGTCTGGCCCGCAAGATCGCCGATGTCGCCGATCGCACGCGCACCAACAAGATCGCTCCCGATGAGCTCAGCGGCGGCACCTTCTCGCTGACCAATCTCGGCAGCAACGGTGCGCTGTTCGACACGCCGATCATCAACCAGCCGCAGTCGGCGATCCTCGGCGTGGGCGCGATCGTCCGGCGTCCGGTGGTCATGACCGATGAGCACGGCAATGACAGCATCGCGGTCCGCAGCATGGCGTACCTGGCGCTGACCTACGACCACCGCATCATCGACGGCGCTGACGCCGGCCGCTTCCTGACGGCCGTCAAGCAGCGTCTGGAGAGCGCGGCCTTCGAAGGCGAACTAGGCTGACGCGTATGCGTATCGTCGTCGGAGGGGCATCGGGTTTTCTCGGTGCCCCTCTGGTGTCTTCTCTGCGCGAGGCGGGCCACGATGTGACCCGTCTCGTCCGCGGTGAGGACACCTCTGCAGACGCCTCCCGGTGGGATCCCGCGAACGGGGAGGTCGACACCGCCCTCATCGGCGACGCCGATGTGGTGGTGAACCTCTCCGGCGCACCGATCTCGCAGTGGCCCCGCACGAAGGGGCGGGAGGTGGAGATCCTGAACTCCCGGATCGGCGCCACCGACACCTTGGCGCGGGCCGTCGCGTCCGCGTCCGCTCCCCCGGCCCTCCTGTCCGGCTCGGGGATGTCCTGGTATGGCGTCGATCGCGGTGACACGGTGCTGCCGGAGGACTCCGACTCGACCGGCAAGGGGTTCCTCGCCGAGGTGTCGATGGCGTGGGAGGCGGCCACCGCGCCGGCCCGCGAGGCCGGGGCCCGGGTGGCCTTCCTGCGCACGTCGATCGTGCTGGACGATGCGGGTGGCGCGCTGAAGCTGATGAAGCTGCCGTTCTCGCTCGGCGTGGGCGCGCGGCTCGGCTCCGGTGAGCAGTTCTTCTCCTGTATCAGTCGTCGCGACTGGGTCGAGGCGGTGCACTTCCTCGTCGAGAACGAGGTGAGCGGGCCGGTGAACCTGGCGGCTCCGGCGCCGCCGACCAATGCGGAGTTCGCCAAGGCGCTGGGGCGGGCGCTGAACCGTCCAGCGCCGTTCGCCGCTCCGGCCTTCGCCGTGCGCGCCGCCCTGGGCGGGCTCGCGGAGGATCTGCTCGGTTCGCTGCGGCTGCAGCCGCAGACACTGCTCGACGCCGGCTTCGACTTCAGCCACAGCTCGATCGACGACATCCTCGAGGCTGCCCTCGCCTGAGCCGTCCCACGGTCGAGGGCCTCACCCCACGGAGGCGATGCGCCAGCGGCTGTGCTCGACGACCAGCCGCACCTCGCGCTCCCGCCACGGCTCACGGGGCAGCGCCCGATGCTCCCCGTCCGGCAGTACCGCGACGGCCGGTCCGAGCCTCTCGCTGACGTTCAGCGTTCCGTCGTCGGCCTCGTCGCAGGAGCGCCGCTCGACGCGTCCGCCCTCGACCCGCACCTCCCGGCGCCGGTAGTCCTCCGCCGTGGCCACGTCCTCGGTCCGTGCTCGCTGGGCGTATTGCGCCGAGACTCCGCTCGGGTCGAGACGTGCGTAGGCGGCCGCGCGGTGCAGGTCGAGTCCATCGAGCACACGGCACGGATCGGCGGCTCCGGCACGGGGCAGGAGCACCAGGATGGCGGCGAGGAGATCGTCCATGGGGCGATCGTGCCCCGAAAGCTACTCACGGGTCGGGCGCTGTCCACAGCATCGTCTGGGCGGGAGCGTAGGCTGGTCATGTGAGTCTTCGGATCCTCGACTCGTGGTACGGCGAGCAGGCCATCGAGTACCTCGATGCCTGGGAGCTGCAGCGTCGACTGCACGCGCAGCGCGTCGCCGATCAGATCGAGGACACCGCCCTGTTCCTGGAGCATCCGCCGGTCTACACGGCGGGCAAGCGCACGGAGCAGTTCGAGCGCCCCCAGGACGGCACGCCGGTGGTCGACGTCGATCGCGGCGGCAAGATCACCTTCCACGGTCCCGGCCAGCTGGTCGGGTATCCGATCACCAAGCTGCCCTCGCATGTGCTCGTCGTCGACTACGTCCGCCGCGTCGAGGAGGCGCTGATCCGGGCCCTCGCGGAGTTCGGCCTCGCCACCGGGCGGGTCCAGGGGCGGTCCGGCGTGTGGCTGCCGGAGGCTCCCGGACGCGGTGAGCGCAAGATCGCCGCGATCGGCATCCGCGTCTCCCGTGGCGTGACGATGCACGGGTTCAGCCTGAACTGCGATGTCGACCTCGACTGGTACGACCGCTTCATCCCGTGCGGGATCGCCGATGCCGGCGTCACCACGCTGAGCGCCGAGCTGGGCCGCGACGTGCCGGTCACCGAGGCGGCACCGACGGTGGCCCATCACCTCGCCGAGCTGCTGACGTGGAAGCCCTACGACTCCTCCCCCGATATCGATCGAGCGGACCATCCGAGCCTCTCGATCGGCACTGTCCAACCCCCGACACCCAGGTAGGCTGGAAGAGATGACTATCGCACCCGACGGTCGCAAGATGCTGCGCCTCGAAGTCCGCAATGCGGAGACGCCGATCGAGAAGAAGCCGCCGTGGATCAAGACCCGCGCGAAGATGGGCCCGGAGTACAACGAGCTCATGAACCTCGTCAAGGGCGAGGGGCTGCACACGGTGTGCCAGGAGGCCGGCTGCCCCAATATCTTCGAGTGCTGGGAGGACCGCGAGGCCACCTTCCTCATCGGCGGTGAGCAGTGCACGCGACGGTGCGACTTCTGCCAGATCGACACCGGCAAGCCGTCGGCGCTGGATCGCGACGAGCCGCGACGGGTGGCCGAGAGCGTGCAGAAGATGCAGCTGCGGTACTCGACCATCACCGGTGTCGCGCGCGATGATCTGCCCGACGGCGGCGCCTGGCTGTACGCCGAGACGGTGCGGCAGATCCACGAGCTCAACCCCGATACGGGTGTCGAGAACCTGATCCCCGATTTCAACGGCATCCCCGAGCTGCTGACCGAGGTCTTCGAGTCGCGGC
>JAEZEJ010000019.1 GCA_023417775.1 Actinomycetes bacterium | reverse complement strand
CGAGGTCAGGCATGGCTACCAACGTACCGGCCGATACGATAAACCCATGAGTCTCGCCCGCGTCTTCACGACCCTCGTGGCCGCGGTGGCCGCCCTCCTCGTCGGCACCGCCGGACCCGCCGCCGCCACGACCGCTCCCTTCACCTGGGAACAGGGCGAATCGCTCAGCACCCTGTACGTACTCGGCATCTTCGGAGGCGTTCCGCTGGCGCTCTTCGCCGTGATCTGGATCTTCGCCGCGGCCACGGCGCGCCGCAACTACGTGCCGCCGGCGCCCTCCGCCGAGGTCGAGAAGGCCGACGCGCACCACTGAGACCCGCACACGACGAAAGGCCCCCGCCCATCGGGCGGGGGCCTTTCTCATCGGCTCGTGGAGTCCGGCCGGGTCAGTTGACGGCGCGGGCCCGGAGGGCGCGGGCGAGGTCGTCGCGCCCCTCCTTCACATAGCGCAGCGCCGCCGCCGGGGCCTGGTCGTCGGCGAGCCAGGCGTCCACCCGGTCCAGCGTGTCCTGGGACGGGTTGGCGAGCGGGAACAGGTAGATGAGGGCGATCTGCCCGATCCACACGCCCTGCTCGTCGATGATCGTCTCGGCCATCTCCAGGTACCGCTCGACATAGGGCGCCAGCAGCTCGCCCTGGCCGGGCACCTGGAAGGATGCCGCGATGCTGCGCCGGGTCTCGTTCGGGGTGGCCGCATCGATCGCGACCCTCCGCCAGGCGTCCTCCTTGGCCTCCGCCACCGGGCGGATCGCCAGTGCCCCGGCGCCGCGCTCGCGGCCGGCATTGGTCGGATCGCGGTCGATCTCCGCGGCGATCGCGGTCTCGTCCAGTGCTCCGAGCCGGGCGAGCGCCGTGACGAGGGTCCACCGCAGATCGGTGTCGACCGTGAGCCCGTCGATGCCGTCGTGGAGCAGTTCGCGGACCCGGTCGGGGGTGCTCGCGGCGGCCGCGAGGGCACGAGCGAAGGCCAGCTGATGGTCGGTGCCCGGCTCGGCTGAGGTCAGCAGCTCCCACAGTCCCTGCTCCCAGACGCCCGACAGCTCCTCGCGCCGCGCATCGGAGGTGAAGGAGGAGACCGCCGTGGTGCCCTGGCGCAGCAGCGAGCCGACCGCCGTCAGGTCGCTCTCGGTGCCGACTCCCGACAGCACCAGGCGGACGAAGTCGGCCGATCCGAGCTCGGCATCGCGGGTCATGTCCCAGGCCGCACCCCAGCAGAGCGCGCGGGCCAGCGAGTCCTCGATGGCCCCGATGCCGCCGAGCAGGGTCGCGAAGGAGCGCTCGTCCAGACGGATCTTGGCATAGGTGAGGTCGGCATCGTTGAGCAGCACGAGGTCCGGCTGCGGGCGGCCGACGAGCTCGGGGATCTCGGTCAGCTCTCCGTCGATGTCGACCTCGACGTCACCGGTGCGCACGATGGCGCCGTCGACCTCGTCGTAGAGGCCGATGCCGATCCGGTGGCGGCGGAGGGTCGGGAAGTCCGGGTGCGCGGACTGCTCGACCGCGAAGGAGGCGAACCGGCCATCGTCATCGGTCGCGAAGCGGGCTCGCAGCGTGTTGACGCCCGAGGTCTGCAGCCACTCGGCCGACCAGGAGTCCAGCTCGCGTCCGGAGGCGGCCTCCAGCTCGACGAGGAGATCGCGCAGCTCGGTGTTGCCATAGGCGTGCTTGGCGAAGTAGGCCCGTAGTCCGGCGAAGAAGTCGTCCTCACCGACCCAGGCGACCAGCTGCTTGAGGGCCGAGGCGCCCTTGGCATAGGTGATGCCGTCGAAATTCGCCTCGACGGCGTGCAGGTCGTAGTTGTCCGCCGCGATCGGGTGGGTCGAGGGCAGCTGATCCTGACGGTAGGCCCAGTTCTTGCGGGCATTGGTGAACCCGGTCCACGCCTCGGTGAAGCGAGTGGCGTTGACCTGCGCGTGGTGCGAGGCGAACTCGGCGAAGGACTCGTTGAGCCAGAGGTCGTCCCACCACTTCATCGTCACGAGGTCGCCGAACCACATGTGCGCCATCTCGTGCAGGATCGTGTTGGCGCGCTGCTCGTAGGCGGCGACGGTCTGGCGGCTGCGGAAGATCAGCTCGTCGCGGAAGGTCACGCAGCCCGCGTTCTCCATCGCGCCCATGTTGTACTCGGGCACGAAGAGCTGGTCGTACTTGCCGAAGGGGTAGCCCATCTGGAAGGCGCGCTCGAAGAAGGCGAATCCCTGCCGGGTGATCTCGAGGATGTCGTCGGCATCGAGGTGCTCGACGAGGGACTGGCGGCAGAAGACGCCGAGCGGGATCTCGCCGTGATCGCCGCGGTAGGTGTCGCGTACGACGTGGTACTCGCCGGCGACGAGAGCGGTGATGTAGGTCGACATGCGCGCGGTGGGCGCGAAGTGCCAGATCGCCACGCCGTCGCGCACCGGCTCCGGCTCGGGCGTGGGGGAGTTGCTGACGACCTGCCAGTGCTCGGGTGCCGTCACGTGGAAGGTGAACTCGGCCTTGAGGTCGGGCTGCTCGAAGGTGGCGAACACGCGGCGGGCATCGGGCACTTCGAACTGGGTGTAGAGGTACACGCGATCATCGGTCGGGTCGACGAAGCGGTGCAGCCCCTCGCCGGAGTGCGAGTAGGCGCAGGTCGCCTCGACGGTGACCTCGTTCTGCGCGGCCAGCCCCTCCACGGGGATGCGGCTGTCGGCATAGAGGCCGGGATCGAGATCGGCGCCGTTGAGGCGGACCGAGGTGATCTCGGCGTCCACCAGGTCGAGGAAGGTCGATGCCCCCTCGGTGGCGGTGAAGCGGATCGTGGTGGTGGAACCGAAGCGTTCGCTCGAGTCGAGGGTCAGATCGAGGGCGACATCGTAGGTCTGGGTCTGGACGGCCGATGCGCGGGTGTGCGCTTCTTCACGGGTGAGATTGGTGCCGGGCATACTCGCACTCTTTCATGGGCGGCCTCATGGCGGCAGGACATGGGGTCGTCGATGCACGGTCCCGTCAGGTCACCTGCGCCAGCAGCTCGATGTGGGGCAGGAGGAACAACCCGGTGTCCGCCGCGGCCCACTCGCGCCAGCCGGCGGAGATCCGTTCCAGCTCGGCCCTGGAGACCCCGGCTTCGAGGGCGCGCTCGGTGAAGGTCGAGGTGAGGGCCCGGTCGGACCAGAGCCCGCCCCACCACCGTCGGTCATCGGGCGAGGTATAACACCAGGTCGAGGCGGTGAACGCCGCGTTCTCCAGTCCGGCCGCGGCAGCCCAGGTGGGGAACCAGCGTCCGGCATCGGGCTCACCGCCGGCGGCACGGGCGAGCCGCAGATAGAGCTCGAGCCAGCTGTCGAGGGCGGGCACGCGGGGATGCCAGAAGAAGCCGCTGTAGTCGCTGTCGCGGGCAGCGACATAGCCTCCCGGCCGGGTGACGCGGGCCATCTCGCGCAGCGCGGTCACGGGATCGGGCAGGTGCTGGAGCACCTGATGGGCGTGGACGATGTCGAAGCTGTCGTCGGGATAGGGGAGTCGGTGGACATCGGCGATCTCGCAGATGACCGTCGACGCGCCCCGCTCGGCCGCCTCGCGCCGCGTCAGCTCGATGGCCGCCTCGTCGGGCTCGATGGCGATCACCTCGGCCACGTGTTCGGCGAGGTCGCAGGTGATGGTGCCCGGTCCGGAGCCGATATCCAGCAGGCGATGCCCGGGTCGGAGCACCGGGAGCAGATAGGCCGCCGAGTTCTGCGCCGTGCGGCTCCGATGCGAGCGCAGCACGGATTCGGCATGTCCGTGCAGATATCGGTCGGTCTCTCCTCGCGAGGTCTCGTCGCTCATGTGCTCACTGTGGCACCGCTCACCTCCGCATGGAGTTCCAGGGGCGCGCGTCGTGCGAGGTGATCGGGCAGGATGGGGGGCGTGGAGATCGGGTTCGCGACCTCAGAGCGCTCCAGTATCGGTATCGAGTGGGAGCTGGCGCTCGTCGATGCCGACTCCGGGGATCTGCGCCAGGTCGCGCAGACGGTGCTCGACGCCGTGGCCGGGCCGGACGGCGCCGAGCATCCGAATGTCAAGCAGGAGCTGCTGCTCAACACGGTCGAGATCGTCACCGGCGTGTGTCAGACGGTCGGCGAGGCGACGGCGGATCTCGGGCGCAGTCTGGAGCTGCTGCGCCCCATCCTCGACCCGCTGCGCGTGGAGCTCATGTGCGCGGGTACGCACCCCTTCGCGCGCTGGACCCAGCAGAAGGTCACCGACAAACAGCGATACGCCACGCTCATCGACCGCACGCAATGGTGGGGCCGGCAGATGCTGATCTACGGCGTCCACATCCACGTCGGCATCGAGGATCGCGACAAGGTGCTGCCGATCAGCCGGGCGCTGATGGCCTACTACGGACACCTGCAGGCGCTGAGCGCGTCGTCTCCCTTCTGGGGCGGCGAGGACACCGGCTACGCCTCGAACCGGGCGCTGATGTTCCAGCAGCTGCCCACGGCGGGCCTGCCCTTCGGCTTCGACGAGTGGTCGCAACTGGAGCGGTACGTCGCCGACATGCTCAAGACCGGGGTCATCGACATCTTCGACGAGATCCGTTGGGATATCCGTCCCTCGCCGAAGTTCGGCACCATCGAGGTGCGGGTGTGCGATGGCATTCCCACGCTCGCGGAACTCGGCGCGATCGCGGCTCTGACCCAGTGCCTCGTCGAGTACTACTCGGGCGAGCTGGATGCCGGACGGCCGACGCCCACGATGCCCTCCTGGTTCGCTCAGGAGAACAAGTGGCGCTCCGCCCGTTACGGCATGGACACCATCCTCATCCTCGACGAGGAGGGCGATGAGGACCTCGTGACGACGGATCTGACCGAGCGCGTGCTGCCGATGCTCGAGCCCGTCGCCGAGGATCTCGGGTGCGCCGCGGAGCTGTCGGGGGTGCGCGGCATCATGGAATCGGGAGCATCGTATCAGCGCCAGCGGCAGGTCGCCGCACGTGGTGGTGGTGCGCTGGACGCCGTCGTTCGATCGCTCGTCGCGGAGATGCGTGCGGGCCGACCTGTGGAGGTAGAGCAGTGACTGAAGAACGTGAGACCGTCGACTTCTGGTTCGATCCGCTGTGCCCATGGGCGTGGATGACCTCGCGATGGATGCTCGAGGTCGAGCAGGTCCGACCGGTCCGCACGCGGTTCCGGATCATGAGCCTCGCGGTCCTCAACGAGGACAAGGACGTCCCCGATGACTATCGGGCGATGCTCAGCGCCGCCATCAAGCCGGTGCGCGTGTGCCAGGCGGCCGCCGAGCAGGCCGGGCCGGAGGTATTGCGCGATCTCTACACGGCCCTCGGCACCCGCCGCCATCCCGGCGGCCGCGACTACGACCGCGAGGTCTTCGTCGAGGCGCTGGAGGAGGTCGGTCTCCCGGCCTCGCTCGCGGACGCCGCCGACGATCCGCAGTACGACGACGCGATCCGCGCCTCGCATGCGGAGGGCATCGGCCTGGTCGGCGAGGACGTCGGCACCCCGGTCATCGCGATCGCCGGCACCGCCTTCTTCGGCCCGGTGCTGAGCCCCGCACCGAAGGGCGAGGAGGCCGGCAAGGTGTGGGACGGTGCGCGACTGCTGGCCGGGTACGACGGCTTCTTCGAGCTCAAGCGCACCCGCACCCGCGACCCCATCTTCGACTGACTCACCTCCCTGCCCGCCGCGGTGGTGATGCTGGATCATTGGCTCATGGCCCTGCACCCCGACGCTCGCCGACTGCTCGCCGACCTGGGTGAGCCGACCGATCCGGCCGATGTGGATCTGACGGAACAGCGGCGAGCGGCGCGTGAGGCGGCGCTCGCGGTGCGGTCCGACAGCATCGGCATCGACCATGTCGAGGATCTGGATGCCGGCGGAGTTCCGGTCCGGCTGTACCGTCCCCGGCCGGGTGCTCCGGTGGCGCTCTACGTGCACGGTGGCGGGTGGGTTCTGCACGATCTCGAGACCCACGATGCCTTCTGCCGCTATCTCGCCTCCACGACCGGATGTGCGTTGCTCGCCGTCGACTACCGCCGTGCGCCCGAGCATCCGTACCCCGCTCCGCTCGACGACGTGGTCGCGGCGGCACGGTGGTTGCGGCGCGAGGCTTCCCGGTTCGGCGTGGAGGCGTCGTTCCTGCCGGGCATCGGGGACTCGGCCGGCGGCAATCTGGTGGCGGGCGCCGTCGTGCGGGATCGTGATCTGCTCGACCTCCAGGTGCTGCTGTATCCGGCCACCGATCCGCGGGCGGAGCTGAACGCGGACGATGACAACCCGGCGCTGGACGCGGTCTCGATGCGCTGGATGTGGCGTGCTTACGCCGACGGGGCCTTCGACGAGCCCGACGTGGCCGTGCTGCGGGCACCCTCTCCGGATCGACTCCCGCCTGCGCTGGTGGTGACGGCCGAGCACGATGCGCTGCGCGATCAGGGCGAGGCGTACGCCGCCCGGCTCGCGGACGCCGGGGTGCGTGTCACCGGGTGGAGGGCGCTGGGCATGGTCCATTCCTTCTGGCGCCAGCCGCAGGCCTTCGACGCCGCGCGCGACCTCGTGGTGATGGTCGGCTCCGTGCTGGACGCCCACCGCTGCACCTCACCCCCACCCACCGGGGGCGGGGATGGATGAGGGGATCGGGATAATGGCCCCATGCGCGTTCACCTCGCGGCGGATCACGCCGGCTTCGAACTCAAGACCCACCTGATCGCCTGGTTGACCGAGAACGGCCACGAGCCGGTGGATCACGGTGCCTTCGCGTACGACGCCGATGACGACTACCCCCCGTTCTGCGTGGCGGCCGCCGAGGCGACGGTCGCCGAACCGGGCTCTCTCGGCCTCGTCATCGGGGGTTCGGGCAATGGCGAGCAGATCGCCGCCAATAAGGTCAAGGGCGCCCGCGCGGCCCTCGCCTGGAGTGTCGAGACCGCCGAGCTGGCACGCCAGCACAACAATGCCCAGATCATCGGCATCGGCGCTCGGCAGCACAGCGTCGAGGAGGTCGAGGCCATCGTCACCGCCTTCCTCGCGACGCCGTGGAGCGAGGCCGACCGGCATCAGCGGCGCATCGACCTGCTCGCGCGCTATGAGGAGACCGGCACATTTGCCTGAGGGACACACACTCCACCGGCTCGCAGGAGAGCTGACCGCCGCCTTCGGAGGTCGCGTGGTCGCGTCGAGCTCGCCGCAAGGACGCTTCCCGGGCGCCACGCTGCTCGACGGTCGGACGCTGGAGCGGGCGGAGGCCTGGGGCAAGCATCTCTTCGTCGGCTTCGCGGGGATGGCCGAGCAGGTGCACGTCCATCTGGGGCTCTATGGCGCATTCCGCTTCGAGCCCGGCGTCCCGCCCGTCACGGGCCAGGTGCGGTGGAGGGTGAGCGACGAGGGCACCACGGCCGATCTGCGCGGTCCGACGGCCTGTGAGCTGCTGACGCCCGATGAGACGGCGTCGATCCTCGACCGCCTCGGGCCCGATCCCTTGCGCGATGACGTCGACCGGGACGCCTTCGTGGCGCGGGTGCTGCGTTCGCGGGCGACGATCGCGACCTTGCTGATGGATCAGGCGGTCATCGCCGGTGTCGGCAATGTGTATCGCGCGGAGGTGTTGTTCCGGCACGGCATCGATCCCTTCGTCCAGGGGCGTTCGTTGCCGTCGTCATTGGTGGAGGCGGTGTGGGCCGATCTGGTGTCGCTCATGCGCGAGGGCGTGCGGACCGGGCGGATCGACACCGTCCGTCCCGAGCACGAGCCCGAGGCGATGGGGCGGCCGCCGCGGCGCGATGACCATGGCGGCGAGGTGTACGTGTATCGCCGTGACGGACAGCCGTGCTGGGTCTGCGGTTCGACGATCCTCACCCGGGTCGTGGGAGCGCGGAATCTGTTCTGGTGCCCGAACTGCCAACCGGCCGTGCCGAGCGAGCGGTAGATTGCGGGCATGCCGAAGATCCAGGGCCGAACCCTCGGCGAGCATCGGGCTCGCGTGCGCCGTCAGGTCTTCGAGGCGTTCGCGGAGCTGATGGCCGACCGTCCCTACGACCAGGTCACACTGGCGGAGATCGCGAACGCGGCGGGCGTGAGCCGGACGGCGATCTACAACCACTTCCCGGACAAGGAGTCGATCGTCCTGGCCTTCGCGGCCGAGGAGACCGACCGTTATCTGGCGGAACTCGATGAGGCCCTCGACGGCGTCGACGACCCGGTCGCGGGCCTGCGGATCTATGTCGAGCACCATCTGCGGATGAGGCAGTCGCTGCACGTCGGCCTCGGCCCCGCGCTCTACGGCGTGCTGTCGGCCGACTCGCTGGTGGAGATCCGCAAGCACGTGCGGCTGGTGGAACGCGCGGTTCGCGTGTTGCTGCATCAGGGGATGGCCGCGGGAGTCTTCCGTGTGGAGGACGTCGACACGACGATCGCGCTGATCCACGCGACCCTGCAAGCGGGTCCGGCGGTGGACGCCGATGTCGCCGCGGATTTCGTGCTGCGCGCTGTCGCCGCAGCCTGAGCCGGGGGTTGTCGTTAGGTTAGGCATACCATAAAATCGTTGTGAGATGACACACTGTCTCTATTGACATGACGCTCTGTCAGATTAATATGACAAACTGTCACTACATCACCGACCTGGGAGACGCCATGACCATGACCGCGACGGAATCACTGTCGACACTGCTGCGCGACGGTTCGAAGGCCGAGCACACCTCCGCCGAGGGATCGTCCTTCATGTCGGTCATGCTCGACGGCCGGATCAGCCCGGACGGCTATGTGGCCTATCTGCTGCGACTTCAGCGCGTCTACGCCGCCCTCGAGTCGGTGGCCCGCCGCCTGGAGGGGGACCCGATCGCGGGAGCCGTGATCGATCCGGCCCTCGAGCGGAGCGCGGCTCTCGCCGCCGATCTCGACCACTGGGCCGGTGACGGATGGCGTGAGCTCCCGGTGGACTCGCCGGCCACCGACCGCTATGTCGAGCGCATCGAGGCATCGGCGACGTGGGGCGGCCTCTTCGTCGCCCACCACTACACGCGCTACCTCGGCGATCTGTCCGGCGGACAGGCCATCGGCCGCATCCTCGGTCGCGCCTACGAGCTGGAGGGCACCGCCGGGGTGGAGTTCTACGCCTTCGACGCGATCCCGAAGCCCAAGCCCTATAAGGACGCCTACCGCGCACGCCTCGATGCGCTGCCGCTCGACAGCGCCGAGCATCACCGCATCCTCGACGAGGTCAAGGCCGTCTTCGGTCTCAATGAGGGCATCTTCTCCGAGCTCTCGGCGGACCTCGATCGCTGGACCAGATGATCCGAGCGCGTCCGCTGGGCCGTCCCTGACGCTAGAGTTCGTGCGTGGGCACTATCGAGGGGACGTGGCGGGCATCGCTGCGTTATGCCGACGACCGCATCGCCGCGTGGCGTGTCGGTAGTTCGCAGGGGCAGTCCGGCGTGTTGTCGCTGCTCATCGCGGCCACGGTCCTGATCTTCTTCGCCTCCGTCGCCTGGTACAACCTCTTCCCGGCGGTCTCGTTCCTCGTGCCGATCGTCGTCGGGGGGCTGCTGCTGCGGTGGAAGCCGCTCACCACCCTCACGGCGGTGGCGCTCATCGGTGCCATCGCGGCCGCGTTGATGGAGTCGGGGCGGTCGGGCTTCGCGACGGGACGGATCGCCACCGTGGCGATCATCATTCTGGTCGCCCTGTTGCAGCTGTACATGGCGCGGTCGAACCGCAGCGAGCTCCCCGCGCCGTTGGGACAGCACATGCTGGCCGAGCTCCGTGACCGGCTCCTCGCACAGGGCCATGTGCCGCAGCTCCCTGCCGGGTGGCGAGCGGAACAGCAGATCCGGTCGGCGGGAGGTACCAGCTATGCCGGTGACTTCGTGGTCGCCGATCTGTCTCCGGATGGCCGACGGCTGGAGCTGATCCTCGTCGACCTGTGGGGCAAAGGCGTCGAGGCGGGCACGAAGTCATTGCAGGTGGCGGGGGCCCTCGGTGGTCTCATCGGATCTCTGCCGCCGCTGGGTCTCGTCGCGGCCGCGAACGACTATCTGCTGCGGCAGCGCTGGAATGACGGCTTCGCGACGGCGGCCCACGTCATCATCGACCTGACCACGGGACGGTATTCGATCGTGAACGCGGGGCACCCGCCGGCCCTGCGATGGTGCTCGCGCACCAATCTATGGCGGGTGGACGAGGCGACCGGGATGGCGCTGGGCGTCACCTCGCGGCCGGAGTTCTCGCCGAGCGAGGGCAAGCTCGAGCCGGGTGAGGCGTTGATGCTCTACACCGACGGCGTGGTGGAGACGCGCGATCGCGACATCGCCGGCGGCATCTCCTGGTTGCAGGGCGCCGCTCGGGACGCTATCCGGCAGGGATTCCAAGGTGCGGCCGGACGGGTCCTCGACCAAGTGCCCACGCGCGACGACGATCGAGCGCTGCTCCTGGTGGAGCGTCTCGGCGCGCGCTGATCGCTAGAGCAGGAGGACCGGGATCATCACCAGCAGGGTGATGACGACGACGATCCCCCCGAGGATGCCGAAGACGCCGGCGAGCCCGGGCCGCTTCTGCGGCTGATGGCCGATCGCCCCGCGGGTGAACTGATGATACGGCGGGGCGTAGAAGACCGGGACGGGGCCCTGGTCGGGCACCTCGACATCGATGCTGGCCTTGCCGTAGGTGAGCATCCACTGGCAGTCGACTTCGATGAAGGCGCGGCCCGGGGGCATCGCGATCCGGTTGAGACCGTACGTGACGCGCATGGGATATCCGTTGACGCGGACCGACGGGGTGACAGGGGTCGCCGTGACCGCCGACCCCTGGAGGGTCAGCTCGATGAATCCGGTCGGCGCGTCGGGCGCAGGGCCGGGGTAGGGATCCGACATGACTCCGCAGCGTGGCAGCGATCGGCCGCCGAGGCAAGCTGCCGCGCTGGGCGAGGGGTGAAGCACAGGGTGAGATTCGCTGTTTCCGTGTGATCGCGGCGGCGACGGTGGGATCCTCGTTCTCTCGGGTGGGACGAGGAGGGATCATGACGGTGGCGCTGGTGGTTCTGTCGGTTCTCCTGGGCCTGAACGCCGTGATCCTGGTGGCGCTGTTGGTCCACTACCGACGCGGCGACTGACGTAGGGTGGGCGGCTCCGGCCAAGAGACCCCAGGGGGCCCGATGGAGACCAAGCTGCTCATCCCCACGCTTTTCGCTGCCGTGGCCATGGTGGTGATCGCGTGGACCAACTGGGGCCGTCCCTGGCTGGTGCGCGCTCGGGCCGAGGGCAGCGCGCCGGGTCGCATCGTGGCCGCGACGGTCGTGATCAATCCCAAGCCGATCGCACGCGCCGATCCGCATCCCACCTCGGTGACCCTGCATATCGAGTTCGGGGACGGCGAGGCCTTCTCCACGACGACCAGCTCGCGTCATCTGCCGATGCGCGTGGCCAGGCGTGTGGTCGGGATCGCGCACGTCTTCCACGCGCCGCGGCTGCCGGTGCCGGATCGCCGGGCGGCATTGGCCGAGGCGCGCGCGGGCGGCGTGACCTTCGCGATCGAGCCGCCGATGGCCGTCACCGTCTACCGCGACGGGACGAAAGCGCTGACCTGGTCGTGAGCGCGCTGCACCCCTGCGTGCGATAGCGCATGTGGCTGTGCGCCTGGATCACTGTCGTCTATGGCAGGGTTCGAGGATGGAGCCCGTCGCGTCGGTACGAGCGCGATGCCCGCGGTGTGCGGGTAGGGGCGGGGGAGTGCACGAGCCGGTTCCATCGATCACGCAGTATCAATCGCCCGATCTCATCGAGGCGATCGTCTACCGCGATGTGGATCCGGCGCATGACCCGCGGTGGCGGGACTGGGGCGCGGACAGCCCGGCGGAGTACGGTTTCTGGTCGTCCCGGGCGTGCGGGATGACCTGTCTGCAGATGGTCCTGCGACACCGTGGTGACGACGCCCCCAGCCTCGGGCAGCTGATGCGCGACGGTGTCGACCGTGGCGCGTACGAGCTCACGAGTGACGGCGGAGTCCGCGGGATGATCTACGCGCCTTTCGCCGCCTATGTCCGTGGCCGCTTCGGTCTCGACGCGTCCGTCCATTCCCGGCTGAGCGTCGAGGGGCTTCTGGACGAGCTGGCTCGCGGGCGGATGGTCATCGTCTCGGTGCACCGGGAGATCCGTCGACCGGAACGTCCGGCGCCCGGTCGCGGCGGCCATCTGGTTCTGGCGATCGGCTACGACGGCAAGCGCATCCACCTGCGCAATCCCTCCGGCCATACGCCGGAGTCGCGTCGGGCGGCACTCACCCCGGAGAGCTTCGAACCCTTCTTCGCTTCCCGTGGGATCAGCATCGATCTTGCCTCAGCCGGACCGGGCGAGGCATGAGCGGCCAGGAACGACGAGAGCCCCGGCGGGCCGGGGCTCTCAGGTGGAGCGGAAGACGGGACTCGAACCCGCAACATTCTGCTTGCAATGATGAGACTTCGGTCATCAGCGTCGATTTCGGCGCGCGCCCGATGGAGCAGGCCGCATGATCGCCCGGACAATCTGCGCAGTGGTGGCCACCGCGGGTCTCGCGCTGCCCGTCGGCATCGCGATCGGGAAGTCCTCGACGCCCTCACCTGATGCGGTCATGGCTGAACTCTGCGGCGAGATGGGCGGCGAGTGGACGACGGTCGACCCCACCTACTCGTTCTGTGACGTGCGGTGAGGGCCGCCCCGAGTTTCTGTGACCCGCGTCTCAGACTACGGTCAGCGGGCATGACAGAACCGATTGACCGATGGGCAGCCTGGATGCGCGCTCAATCGTGGTCGGAGACGACGATCACGGAACGCATCAGGCTCACTTCCCGCCTGGCGGACATCAACGATGTCGCCCCTGAGAACCTTGACGAGCATCACGTCCTCGCGGCGCTCGGCGCGTCCGGCCTGTCGCCGGGCAGCCGAGCGACCTACTACACCAACCTCCTCGCGTGGTTCCGGTGGCTGCAGAACGTCGGGGCCCGCGAGGACAACCCGATGGACCATCTCAAGCGGCCGCGTCGTCGGCGTCGAGCGCTGCAGGTGCCGACGACCGAGCACGTGCGCCGGCTGTTCGCGGCGCGTATCCATCGACGCACGCGGTGGATGATCACGCTGGCGTCCTACCAGGGGCTCCGGGTGAGCGAGATCGCCCGGTTCCATGACGACCACCTCGACATCATCGGGGAGTCTCTGGAAGTCGAGGGGAAAGGTGGAGTCTTCGCCGTCCTGCCGCTGCATGAGCAGGTCGCCGAGATATCGGAGGAGCGTCGGCGTCTTGGCCTCCGCGGCTGGTGGTTCCCGCAGTGGACGTCGAACCGGCAGAGCGACGAGGGCGGGCCGATCCTCGGGAACTCGGTGACCCGCATCGTCTCGGACGCGATGGCGCGCAACGACGTGCCCGGCACGTGCCACTCTCTGCGGCACTGGTACGCCACGCAGATGCTCCGCGAGGGCGTCGACATCAGGGTGATCCAGGAGCTGATGAGGCACGCGAGCCTTGCGACGACCGAGCAGTACCTGCACGTTGACGACAACGACCGGCGCGCGGCGATTCACGCCCTGCCGAACGTCACCCGGTCACCTGGATTCGGGGAACTGCCTGCGCAGATAGCGGCGTAGCGGCTATGGTGCAGGGCCATGAGGGAACGCTGGGCGTCGTTGGACATCAGGCAGAAGGTGGCGATCGTCGCCGGTCTCGTGGTCGTGCTGGTCGGTGTCGGCCTGCTCCTCCCGGACACGGAGGATCCGGCCGACGCCGACACTCCCTCGGCGGGTGAGCCGGCCGACGCCGGCCCGGGCTTGGCCGAGCAGGTCGAAGCTGCGTTCGCGGAGTCTTATGACTGGCCGGACGATCCGGCGTGGTCGAACCTTGTGGGCTTCACCGACCGTGACGCGCCCCGGGTCACCGTCGTGACGGACCTCGCGAACAAGACCGAGAACGAGGAGACCGCGATGGGCTACTGCCGGGCCGTCACCTCGGTGTCCTCGAGCGTCGATGCCCGGTTCACGGGCGTGTACGTGACCGCGGGTGAGGGCGGCGCGTTCCTCGCTGAGTGCGATACGGCGAGCTGATGGGCTGGTTCCGTGGCCGGTGTCGGGTCTGCCGGATCAAGACGCAGTATCGGAAGATGGATCGGTCCGGGATGCGGTGGATCTGTCATGAGTGCAAGCGGGGTCTGGCGATCGAGGCGCATCGCGGTCGTTAGCGGCGCCGCACGTCGCTTGCGTGCAGCCACACCCCGGACCCATATTTGGTGATCTGCGGCCCCTCGATCGTGACGTAGACGTGCTGCCCGTGCCACCGATCAGCACGCGCATCCATCCATCGTTCGCCGTCGCGGTCGAGGACGAGGCGCACGGTGACGTCGATGGGGTCGCGGTCGGGTGTGGTGCGGGCGATCGCAGGCGGCGGCCACGACTCGTTGAGCACGGCCTGGCGCGCTTTCCAATTGGGCGGGTCGGGTGCGGAGTGCGTGTGCTCGATCGGGCGCCGATCGCCGGCTGATCCTCCGCTGCGGGGCCGGCTCATCAGTCCACGCGGCGTATCGAGATTAGCTGCCAGCCGTTGGGGAGCTGGTCTCGGAGGCGGTCGCGTGCGCTGTCGTAGTTGTCGCCCTCGGCCGTGAGCTCGCTCTTCTGCAGGTGGCTGTGGCTAGCCGTGTGGGGCTCGGGGGTCTGCTCGATGTGGGCGACGAGGGTGACGGGCATGGTCGGAGTGTATCGAACGCGCGTTCGATGAATGGGTGGCGGAAGCTAGCCGTGCCGAGCAGCTAGCCAGGCGGACGCCCGTGCCGCCTGCTCGGGTGTGAGGTTCCCTTGCCAGATCGCTGCGGCGTGGACCGTTGATAGGCGATCCCCAGCGACCGACCGGCCAAAACGGAGCCGTGGTGTCGGGCCGTCGAGCCGCACCCTGCGTACCCACTCGTCGCGGCGGTCGACGCCATCGACCCAGAGCTCAGTCCCGAGTGTGTCGCCGAGCTGGCGGAGCGAGACCACGAGGCAGTGGCGGGCGTGGACCGGGACGTTGCTGTTCGAGGAATACTGCGGGGTGTAGAGCCTGGCCCTGGTCGATGTCCCATTCGGGGCGAGCGAGGCGAAGAATCGGGCCGCCCCCGCTGCCGGGGAGTCGCAGAGGACTGACTCGCCACTGCCGATCGGGGAGCCGACGATGGCTACCGTGTATCGCTCTAGGTCGACCGGAACCTCTGTCGTGCCAGGGGTGCCGTAGTAGAGCGGTGTTCCCGCGATGGCGTCGAGCCGTCCGTCAACCTGGGCGGCGCGCATCAGGCGCTCCCGATGCTCATCGCGGCGGGCAGCGTGATCCAGCGTGTCCCGTCCCAGAGCAGGTGTACGAGGTCGAGCGCTCCGGGTGACGGCGTGAGCGCGACCGGAACGCCATAGGCTGCGGCCGCGCCGGGGATCGTCAGGGTACGTCCGCCGGTGTCGTCCTGCGTGAGTGCGAGCGAGATCGTGAAGCCGCGATCAGCGTCCGGCGTCGGCAGCGTGAGGGTGACGTTGCCGGTCAGCGTGGCGTGCAGGATCGTCGAGCGGGTGTAGTCGTCCAGCGTGACCGTGCCGGCGAAGAAGAGACCGCGCACGACCGGCGCGAGATCCCCAGGGTCACCCTTGTCACCCTGGTCTCCCTTCACGCCCTCGACGACTCGGACGATGGTGGCCTCGGGCGCCGGCATCAACTTCGCCAGATTGATGACGCCGGTGTTCGGGTCGATCTGGTCGGGCGAAATCCGCACACCCTGGGGGCCGTCGGGGAAGGTCACCGAGATCCCGTCCGCGGTCTTCGCGTCGCTGATCGTCACGGTGTGCGTGGCGCCTTCGATGATTCGGTTCGGAAGCACCTCGGACGTCAGGTCGACGACACGCATGTGCGGGATGCCGCCGGTCTGGATCTCGACGCGGTGAGGCCAGCGGACCCACCCGTTCTCGTCGAACTGGCCGTGGAGCTCGGTCTGCGCGACGTACCGCTCGAATCCATCGACGTCGAACAGGGTCGACGGGAGCCGGGACTTGAAGCTGACCCGACCAGAGACGACGGGCACGAGGTCGGGATCGGCGTCGCCGTCGCCGGGCTTGTCGTTGACAGATGCGCTGACGCCGAGGGCGACGGGGAGGGTGGGCAGGTTAGCCACGGGGGTTTCCTCTCAGGGCGTCGATGAGGCGGCCGAGGGTGTAGACGCTCGCCGCGACGGTGGCCGCCGTCGCCCACGCCAGCAGCGTGAGCGCGGCGACCGACCGCAGCGAGACGATGTGACGCACGGTCAGTCCTCGCGGAGATGTGTGCCCGGCCCGGCGGCGTCCACGTATGCCTCGGGGAGTCCGCGGGACACGATGGACAGGGCCGAGGCCGTCCCGGCGAGCACGGCGGTCGCGACCGCGCCAGCTGCGCCGAGGCCGGCGCCGACCCAGAAGTCGGAGGTGACGCCGATGGCGATCGCTCCGGTGGGGATGATCGACGCGAGCGACTGGGTGGCGGTACGGACGAAGCCGGTCTTCGCGGCGTGCCGCAGCTCGTTGGAGATGACGCGGTTCTGGCGGGACATCACTTACCTCCCCTCATGGCCGCTTCCTCGAAGCGGGAGTAGGTGAGCCCGCGGCCGAGCTTGCCGCTCATCATGTCGCGGACGTGCCCCTTGGTGAGGTCGACGGCGGTGAGCGGGATGCCCATGCTCGCGAGGAACGCCTTGCCGTCCTCGAGCCCGAGGACGTGCCACCGATCGTCGGTGGTCAGGACGTTCTTGACCATCTCCGAGCGGCCGCTGTCGATGTGGGTCAGGACGCCGTGAGACACCACATAGCGGTGTCCCTTCGTTCCGCTGTAGCGGATTTCGACGGGGTAGGACATGTCGTCTCCTTCGTGGGTGGTTGGGGTGGTGAGGGCAGGGCCGCCGCCGGCCGGGGCGCCAGAGAACGCCCCGGAGGCGATGAGGGATCGGATGCGGTTGCCGGGGCATTCGGTGCCGGTCCAGTGCGAGTGGGGGCCGACCCACGTGGCACGGGGGTTGCGGGCGAGTAGCTGGTGCTGGCGGAACCCGCGGACCGCCTCGATCTGCGCCTGCGTGGGGCCTTCGTTGGTGCCGGTGATCAGCTGGAGGCCGACCGTGGTGCGGTTGCCGGTCCCGGAGCCGGCGTGCGCGCCCCGGTACCAGCCGCAGCCCTCCCAGATCGTGCCGCCGCCGTCGATCAGGAAGTTGTAGCCGATGTCGGCCCACCCCTGGCGACGATGCTGCGCCTGCCACGTGCGCAGCTGGGCGGCGACCTGCGCACCGCGCAGCCCGGTGAGGTTCGTGCCGCCGCCGGGCCAGTGCAGCGTGAGGCCGGTGAGCGCGGTTACGGCGAGCGCGCCGCGATCGACCCGGCCGTTCGGTCCTGCAGCCCATGCAGAGCGCGGTTGGATGGTCGTCATGATGTGCCTCCCGGGAGAGTGGTGGTCAGTAGTCGGGCCATTTGCCGATCTCGTCCTCGGGGATCCCGTGGCGGATCGCGACGACACGGAGGCGGTGCAGCGCCTCGACGACGATCCGCGCTTTGCGCTCGGCTTCCTCCTGCGCCTGCACGGCCTCGTCGCGGATCTTCCAGCACTCGCGCGCGGTGGCCAGCCGGCCCTTGCGCCAGTCCTTCCATGCGTCGAATGCTTTGATCCCGCCGACGCCGAACACGAAGGTCAGGATCGGCGTGATGATGTCCTCGGCCTGCACGGGCGAGTCCTCCCTCAGATCTCATCGGTGGTCAGCACCTCGGAGCGGTACGGCCGAGCTCGCACGCGCACCCATCTGGGCCACTGCGTGAGCATCAGGCTGGCCACGAACGCCGCCTGCAGGAGCCGGTTCCCGGTGGGCTGCTGGAAGTGGAGGATCACGACGATGACGAGATAGATCGCTGCCGAGGAGGCGACCGCACCGACCGCGAAACGCTCCATCCAGTACCAGCCGGGGAGCGCGGCGATCGCGCCGACCGTGCCGCCGATGACGAGCAGCGACGCGAGCATGCTCATGGCGACGATCCCGATCTCGCCTTCGAGACTGCTCGGTGGCTCGACGAGCGCGTAGAGGCCGCCGGCCCCGAGGATCACGTAGATCAGCCAGTAGACGACGGACACTGAGCGGGGCTCTTGGACGCGGAGCCAGAGGGTGTGGAACATCACAGAATCGCCGCCCCGATATGCCGCTTTACGTCAGCCGCGCCGACGCCCCCGTGGCGTCCCGGACGGAGTGGACGTCGGACGGGTCGACGTGGCATCAGATCGCGACGGAGGAGCGCGGCACATTCACGGTCGCGGAGGGGTTCTGGGACGTAGCTGGTCGCGGCCTCACGTGGATCACACGCGGTGGACAGACCACGCTCTACGGTGCTATCTCCCGCAAGGCAGGCAACCTCGTGACGGGAACTCTGACGCTCGGCGGCATTCCGCAACCGACACAGTCGTGGCAGGGCATCTTGCAGAGCGGAAACGCCCGCGTGGTGAGCGTGCAACTCGATACCGGCCGGATTCTCACGATGCTCGGTTTCCCAGTCGCCAGCGCAAGCCCCTGGCTCTGCCTCGACGGCCTGACCTACCGGAGCCAGTGATGCGCACATTACTGGGCCGCCCGGTAGTAGATCCCGTCGAGCGCGAGGAGCGGAGAGTTGGGGGTAGAGAGCTTCCCCTCCCACTCCAGGCGTCGAGCGGTGGTCAGGCCCGCCCCGACAGCGTTGGCGTTTCCGTTGCGGAGCACGCCATCCCAGCGTTGACCGACCTCGGGGATGCCGTTCAGCGTGACGAAGCCGTTGGAAGGGATCGACGACGAGTAGGTCATCGTCCCCGACAGATAGACCATGCTTCCGATCTGATGCCAGCGCAGCGGGCGGGAGCCATCCGGCGTCCACTGCGAGGAAACGGTGATTGCCCCGGATCGCTCGCCGGTCAACCGCTGCCAGGTCTCACCGTCTGCTGTCCACTCGGTACGCAGCGTCACGGGGGCGTCTGCGCGGCTGACGTAAAGCGGCTTATCGGGAGTCGGCCCGAACTCAGCGGCCAGAGCATCCCGCGCGGCCACATTCGCCACCGGCACGATCGTGCGCCCCGAGAGCGACTCGGCCTGCTGCTCCCACAGCTCCCAGAGCCGAGTCGAATCGCTCTGAGACGGGAACCAAACTCCTGCTGCTGTCACCGGCATCTCACTGCCTCCATGTCATCTCGAGAACCATCGCCGGAGCCCAACCGGCCTTACCTGCGAGCGCCAGATACTCGCCACCGGACCCGACGCCGATACCGCCGGCCTGACCGTTCATCAGCGCCTGCGCCCACCCACTCGGCAGCGTCCAAACCGTCGCCTGCCCGAATCCGAGGGCAGGTCCCCACGCGGCCGCGATCTCGGTCGGCGCTGGCCCCGGACCGCGCTGAGCGAGCAACCGCATCCGAGGGGACCGAGGAGCCGCCACACCAGCGCCACGAACACGAAGCATGTGCACCCGCGCGCGGACCGCTGCGCCACGCAGCGATGCCGGCCCGTTGCCGTAGAACGCGCCGCCGAAGTTCTCGCCACGGCCGGACCAGTCGCCCTGATAGAGATCGCTGGTGTCGCCTCGCCAGCTGCCGCTACGGAAGCTCCCGGTGTAGATCGGCCCGAAGCTGCGCGTGCGGGTCACAGGCTTCGGCGGGGGCGGCGGTGGCTTGGGCCTGTCCGGCTTCGGCGCCGGTTCCGGGTCGGGATCGGGCGGCGGTGGCGTCGGATTCAACGCCCCGACGCAATACAGCGACCCGCCGGAGCGCACGACCATCACTACGTCGTCGACCACAGGTGAGTACGACCGCAGCCGCTGCACAGTGGGCAGGATCAGATCACCATCGGCGGTGAGCTCGGTCTCGCCGCCGAGGTCGACGGTGACGGTCATCCCCGACGAGGGGACGGCCACGACGGTCCCCACCAGAACCTCGGCCGACGGGCGAGGCTGATGGTCGCGGATCGCGAGAGCGTCGGCCATGTCCATCAGACGGCCCTCCGATCGAGCACGCCGCCGGAGACCCGCATGAGGCCGGCGTAGGTCAGAGACAGCTCGATCGAGGCGATCCGCAGGAGCAGCGGGGGCTCGTCGGATGACTCGACCCGAATGATGTCCCCCGGCTGCAGGCGCGCGTCGGGCACCATCTCGAGGGAGCGAGGGCGGGTGGCGCGCTGCAGATTCTGCAGCCTGGTCGCGGCGGCCGCGTTGCACTGCGCCACCGTCGTGAGCAGTGGCGAACTCATGCCGTAGGGGACGTTCCCGAAAGGTCCGTTCCAACGCATCGCCCCCTCGCGCAGGTACGCCGCGCCCGACACCGGGGTCATGTCCACTGGCGTCTCGCCGGTCGCAATGACGCCGTTGTAGCGACCCTCCCGCGAGTTGCCGCGAGGCGCCTTCGCGAGCGTCCCGTCCTCGCCGTCGCGCACGACGCGCACCACTGGGTCCGTGGCATCGTCATAGGGCTTGGTGATCTGCAGGACGCCCTGGTCGTCGACGTAGGCACGCGCCGGCCATGCATCGAGCAGGTCACCGAGCGCGGCGAGGCGATCCTCCTCGAACGTGAACGCACCGGTCGAGCGAGCGGGTAGCGCCTCGTCGATCGCGACCGGGAGGATCTGCCCGACCATCTGCCGCGCGGCGTCCGGGAACGCCGTCCCTCGGCGCACCTGCACCGCCCGCAGCAGCCGGTCCTCCTGTGCCTCAAGGAGCAGCCCTGCCCCGGTGAGCGCGATCTCACCGCTGTCTTCCTCGTCCCAGGTCTGCAGCCGAGCGAGACCGAGATCGAAGGTCTCGATCCTGCCCGAGGGCAGGGTGACGTTGTAGTTGATCTTCGCCTGCTGGCCGTAGCATTCGAGCGGGTCGAGGTCCTTTGTCGGCAGCAGGTCCGTCTCGGTGATGCCCTCATCGAGCGAGATCCGACGCGGCACGCTGACGCCGAGGTCGCGTGCGACGTCCTGCGTCTCGTCGTCGGTCACTGAGCCCGAGGCGACCGGGATCCCCGACACGACGAGCTGGCCGTCGTAGTAGACGTCGATGGTGGACGCCACGGGCAGACCCATGCCGTGCGAGTCGGCGTACTCCTGGCTGGACGCGCGCATGTCAGCCGCCGGTCCTGAGCTGCGTGCGAGCGATGTCGAGCAGGGTCGCGCCGGAGCCGAACGTCGCCACGATGTCCGCCAGGGTCGTGTCCTCGCCGCCGACGTACTCGTGGAGATCCAGCAGCGTGTCACCGTGCGAGGGGATCGACGCGGGCGGGGCGGCGACCTCTTGCACCGAGACCGACACGAGCCGCACCCAGGAGTCCTCGTCGAACTCCTGCACGCGCTCCTCGTCGATGTCATTGACCGAGAGGTAGGCCGGCTCGACGGCTTTCCCGGTGGGCCGCAGCAGCAGCCGCGACGACCCTTCCAGCAGGTCCATCAGGGAGCTCAGCGTCTCCTCGGTGCGGGTGAGAAAGACGATCTGCGACTCGGGAGCCTGGTGCATGTCGGACATCACCGCGGGGTACGGGGTGCCGCTGATAGAGATCTGGTGCTTCCTCCCGGCTCGCTTCTTTGACGGCCAGGTCTGGATCGCGACCTCGACCCCGGCCGCGCTGATGGGGTCGATCAGCCACGGCATCGGTGCCTGCAACGTGAGCGGCGCGCTGACCGCTTCGCTCACCACACCGGACTGCGAGGTGTGCACAGCCCGGTAGGAGAACGGCCGATTCAGCGGCTGCTCGAGATCCCATGCGGTGACAGCGCCACCGGAGGGAACACGATCGACGAGACCTCGCACCGCGGTCTGCTGCTGCCCCATGAGCCGGTACACGGTGATGTGCCCGCCTTCGGGCGAGCCAGTGACGGTCACGGACACGCGCGGTGGCCGCGTGGTCTGTGCTTCTGCGGTGACCTGCATCAGCGGCTCCTCGCCACTCGACGAGCCTGCTGGCTTGTCTTCTTTTCCACGCGGACGTCCACGAGGTCGGTGAGCTCGCGCTCGCCGATGTAGACCCGGATCTCGGTCGGGGTGTTGCCGGCCTCGAACGCGCGCTGCAGCGCTGCCTCCTGCTCGGCGGTACGGATGGTCTCGTCTCGGCCGGTGCCGTTGTAGGCCAGCGTGTAACCGGGCTTGAGCTTTCCGCCGGTGTCGAACTTGACCCCACGGGCGGCCATGAAGGGCAGCGGCGGCACCGGCATGTTGCCGAGCCGTACCTCGAAGTGGTCGTGCGGGCCGGTGCTGTTGCCGGTCGACCCGACCTTGCCGATCTGCTCGCCGGCCGCGACGAGCTTGCCCGCCACCGTGTCGATCTGCGACATGTGCGCCTGCAGCGTCGACACGCCGTCGCCGTGGTCGACGATGACGTGGTGGCCGTAGGACCGGCCGAGGCGTGCGACCTTGGAGACTCGGCCGGCGGCGGGGGAGAACAGCGGCGTGCCGGTTGGCGCCGGGAAGTCCTGACCGGTGTGGCCGGGATACCCCATGTAGCCGACACCGATCGAGTAGCGGCCGATCGGCTTGCGCCAGGGTCCGTCACCGATGGAGCCGGAGTAGGTGCCGGAGCCGGCCGACTCGTCGTCCTTCTCCTTGCCCCACGCCTTGACCTTCGGGATCAGATTCTTGACCGTCCCGATCACGAGATCCTTCACCATCGCCGGGCCAGGGATCACGTTCTTCATCAGGCCGACGATCGGGTCGAGGATCTTGCCGAGCGCGAAGCCGGCGCCCTTCTTGAGCCACCCACCCACGCTGTCCATGACCGATGAGCCGACGTTCTTGATCCAGTCGAACGCGCCGCCCATCGCCTCGCCACGGTTGAGCGCATCGAGGCCCTGCCGGCCGAGCGCGCGCATGCCCCGCGGGGAGACCACGCCCTCTCCGCCGAGCGCCATGATGGGCGTCTCGCCGCGGCCCGGGATGACGCCGCCGGTGTGGAACTTCGGCAGCTCAGGGATGCTCACACCAAACTTCGACGTGACCTTGTTCAGCGGCTTCACCATGTTGCGGTTCATCCACGAGAACAGCGTGCGCAGCGGCGACTTGACCTTGTCGATCATCGAGGAGAAGGCCGACCCCACGGCGTCTCGGAGCCGGTTGAACAGCGTCGTCGCGCCATCGCGCAGCGAGGTGAAGATCGACATCGCCCGGTCCCGCACCGAGGTCGCCGCACCGACCACCCGATCGCGCAGCGTCACGAAGCCGTTGACCACGCCGTCGCGGATCCGGGTCGCCAGATTCACCACGCCGGTCGCAATCCACGTCCAGATCGACACCACGGTGTTCCAGATGGCCCGCACGATCGCGATCACGGTGGATGCCAGGAACCGCCACCACCAGAGCACCGCGTTGATGAGGTCCGGGATGATCGAGTTGCCGACCAGCACGCGATAGAGCCACTGGAACGCCGAGACGATCCCATCCACGATGTTGGTGACCAGGCCGATCAGCCAGCCGAGCACATCGGCGAGGACCTTCACCGCGGCGACGAGCAGCTTCCCGATGATCTGAGCGAGCCACTGCAGCACCGGCGCGACTGCATTGATCACCGGCGTCAGCGCCTGGATCAGCCCGCCGAGCTTCTGCACGACCGGCAGCAGTGCGGCGCCGATCTGCGAGGCGACGTCGAGCACGATCGGGATCAGCGGCGCGATCGCCTTGACGACGGCGGCGATCAGCGGTGCGACCGCGCGCACCGCGACCACCAGGATCTTCCCGATGGTGTCGGCCAGCGCCCGGATCGGGGGCATCGCCGCCTCGAACGCATCCATCAGGACCGGCAGCACCGGCTCGAAGCTCGACCGGATGACCTCGCCGGCCTCGGCGAAGCTGGACCGCAGCGACGGCATCACCGCCACCAGCGCGGCGATCGCGGCGGCCACGGCCAGGCCGACCGGACCCAGAGGACCGAGCAGCGCGGCGAGCGGCCCGAGCGCGGCGATCACGTTCGCCCCGCCCAGGACCGTCAGCCCGGCGGCCAGCGGGGCGAGGACCGGTGCGAACTCCTTGAGCTTGTCCAGCAGACCGGAGGTACCGGACTCGCCCTCGGACATCGCCCGGATGCCGTTGACCACCGTGTCGAGCGCGGGAGACACCTTGTCGAAGACCGGCCCGAGCCGCGCAAAGGCCGACTCGAGCGCGGGTCCGAGGGACGCCTCGATCGCGCGGCCGAGGTCGGCCAGCTTGTTCGCCCACTCGACCGCGTAGCCGCCACCGTTCGGGTCGATGAACGGCGCGACGAGCACCGAGCCGACGTCGCGCATGACGCCCTTGATGCGGTCCGTCGCGCCTTCCCACGTGGTCTTGAGGCCCGCGGCCGCGCCGCCGTAGGTCTCGGTCATCTGCTCGGTCAGGACCGTGAGGGCCTTCTGCGAGTCGAGGCTGCCGCCCGTCACCGCGTCGCGGACCTGCTGCGCGGTCATCTCCATGCCCTCGCCGATGAGCTTGGCCGCGTCGATGCCTCGGTAGCCGAGCTGGTTGAAGGTCTCGGCGGTGATCTTCCCGGTGGACTGGATCTGCGACAGGATCGAGGTGATCTCACCGATCTGCTCGGCGCTGCCGCCGGTCGCCGCCACGGCGTCCTGGATGGCGCCGAGGGTCGGCACGACGTCCTCGGCCGCGAAGCCGAACGCGAGCATCTGCTGCGTGGCCGAGATGAACGCCTGACGCGGGAACGGGGACGTGCTGGCGAACTCGCCGAGCTTGTCCATCATCTCGTTCGCTGCGGAGGCCGAGCCCAGGATCGTCTCGAATGCCTTGCGCGACTTCTGCTGCAGGACGTTGTACGACTTGCCCGCGTTCCACGACGACACGGTGAGCGCGGTCACCGCGCCGACCACGGTGGCCGTCGCGACCGATGCGGTGTTCATCACCGACCCGATGACCGACGAGACCGCCGACATCGTGGTGCTGATGCCCGACGCGATCGAGCGGGCCATGCCGGGCAGCTGACCGAGCGCGGAGCCGGCGGCGTCGACAGCCCGCCGAGCGATACCGCCGATGGTGCCCAGGCGGCCCGTGAACGCCGACGCGGCCGCGTCGCTCGACCGGAAGCCGGAGACGAGGTTGCCGGTCGCGTTGATGGCTGGATTCAGCACGCGCCGCGAGACACCGCCCAGCGTCCCGAGGATGCCTGTGAATCGGCTCGCTGCCGCATCGCTGTCGCGGAACCCTGAGGTAAACGAGCCGACGGCGCGGATGCCGGGATCGAGAGCGCGGCGCGTCAGCCCGCCTAGCGTGCCCAGCCTGCCGGTGAACGCGGACGCGGCTGACTGGCTATCTCGGAACCCGGCGGTGAACCGGGAGACTGCTCTGATCGCGGGGTCCACCGACCTGCGTGTGATGCCGCCGAGCCGGCCGAGCACGCCGGTCATCTCCGATGCGGCCGCCTCCGCGTCGCGGAACCCGGCGGCGAAGTTCGATGCCGACCGTCGGACGCTCTGTCCGACGCGCTGGCTGACGCGCTGCAGTCCCTCGAGCCGCTTCGCGACCTTCTGGGCACCGCTGCCGATCGAGTCCGTGTCGAACCCGAACCGCGCGGTGAATGTCCTTGTCGCCATCAGCCGCCGCCCCACTCGTCGGCGATCGCCTGCAGCGCACCGATCCACTGCTGGCCCATCCACGGACCGTCATCGCGCAGCGTCGGCCAGAACCAGTAGCCCTCGCGGCCGCGGTGGATGCGGAACTGCTTGTACGCCATCGCGCCGAACTCGGCGCCGAAGAATAGATCGCCCGCGCTCGGTCGGGACTTCCGCGGGCCGGAGACGGCGACCTTCTTGCCGCCGCCGACCGCGATCGCGGGCATCCGGTCTCGCCGTACACGGACGCTCGACGCGACGAGCGCCGACTGTGGAGAGGAACGCCGGGCCGCCGCCGTGATCCGTTCGGACTCGCGCTGAGCGATCCGCTGAGAGGCCTCCCGCGCCTCCTGGTTCATCGTCTTGTCGAAGGTCTTGAGGAGCTTGATCGCGTCGGCCAGACCTTCGATTTCGAGGAAACCCTGTGCGGTGGCGGCGCCGCGCTTGCTGTAGCTGAGCTTCACCACGGCGCCGCCTCCTCACTCCTCTGGTCTTGCGTGTTTTCCCCTGCCCTGCCGGTCGTTCTGGTTGAGCAGCTTGATCGCCGTGAGAATGTCGGCCGGGTCTTCCTCGGCCCACACGCTCGGCGGGATCGACGTCCTCAGAGCGAGGACGACGAGCTGATGTCCCCAGGAGTCAGCGGGGTAGGTGGGATCTCACCGGGCTCGACTTCCTCGCCGTCGATCTCGATCGACTCCTCGTCGTCGTCGAGCTCGCCGATGTCGATGACCTGGCTGTCGAACTCCGCGAACCGAAGCTCGGTCAGACCCGCGCGCCGCGAGGCGCACCAGGCAGCGAAGTTCATCCGGCCGAGGTCCATCGGCTGCTCGATGAACGACTTGCCCTTATTGCTCTTCTCCCACTGCCGCATGTCCCGCATATCGGCGGTGACGTCGTACTCCGTGCCATCCGCGAGGACCACGTGCATGTGCATCCGTGTGCTTGCCATCTGTCTTTCTCCTTGCCGAGTTGAGTTGTGAAAGGGGGAAGATCTGAGGTCAGCCGCCGGTGCCGGCGCCCACGACGTCCAGCGGCTCCGGCTGGCCCTCGAGCGGGAGCGTCACGGACTGCTCGGAGAAGCTGCCCTGCTCGCCGCCGATCGCGCCGGCGATGATCGTGACCGTGCCCTTGTAGCCCTCGGTCTCGTCGCCGGCCCACGGCAGGAACTCGAACGGGACCTTCTCGCCGTGGTGGTCGAGCAAGTACCGGGCGAGTGCCTTGCGGGGCTCCTCGGTGTCCTTGCCGTAGAGGTAGCCGAGCTCGAGATCCCACTCGGGCTCATCGACGTCCGAGTACTGCCCGGTCGGGCAGACGGTCTTGATCTTGGTGACGCTCGAATCCGGCGTGAGCTGCACCGAACGCAGCTGGCACTTGAAGTTCTCGCCGTTCGCCTCATCACCGAGCGTGAGATCGACGTTCTTCATATAGAGCGGCTGGAAAGACATGACGGGGGCTCCTATCCGTGGAGGGTGAGGATGATGTTTTGGGCGGGTGTCTGAGTGCCGGCTACCGAGATCTCGCCGAACTCGGCCCGGGTGACCTCCGCTGCGACGACGAGGCCGCCCAGCGTCTGGTCCTGTTCGGTCGCTTCGCGGTAGCCGTCCGCGATCGCCGGCCATAGCTGCTCGAGCGCCGTCTGCGCCTGCGCGAAGTTCCCGCTCCCGCCGACGTCCACGACCGCAGCGACCGCCCAGGTGATCCGGTCGATGCACGGCTGCACCTCGAACCCGGTCACATTTGGCTGACCGATGAGCACGAACTGCGGTGCCGTGAGCGTGGAGGGCGGCGCCGGGTAGACGGCAACGCGACCGCTGACGCTCTCGGCCGCGGTGGTGGCGATGTCCGCGAGCTTGGCCCGCACGGCGGAGTAGTCGATCATCCGAGGACCACCCGCCGGTACGGGCCGATGAGCGCGCGGACATCGCCGTCGATCACCGGCACACGAGCCGTGAACTCGCCCATCCCGATGAGCCCGTCTGGGCTCTTGCGTCGGGCGAGGTACCGAGCCGTGAGCAGCTTGACCGCCTCGACGAGGGACGCCGGAGCTTCCTCACTGGACCAGCGGCACCGGTCAGCGACGTACTGCTCAGCGGCCTTCCACGCCGTATCCACTTCGGCCCGTTCATAGCCGGGTCCGATGTAGGAGGCGACGTCATCGAGCTTGGCGATCACGGCAGGCTCACTCCGAGCTGTCGTCGCCCGTGGAGTCGGGGGGGGGGGGCCCCGGCCCCCCCCGCCC
>JAEZEJ010000138.1 GCA_023417775.1 Actinomycetes bacterium | reverse complement strand
CGAGATGTGCTCCCCATTCGTCAACCCGAGCAGGACCCGGTTGACGAATGGGGAGCACATCTCGGTACAAGGGGAGGTCTCAGATGAGGTCGACCAGCCGGCCGCGGGCACGGTCCTGGGGGGCATAGGCCTCGGCGATCTCCCCCGTCCCGAAGACGGTCAGCTCGCCGTCCTCGGCACCGGCGTACACCGCATCGCCTCGGGTCAGCTTCAACCGGTCTCCTGAGGCGTCGACGAGCTCGACCTCACCCCCCGTGCACACGATGATGCGTTGCGGCGCGTCGAGCAGACGGACTCCGTCCGGCTCCCCACGCGAGCACTGGGTGACGGCCAGGGCGAAGTCGCCGACACCGGGGTCGTAGACCTCGGTCGTGAAGCCCACCGGCTCCGGCGTCACGCGGGCCAGCCGGGACATCCCGGCGTCCAAGCACTCCACCAGGCCACGGGGATCCAGGTGCTTGCGGGTGAGCCCGGCGCGGAGCACATTGTCCGAGGTGGCCATGACCTCCAGGCACAGCCCGCGCAGGTGCGCGTGCACGACGCCGGTGTCGAGGAAGGCCGCCTCGCCCGGCTGCAGGGTCAACCGGTTGAGCAGCAAGGAGATGACGACCCCCGGGTCGTTCGGGAAGTCCTCACGGATCAGCAGCGCCGTGGCATAGGCGCGCTTGATGTCCAGCCCCTGATCCAGCAGATCCCGGCAGCACTGCACCACACGCTCGATCTCCTCGTGCGGCACCGGCACGGACAGCAGCGACTCGACCAGCCGCACGATCCCCGCGAATCCGGGATTGGCCCGCAGGTCATCGTGCAGTCGCTGCGCGAGCGGCGCCTCGATGGGAGCGAGCACTCGCAGGATCTCGGCAGTGGGCCGGAAGCCCACCACGGTGTCGAAGGTCGACAGCGCGTAGACCATCTCCGGCTTGTGGTTCGGATCCTTGTAGATGCGTTCCGGAGCCTCCAGCGCGATCCCCTGGGCGTTCTCGCGCTCATAGCCCTGCCGTGCCCGCTCCAGGTCCGGATGGACCTGGAGCGACAACGGGCGGCGCGCTGAGAGCAGCTTCAGCAGGAACGGCAGCTCGCCGGCGACCTCGTCGAGACGACGGCCGGTGCCGTCGGGCAACGTGACCGAGGACGGGTCCATCGGATGGGTGCCCATCCACACCTCGGCCACCGGCTCGTCGGGCCGTCCGGCACCCACGAATCGGGGGATCTCGTCGAAGGAGCCCCAGTCGTAGTGCCGCACGGCATTGTCGAGGACGAACACCCGATCAGTCTAGAGCGGAGGACGAAAGTCCGGACCGTCTTTCAGGAGCGAGGACCCTTGCGATGCGGGGGCTTTCCGCCCTTTCCGCCTTTGCCTCCCTTGTAGGGGCCGCCCTTGCGCGGGCCACCCTTGTAGCCACCCGGGCGTCCCTCGTCGCGACGCAGGTCGATGCGGCGGCCGGAGATGCGAGTATCGCTCAACGCGTCGAAGACCTCACCCGGCAGATCCGGCGGCAGCTCGACCAGCGTGTGGTCCATGCCGATGGTGATCTTGCCGAAGTCCGAGCGTCGCAGGCCGCCCTCGTTCGCCATCGCGCCGACCACCATCGCCGGCGTGACCTTGTGCCGCTTGCCCACCGCGATGCGGTAGCTCGCCCGGCCGTCCTTCGGCGCTCGCGGCTCGCGCGGCTCACGGCGCTCCTTCGGATCGCGCCTGTGCGGCGAGGGCACCTCGCCGGAGATGAAGAACTCGTCGCCGTCGTGGCCCATCACGGCGAGCGCCGCCGCGATGTCGATCGTCTCCACGCCGTTCTCCGTCGCATACTGCTCGACCAGGCCGCGGAAGGCATGGAACTGCGGCGAGCCCATGCTGGAGGTGATCTCCTTGGCGAACTTGTCCACGCGGCGGGCGTTGACCTCGTCGGCGGTGGGGATGGACATCTCGGTGACCGGCTGGCCCGAGACCTTCTCGATGGCCCCCAGCATCCGCCGCTCCCGGGGGGTCACGAAGACGATCGCGTCGCCGGTACGACCGGCCCGGCCGGTGCGGCCGATGCGGTGCACATAGGCCTCGGTGTCATGCGGGATGTCGTAGTTGACGACATGGCTGATGCGCTCGACGTCCAACCCGCGGGCCGCGACATCGGTGGCCACCACGATGTCGAGCACACCGGACTTGAGCGCACCGACCGTGCGCTCGCGCTGGGCCTGCGCGAGATCGCCGTTGAGGGCGGCCGCCTGGTAGCCGCGGCTGCGCAGCTTCTCGGCCAGCTCCTCGGTCGCCTGCTTGGTGCGGACGAAGATGATCATCGCGTCCCCGGACTCGACCTCCAGCAGCCGGGTCAGCACGTCGAGCTTGTGGTGATGCGAGGTAGCGATCCAGCGCTGACGCACCGAGCTGGTCGACTGGCGCGCCTGCGGCGTGGCGATGTCCATCGGATCATGCAGGTACTGCTTGGCGAGCCGGCGGATCGCCGGCGGCATGGTCGCCGAGAAGAGGGCCACCTGCTTGTACTCGGGGGTGTCGGCGAGGATGCGCTCGACGTCCTCGGCGAAGCCCATGTTGAGCATCTCATCGGCCTCGTCGAGCACCAGGACGTCCAGATGGGACAGGTCGAGGGTGCCGCGCTCGAGGTGGTCGATGACGCGGCCGGGGGTGCCGACGACGACGTGGGCGCCACGCTTCAGCCCGGAGATCTGGAACTGGTAGCTCTGTCCGCCGTACACCGGGAGCACGCGCAGTCCCGGCGTGGCGGCGGCGTAGGAGGTGAAGGCCTCGCAGACCTGGAGCGCGAGCTCGCGGGTGGGAGCCAGCACGAGGGCCTGCGTCTGCTTCGATGAAGGGTCGAGGCGCTGCAGGATCGGCAGGGCGAAGGCCGCGGTCTTGCCGGTGCCGGTCTGCGCCAGGCCGACGACATCGCTGCCGGTGAGCAGCGCCGGGATGGCCTTCTCCTGGATGGGGGTGGGCGTCTCATAGCCCAGTCCCGTGACCACATCGACGATCGCGTCGTCCAAGCCGAGTTCGGCGAAATCGGTCATGAGCGCGCTGCTCGCACGTGCAGTCCTGCGTCGGGGTCCACGATGATCTCCTGTGATGCGGCGACACCGTCGGCCACGAGCGTGGCGGCGGGGTCGACATTGCGTTTGACGACAGCCAGGGCGATGGGCCCCAGCTCATGATGGCGGGCGCTGGAACCGACCTGTCCGACGACCTTGTCGCCGTCGAGGATGTCGGATCCGTGCGCGGGAAGGTGATCGACGGAGCCGTCGATCAGCAGCCGGACGAGGCGCCGCGGCGGGCGGCCGAGATTGTGCACCCGGGCCACGGTCTCCTGGCCGCGATAGCAGCCCTTGTCCATGTGGACGGCGCGGCCGAGCAGCCCGATCTCATTGGGGATCGTGCGGTCATCGGTGTCCAGCCCGAGACGCGGGAGGCCCTGCTCGATGCGGAGGGCCTCATAGGCCCAGGTGCCCGCCGGATCGCCGAGGGTCTCGGGAAGCGCCGAGAGCTCCTCGCGCCGGACGAAGCGCGGCATCAGCTCGGCTCCCGTCGCGATGACGACGTGGTCGAGATCGGCGGCGACCTCGACCCGCGACATGAAGCGCATACGGTCCAGGAAGGCGACGAGGGCCTCACCCGCTCCCGGCTCGGTGAACGCGCGGAAGACGTCCTCGCCGTCGTCGAGGCCGGTGAAGGCGAACTCGATGCGTCCCTGCGGTGTGAGCAGGAGGACATCGGTCCAGACATCGGGTGCCAGCGACTCCAGATGCTGGGTGGTGAGGGAGTGCAGCCAGGTCAGCCGGTCGGGCCCGGCGACGGTGATGACATCGCGGTTCGAGAGGTCGACGAAGCCGTCGCCGGCGATCAGCCGGCGCTGCTCGGGAACGATCGAGCCATAGTGCGCGGCCACGGCGCGGTCGGGGGCGTCGCCCTCGACCGCGCCGGGCAGGTCGAGCAGCGGACTGCGGTACTCAGACACGGGCGAGCTTCCCCCACAGATGCGACTGCAGCGGCTGTCCCTCGGCGGCCATGTCATAGGCGTACATCAGGCTGCCCTCGACGAGGCCGTACATCCGCTGACCCGCGGTGTACTCCTTGGCCGTCTCGGTACGGGCGATGACATCGGTGGCGAGGGTGAGGCGCGCGCCATCGATCTCGCCGTACCAGATCTCGGCGTATCCGGTGGGATGTGCGAGCACCATCTCGACCTTGCCCTCGCCCGCGGCGCGCAGGAAGCCGGTCTCCAGAGCGCCGGGACGGACCCGTTCGCCGTCCTCGTCGGTGATCCAGGTCTGGCTGAAGTAGTGCAGGAACGGCCGGGTGTCGTGGGTGAACGCGATGTCCTGCTCGAAGCCGAACTCCTCGATCGTCGGATAGTCGCCGCGACCGTTGCCATGCCAGTGCCCGAGGAGCCAGGCGAGGGGCATGACGTCCGGGTGCAGATCGGGTGGGATCTCGAAGGCCATAACGACCATCCTATCGTCGCCGCCCTGACGACCGGTGCGTACGCTGGCGCGCATGCGAGCAGTCGTGCAGCGGGTCACACGAGCGTCGGTCACGGTCGATGACGAGGTGGTCTCGCGGATCGACGGACCCGGGCTGCTGGTGCTGCTCGGCGTGACCCATGACGACACCGCGCAGCAGGCGGCGACCCTCGCCGCGAAGCTCTGGACGCTGCGAATCCTCGCCGATGAGAAGTCGGCCTCCGATCTCGGCGCTCCGGTGCTCGTGGTCAGCCAGTTCACGCTCTACGCGGACACTCGCAAGGGCCGCAGGCCGTCGTGGGGAGCGGCGGCTCCCGGCCCGGTGGCCGAGCCGCTCTACGAGGAGTTCTGCCGGTCCCTGGAGTCTTTCGGCGCATCGGTGGGGCGCGGGGTGTTCGGGGCGGACATGGCCGTGGAGCTCGTCAACGACGGACCGGTCACGCTGATCCTCGAGGCGTGAGCGACCTCACGCCACGAGATCGGCCGGGGCCAGCCAGCGGTGGCGGTGGCGGTACGTCATCAACCCCTCACCACCGGCAGCGGTGGGTCATCAACGCGAACCAGCCCCCATCACGTCGACCACCTGCCGCCACCACGCGACGAGACGACGCAGGGGACCCACCGGATCGGCGGGTCCCCTGCGTTCGACGGGTCGGGTCAGACGGTGACGGCCACCTCGGCGACCGATCCCTTCTGGGCGACGACCTGACGCTCCACGACATCGGCACGCGGCGCGAGGGTGCGCAGCGTCCACGAGCCCGGGGCGGCGAAGAACCGGAACTGGCCGGTGGCCGAGGTCGGCACCTCTGCGGTGAACTCGCCGCCCGCGTCGAGCAGCCGCACGTAGGCATTGCCGACCGGCTCGTCACCGCGCGTGACGATGCCCTGGATCACGGCCTGGTTGGCGACATCGACGCCCTCGAGGCTCGGGCCGCCCTTGATCGCTCCGCACATCTCAGGCCTCCCCGGGCTCATCGCCGAGGGCGACCGGCACACCGCGCAGCGAGCCGTACTCGCTCCACGAGCCGTCGTAGTTCTTGACATTCGGGTAGCCGAGGATCTCCCGCAGCACGAACCACGTGTGCGAGCTGCGCTCGCCGATGCGGCAGTAGGCGATGGTGTCCTTGCCCTCGTCGAGGCCGGCGGCGCTGTAGAGCTCGCGGAGCTCCTCGTCGCTCTTGAAGGTGCCGTCCTCATTGGCGGCCTTGCTCCACGGCACATTGCCCGCGGTGGGGATGTGACCGGCGATCTGCGCGGCCTCCTGCGGCAGGTGCGCGGGGGCCAGCAGGCGACCGGCGAACTCATCGGGGCTACGGACGTCGATGAGGTTCTTGGTGCCGATGGCCTCGACGACCTCGTCGCGGTAGGCGCGGATGTCCTCGTCGGGAACCTTGGCCGTGTAGGTGGTGGCCTCGCGGCTCGGCACGTCGGTGGTCAGCTCACGCGAGTCGAGCTCCCACTTCTTGCGGCCGCCGTCGAGCAGGCGCAGGTTCTCGTGTCCGTAGTACGCGAGGTACCAGTAGGCGTAGGCGGCGAACCAGTTGTTGTTGCCGCCGTAGAAGACGACGGTGTCGTCATTGCCGACGCCCTTCTCGCTCAGCAGCTTCTCCAGGCGGTCCTTGCTGATGAAGTCGTGGCGCACGCCGTCCTGGAGGTCCTTCTTCCAGTCCAGCTTGACGGCGCCGGGGATGTGGCCCTTGTCGTAGGCCTCGGCGTCCTCGTCGACCTCGATGAGGACGACGTTCTGATCGTTGAGATGCTCCTCGACCCAGTCGGCCGTGACGAGCGCGTTCTCGCGGCTCATACTCATTCCTTTCGGTGGTGACTCAGGCCAGGGAGGTGGCCAGTCGGCGGGTGATCAGGTACAGCTCGCAGCCCAGGCACAGGCCCGTGGCTGCGTTCAACAGTGCCGCGACGAGGGCCGCGGCGGTGGCGACGAAGCCGAGCACCGTGAGACCGGTGAGGAAACCGGTCAGGGCGATGGCGACGAAGATGAAGCCGACGAGCTGGGCGAACTGCGGCGGGCGCGCGTCCTCCCACTCGGTCGGAGCCGCGAGGCGCGGGCGCACCACGCGGGCGAAGACCTGGGCATAGGGCGTCGCGGTGACCGACACGAACGCGCCGATGGCGAAGACGAGGCCCTGGACACCCAGCACGATCTCGCGTGCCGGCGAGGGCAGCACGAGAGCGATGGCGAGGACGCCGGCGGTGAGCGCGGCGACGACGCGGGGACCACGGGGGTCCACCTGGACAGGTCGAGACATGAGGATGTTCTCCAGAAGGGGCCGCGATGGCGGCCGGCTGACACTACGGGCGAGGAGTCAGCGCAGGCGACACAGCGCGGAACGCACGTGGCAGTTGTCGACCGCCCGGCGTCGCGTGAGGAGTGCCGTGATGAACATGTCCATCAGCTTAGGCGGGTGCGGCACGTGAACCCAGGCGATATCTCACACTGCAAGACAAGTATCCACTTAATGAGACGAGTCGAGACAGGCCGCCACCGCGGCGAGCACCTGATCGCGGCGGGGAACACCGGAGGCGCGACTCCTCACCCGGCCGTCCGCGTCCAGCACGAACACCGTCGGGGTGCGCATCACGCCCCAGGCCCGCACCAGTTCCAGGTGCGCCTCGGCGTCGACGTCCACCACCGCCACCCCCTCGACGAGATCGGCAGCCTGCGCGAGGACAGTGCGGGTGGCCCGGCAGGGCTGGCAGAAAGCGCTGGAGAACTGCACGAGGGTGGCGCGCTCGCCCGGCGTCGCGCCGAGACTCGTCACATCGAATCGGGCCGTCGCCTCGTCGGCCTCGGGCACGCCCTCACCTCCCGTCCCACGGAACCGGCCATTGACCGCCCGCGCGGCGAAAGCCACCATCGCCGTCGCGACGAGGGCCGCCGCGAGCACCCACCAACCAGTCACGGAATCAGGGTAGAACCCCGCCGAAGCCGATGTGATTCAGTTCTCATTCACCCCGTTACATCTAGAAACCCCCGCGAATCATGACGTAAGATCGACTCAGCAATGAGGCCACGGTGAATTCACCATGGCCTCAACGTGTACCGGGAGGATTCCACGTCATGTCCCACCTGATCCTGCTCACCAAGAGCACACAGTCATCGGTGGAGGTGCTGCCCGCGCTGGCCCTGCTGCCACATCACGTGAAGATCCTGCCCGCCGAGGCCAGTGCCCTCATCGACGCCCCGCAGGCCGATGCCGTCCTCGTCGACGGTCGCCTCGACCTCGCCCAGGTCCGCTCCCTCACCCGGGTGCTGCGCACCACCGGCCTGGACTGCCCGCTGCTCCTCATCCTCACCGAGGGCGGGCTCGCCGTCGCGGCTGCCGACTGGGGGATGGACGATGTCATCTTGACGACTGCCGGCCCCGCCGAGCTCGAAGCCCGGTTGCGCCTGGGCATCGGACGCCTCCAGCAGGCCAAGACCGCCACGGACGATGATGCGCACATCATCAGCTCCGGGGGCCTCGTCGTCGATGACGTCACCTACACGGCCAAGCTCGAGAACCGCTCCCTGGACCTGACCTTCAAGGAGTTCGAGCTGCTGAAGTTCCTGGCCCAGCATCCGGGTCGGGTCTTCACCCGTCAGCAGCTCCTGCAGGAGGTGTGGGGCTACGACTACTTCGGCGGCACCCGCACCGTCGACGTCCACGTCCGGCGACTGCGCGCCAAGCTCGGCGCCGACCACGAGACCCTCATCGGCACCGTCCGCAATGTCGGTTACCGATTCGTGGCCTCCAAACGCGAGGGGTCGCGCGACACCGCCGACGCCTCCGCCTGAGGCATTCGGGCGCACCCGGTCGGCCGAACCACTAGAGTCGCGGGCGTGGGCCGCCTCAACGCACGTGAACTGATCGAGCTCGTGCTCGACGAGGACTCCTTCGTGTCCTGGGACGAGCCGATCGACATCAGCGGCCACCACGAGCCCTATCGGACCGAGCTGCGGGCCGCCGCCGAACGCGCCGGCACGGACGAGTCGATCGTCACCGGGCGGGCGACGGTCAAGGGCCGTCCGGTCGCGGTCCTGGTCAACGAGTTCGGCTTCCTGGCCGGTTCCATCGGACGGGCCGCCGCCGGCCGCATCGTCTCGGCTGTGCGCCGGGCCACCGCGGAGGGCCTTCCGGTCCTCGCGACGACCGCCTCGGGCGGCACCCGGATGCAGGAGGGCACGCCCGCCTTCGTGACCATGGTCGATATCTCGCGCGCCCTGATGGACCACAAGGCCGCAGGCTTGCCCTATCTCGTCTATCTGCGCCACCCCACGACCGGCGGGGTCTTCGCCTCCTGGGGGTCACTCGGCCACATCACCATCGCCGAGCCCGGTGCACTCGTCGGCTTCCTCGGGCCGAAGGTCTACGAGCTGCTCAACGGCGCTCCCTTCCCGCCCGGTGTGCAGACCTCCGACAACCTGGCCCATCGGGGCATCATCGACGCCGTCGTGTTCCCCGAGGAGCTGCCCTCGATGGTCGACACCGCGCTCTCGGTGCTCGTCGATCCGGGCGAGCCGTCCAGGCGGCATCGGCGCAGCGAGCGGACCACCACCCGCCACGACACGTGGCACGCCGTGCAGCTGACCCGCCGCGCCCAGCGCGCCGGGGTCCGCGAGGTGCTGCGATACGGCAGCGATGCGACCCTGCGCTTGCAGGGCACCGAGAAGGGCGAGCGGGACTCGGCGATGATCGTCGCCCTCGCCCGCCTCGACGGCGTCCCCTGTGTGGTCGTCGGCCAGGATCGCACCACGCAGACCCGGCTCAAGCCGATGGGCCCGGCGGCCCTCCGCGAGGCCCGACGGGGCATCCGGCTGGCCAATGAGCTCGGTCTGCCGCTCGTCTCGTTCATCGACACCCCCGGTGCCGAGCTGTCGCCGCAGGCCGAGGAAGGGGCGATCGCCGGCGAGATCGCCCGCTGCATCAGCCAGCTCTCGACCATCCGGGTCCCGTCGGTGGCGGTGCTGCTGGGTCAGGGCTGCGGCGGAGGCGCCCTCGCGCTGCTCCCCGCGGCCCGGGTCATCGCCGCCCAGAACGCCTGGCTGTCGCCTCTGCCCCCGGAGGGCGCGAGCGCGATCGTGCATGGGGACATCGATCACGCCGAGGAGCTCGCCCGGGCCCAGCGGATCAGCGCCTTCGACCTGCGCGAGGAGGGGACCGTGCACCGGCTGATCCCCGAGTACGAGGAGGACGACGCCGAGTCCCTCGCCCGCGCCGTCGCCGCGGAGATCGGCGCCCAGCTGCGCGAGCTCGCCTGAGCCCCTCCTCCGCCCTGGGCGGACACCCAGGGCGGTGGGCCAGACACGTCTCACGGCTTCGAAGGGATGCGCAGGTCGCCGCCCGCGATCGAAGAGGCCGGGTGGGTAGGCTCCCGGCATGAGCGCCCAGGAGATCACCGACCTCGCTGCCGCGGCACGCGCGGCCGATGGGGTCGCCCCCTTCAACGAGGCCACCATGATCGCGCTGGAGAACGACGGCCCGTGGCGGGTCTTCAGCGAACACGACCACGGTGCCGCCCTGGCCAGCGAGGACGCACCCGTCGAGATCGCGGTGCACCCCGATCACCGCCGGGGCGGCATCGGCGGGGCGCTGCTCGACCGGCTGATCGACGGCGGCGAGGAGTCCTTCTGGTCCCACGGCGACCTGCCGGCAGCTCGCGCCCTGGCGACATCGCGCGATCTCCACGTCGCCCGCACCCTGCTGGTCCTGCGCCTCTCGATGACGTCAGCCCCCGAGGTACCGGACCTCGACGGCGTGTCGCTGCGCTCCTTCGAGGAGGAGGACGCCGACGCGATCGTCGAGATCAACGCCCGCGCCTTCGCCTCCCACCCCGAGCAGGGGGCCATGGACCGCGCCGACTTCGACCGCCGACGCGCCCAATCCTGGTTCGACCCGTCCGGACTGTTCGTCGCCGAACGCGAGGGGCGGATCGTCGGCTTCCACTGGACGAAGGTGGAGGAGGGGATCGGAGAGGTCTACGTCGTGGGTGTCGACCCCGACGCCCACGGCGGCGGCCTCGGCACCGCGCTCACCGCCCGTGGGCTCCGCCACCTCTGGGACGGTGGTCTGCGCACGGTCGACCTCTACGTGGAGGGCGACAACGCCCCGGCCCTCGCGGTCTACCACCGGCTCGGCTTCGACGAGCATGCTCGCGACGTCCTCTGGTCGGTCTGACCCGCACCGACCACGACCAGAAGGCGCGTTCACGCACCGTTCACGTTTTCGTGTCATCGTGAGATCGTGGAGAGTTCGGATCTGATCGAGGCAGCGACGTCCCCTGACGAGTTCGACGTGGATCCGCCCTATGACCCGCAGGAGGGCAGCCTCCCCGATGACCGCTTCCTCGACCGCGAGCTGTCGTGGATCGCGTTCAACGCCCGGGTGCTCGAGCTGGCCGAGGACACCAGCCTGCCGCTGCTCGAGCGCGTCCGCTTCACCGCCATCTTCAACAGCAATCTCGACGAGTTCTTCATGGTCCGCGTCGCGGGCCTGAAGCGCCGCATCGCGGCCGGCGTCGCCGTGCCCTCCGCCAGCGGCCTCAAGCCGAGGCATGTGCTCACCGAGAGCCTGCGCGAGAGCAATGAGCTCATGCGCCGCCAGGCCGAGCTCTTCACCTCGACCCTCGTGCCCGCCCTCGCCGCCGAGGGCATCGAACTCATCACCTGGGCCGATCTCGACGCCCAGGAGCGCGAGCGGCTCGGCGAGTTCTATCGCGAACGGGTCTTCCCGATCCTGACCCCCCTCGCGGTCGACCCCGCGCACCCGTTCCCCTATATCTCGGGGCTCTCCCTGAACCTGGCCCTGCTCATGCGCAATCCGGCCACCGGCAAGGAGCACTTCGCCCGGGTCAAGGTACCGCCCATCATCGACCGCTGGGTCGCCGCCTCGGATGGGCGCTATGTGCCTCTGGAAGAGGTCATCGCCGCACACCTGGACATGCTCTTCCCGGGCATGGAGCCCGTGGCCCATCACCTGTTCCGGGTGACCCGCAATGAGGATCTCGAGGTCGAGGAGGACGACGCCGAGAACCTGCTCAAGGCCCTGGAGCAGGAGTTGCTGCGACGCCGCTTCGGGCCTCCGGTGCGGCTGGAGGTCGAAGACACCATCACCGACGACGTCCTCTCGCTGTTGGTCACCGAGCTGCGGATCACCGAGGAGGAGGTCTTCCGCCTCCCCGGGCCTCTCGATCTCCGCTCCCTCAATCAGATCGCGGACCTCGACCGTCCCGAACTGCGATACCGGCCCTTCGTCCCCGGGACGCACCCGCACCTGGCCGAGGTGGAGACCGCCAGCCCCGCCGACCTGTTCGGGGCTCTGCGCAAGCGCGATGTCCTGGTGCACCACCCGTACGACTCCTTCGCGACGAGCGTGCAGCGCTTCATCGAGCAGGCGGCGGCCGACCCGGACGTGCTGGCGATCAAGCAGACCCTCTACCGCACCTCGGGCGACTCCCCGATCATCGACGCGCTCGTCGACGCCGCCCGCGCCGGCAAGCAGGTGCTGGTCCTGGTCGAGATCAAGGCCCGTTTCGACGAGCAGGCCAATATCCGCTGGGCCCGCAAGCTCGAACGCGCCGGCTGCCACGTCGTCTACGGTCTCGTCGGACTCAAGACCCACTGCAAGCTGGCCCTGGTGATCCGCGACGAGCCCGACGGCCTGCGCCGCTACGCCCACATCGGGACCGGCAATTACAACCCCAAGACCGCGCGGCACTACGAGGATGTCGGCCTGCTGACGTCCAATGCCGCCATCACGCACGACCTCACCGAGCTGTTCAACAATCTCTCCGGATTCGCCCAGAACACCGACTACGACACCCTGCTCGTCGCCCCCCACGATGTCCGCGCCGGCCTGCTGGCGCGGATCCAGGAGGAGGCCGCGCATGCCCGCGCCGGCCGCGAGGGAGCCATCCGGATCAAGGTCAACGCCCTCGTCGACGAGGGCGTGATCGACGCGCTCTACGAGGCCTCGCGCGCCGGAGTGCGGATCGACCTCGTCGTGCGCGGCATCTGCGCCCTGCGCCCGGGCGTTCCCGGCCTGAGCGAGAACATCCGGGTGCACAGCGTGCTCGGACGCTTCCTGGAGCACAGCCGGATGTTCTGGTTCAGCGGTGGCGGTGAGCCGGAGGTGTGGATCGGGTCGGCCGATCTCATGCACCGCAATCTCGACCGCCGCGTCGAGGTGCTGGTGCGGGTGCCGTCCTCGCAGCATGTCGAGCAGCTCACCGAGCTACTCGCGACGATGGCGGCCCCCGAGACGATGTCCTGGCATCTGGACTCCGACGGGGCGTGGACCCGCTACGGCGAGCAGGACATCCAGGCGGACCTCATCGAACAGGCCAGGTCCCGCCGCTCCCGCCGCGACTGACCGGGCGGGCTGACGGCCGCGCTCGCCGGAAAGCGGGCCCCGCTCAGAGGGAGCGTTCGACGCTGCGGCGGAGCGCCCACGCTCCGAGGGCCAGGACCACCACGGCCATGGCGATCAGCACGCCGAGCTGCGGCAGGATCTCCACCAGACCACCCTGGTGCCGCTGGATCTCGGCGTAGGCGTCATAGGCCCAGGCATGCGGCGTGATGTGCGCGACCTTGCGCAGGGTGTCGGAGAAGATCTCCAGCGGTGCCATCCCTCCACCCAGGCCGGCCAGCACCAGACCGAGGCCGACGCCGATACCGCTGGCCGCGGCCTCGTTGTCGATCAGGGAGCCGAGCAGCATGGCGGCTCCCGCCGCCACGGCGCCGAAACAGGCCAGGATGAGGACCGCCAGCACCGGATTCCCCCAGCTGACATCGAATAGCAGCGCGGTGGCGATCATGATGTAGAGGCCCTGGAACATCGCGATCGCGAATCGCCCCGTCGTCTGCCCAAGCAGCACCTGTCCCGGGCGCACGGGAGCCGAGAGCGAGCGGGCGATCACGCCATCGCGCCGAGCCTGGATGAGGGTCGCCGCTCCGGCCAGCGAGGTGAGGAAGACGAACAGCAGCAGCTGGGAGGTCGCTCCGACCTCGAACTGCCCGACCCCGGAGAAGGCCTGCGCCACATCGTCGACATCGCGGACCTGGACGCCCGGCACGGTCACCCGCTCCTCCGCGGCGTCGAGGGCCGATTCCGCCGCGGACGCCTCCGCGCCCCGCTGAGTCAGCGCCTCGACCTCGGCGCTCCGCAGCTGCACGGTCTCTACGGCGGTGGCCACCTGCTGTCGCATGGCGATGCCCGATGTCCCTGATGTGGGCACGATCTCCAGCCGCGTGCTGTCGCCGTCCTCGTAGGCGCTCTCCGCGCCATCGGGCAGGATGAGCGCGGCGGCGGCCCGCCCGCGGGAGACCTGCTCGAGGGCATCGTCCTCGCTGGTGACGTCGACCGAGAGATCCTGGGACTCGAGCTGCGCCACGAGGGCATCGCGGAGTGCTCCATCCTCGCCCACGATGCGTACGCCGCCCTGCGACCCGCCGCCACCGAAGGTCGATCCCAGAACGAACACGAGCAGCATCGGGAACACGAAGACGAAGAAGATATTCGACTTGTCGCGCAGGAACCGCAACAGCTCCGCACCGGCGACCGCCAGAACCGCCCTCATAGCGATGTCCCCCGGTTGGGCACCAGTCGGGACAACAGGCCGACGACCACGGCGAAGCCGAACATGACGAGAACCGGTCCGCCGATATCGGTCACCCCGCCACCCCCGGAGGTGATGCCCAGGCCACGGGTGAAGGCGGCGATCGGGTTCAGATCCAGGAGCGTGCCGAGCAGCCCCGTGGCGGCGAGCGGGAAGAAGGCTCCGCCCGCGATGCCCAGCGTCACCGCGATGATCGACTGCGCGATATTGGCCTGCTCGGCGGTCTTGGCCACCCGCGCGATGACGAACATCAGCGAGGTCGCCGCAGTCACCACCGAGAGCACCAGGAGCCCCACGGCCGGCAATGAGCCGAAGTCGACACCGAACATCAAGCCGCCGATCACCAGCAGGACCGTCGTCGCCACGATCCCCAGCAGGAAGCTGACCAGGCCCTTGGAGATCAGCACGGAACCCGGTCTCATCGGCATCGACAGCAGCCGAGGCAGGGTCCCCTGATCGCGCTCGGCATTCAACGAGAGCACCCCGAAGCCGACCGTGAACAACAGGAACAGCCCGGCCTGCCCGGCGACGAGAGCGCCAGAGGCGCTGAGCTGCTCATCGGACGCCTTGCCGTCGACGAGGGTCAGCGTCGGCTCGGAGGTCGCGACCTGCTGGGCGATCCCCGCCACCTCCTGCGGCGGCACGTCGAGCCCGATGGCCGCCTGCGATGCCACCATCGCGGCGCCGAAGCGGTCGACGGTGCCGGTCAGGACCGAGGTGAGGACCTGGCCCTCCAGCCCGGCCCCATCTCCCTCGATGACGGTGATGTCGCGCCCGTCGCCGCTGCGGAGCCCGGCACCGAAGCCCTCCGGGATCAGCAGGCCGATCGTGGCCCGTCCGTCGTCGGCGCGGGCACGCGCCTCCTCCTCGTCGACCTCCTCGACCGTGATCGAGAGTCCCTCGATGCCCTCCAGGGCACTGACGATCGCGGTGGCGGAGTCGTCGCCCGACGGCACCGAGGCCGCGACGGTCATCGGCTCCAGCTTCGTCCCCTCCTCGGCACCCCCGACCACCAGGTTCAGGATCCCCATGAGGGCCAGCGGCACGACGATGGCGAAGATGATGACCGACCGGTCGCGGATACGCTGCTTCAGGTCCGCGGCGGTCATCGTCCAGATGCGACCCATCGTCAGTCCCTCAGCGCTTTGCCGGTCAGCTGCAGGAAGACCGACTCCAGATCCGGGCGGGTGATCTCCACGTCGGCCAAGGACATCCCGGCTCCGGTCGCCCGGGTGACGATGTCCGCCACCGCCGTGGGCGCCTCGTGGACCGTCAACCGGAGCGCGAGACCGTCATGATCCACCTGCTCGACCGCCGGCAGCTCGCGGAGGCTCTCGATCGCCCGTTCCACCTCACCGCTGCCGGCCAGGCGGACCTGGTCGACGCCCCCGGTGAGTCGGATCAGCTCGTCGCGCGTGCCCTCCGCCTGGATGCGGCCGCTGTCGATGATGCCGATCCGGTCGCACAGCCGCTCGGCCTCCTCCATGTAGTGGGTCGTGTAGAGCACGGCCATCCCAGCGGTGGAGAGCCGCTCGACCGACTCCAGGATGGAGTTGCGCGACTGCGGATCGACGCCCACGGTCGGCTCGTCGAGGATCAGCAGATGCGGCTCGTGCAGCAGGCCGATGCCGATATTCAGCCGGCGCTTCATCCCGCCGGAGAAGTTCTTGCTCTTGTCCTTCGCACGGTCCGCCAGCCCGATCAGGGTCAGCACCTCCTGCACCCGCGTCTTCAGCTCGGCGCCCTTCATGCCCTGCAGGCGGCCGAAGAAGGCGAGATTCTCACGTGCCGACAGCTCGGGATAGATCGCCAGGTCCTGCGGCACCAGCCCGATATGGCGTTTCGGAGCGGGACGCGACGGCGACATCTCCTCACCGGCCACGCGCACGGTGCCCGCATCCGCGGAGATCAGGCCCGCGACCATCGAGATGGTGGTGGTCTTGCCGGCACCGTTCGGCCCGAGCAGCCCGTAGGTCTCGCCCGGGGCGATGCGGAAGCTCACCTCGTCGACGGCGGTGAGATCGCCGAAGCGTCGAGTCAGTCCGTTCACCGCCAGCACATCGCTCGTGCCGGCCGTGGAGTCCTCGTGCGGTGTCATCATCTGCTCCCGGTCGCGGTCATCCGCCCCATCGTAGGCCGCATCGGTCGCCCAGGTCAGCATCCCGCGAAGAGCACCGGGCCGGTGCCGTCCATCAACGACGACCCGGTGGGCTGCCGAGTGAACGACAACCGGGTGACATTCTCCTCGGCGGAGACCGCCGCCTCGGTCACCACATCGGTCACCGCCCCGGGACGACCGATGAAGGGCCCCGTCGTGAGCCGCTCTCGCACCCGCGCCTGGTCGGCCGCGAGGGCGGGGCTGGCGAAGCCGAGCGTCACGATGAAATCGTCATCGTGGACGGCCCGCACCGCCCACGTGGGCTCGGCGAGTCCCCCGGCCCGCTCGGCAGCTGCCTCACCCTGCTCGGCGACCTGCCCGCCGCGGCCCGACACCCCCGCGGTGGCACAGGCACGCGTCCCGCGCTGGAGCAGCATCGCCGCGGGGCTCGCACCGAGCGCGTCCACGACATCGCGGACGGCGCGGCGGTCCGCAAGTCCGC
>JAEZEJ010000151.1 GCA_023417775.1 Actinomycetes bacterium | reverse complement strand
CCATCGCCTCGAGCGCCGCGTCGCCGGCCCGGGCCTGCCCGATCAGCCGCGCATCCGGGTCCTTGCGCGGGTCGCTCGAATACAGCCCCGGCTGGTCGGTGAGGATGACCAGCGCATCGGCCTCGATCAGGTTGGCGACCAGGGCGCCGAGCGTGTCGTTGTCGCCGAACTTGATCTCGTCGGTGACGACGGTATCGTTCTCGTTGATGATCGGGACCACGTTCAGGCGCAGCAAGGTGGTGAGCGTCGAGCGCGCATTCAGGTAGCGTTCGCGGTCGGCCAGGTCGGCATGGGTGAGCAGCACCTGGGCCGTCCTGACGCCGTGGGCGCTGAAGCTCGATTCGTAGATTTGCGCCAGGCCCATCTGGCCGCAGGCGGCGCAGGCCTGCAGTTCGTGGAGTTCGGTCGGGCGTTTCGCAAAGCCCAGGCGCAGCATGCCCTCGGCGACCGCGCCCGAACTGACCAGGACCACGTCCTTGCCCAGCGCGCGCAGCGCGGCGATCTGGAAAGCCCAGCGGGCGATGGCGGCATGGTCCAGGCCCCTGCCCTCGTCGGTGACGAGGGAGGAGCCGACCTTGACGATGATGCGGGAGGCTTGCTGGAGTACGGAATTCATGGCGACAGGATCTTCCCCCGCGGCCGCAACGCGAGCAGGGAAAGTCCTGCCAGCAGTTCAACCGCGCAGACGACGAATAATACCCCCGTTGGCAAACCGATGGCGAACGCCGCGACGAGGCGGCCGGCCGGCTGGGCCAGGAGGAACAGGGCAGTAAGGTCGCCGAGGATGGGCTGGTCGCCCCGCCTGGCCGCCAACAGCGCCAGCCCCGCGGTAGCGAGGCGGATGCCGACGTAGATGGCGTAGAACTGGCTGTAGCCGTTCACGCCGACGAGAAACAGACCCATCGCCGAAGCGACGCGGTCGGGGTCGAGCATGGCCGCGAGCGCGGCCAGCGAACTGACGGTCGCGACCAGTTGCAGCAGCTGGCCGCGCAACCAGGCGCGCGACCAGATGGTGGTCTGTGAAGCGCTCGCGCTCAAGTTCAGTCTTCGATGATCTTGAAGCGTGGGTCTTCCGGATCGATCGAGGCGATCCCGCGCGCTTCCTCGGTCATCGAGGTTTCTTCGGCGCGGTGTTCGGAATGGCGCTTTGCTTCGAGGTGCAGGTAGATCGCGTTGATCAGGTCCTGGCAGCCTTCACGGTTCAGGGCCGAGATCTCGAACACGGGACCTTTCCAGGCCATGCGCTTGACGAAATCCTTCACCCGCTTCTTGCGCTCGGCCTCGTCGAGCACGTCGAGTTTGTTGAGCACCAGCCAGCGCGGCTTGTTGAGAAGCTCTTCGTCGTACTTTTCGAGTTCCTTGACCAGGGCCTTGGCTTCCTTGACCGGATCGACGTTGGTCTCGAACGGCGCCAGGTCGACGATGTGCAGCAGCAGGCCGGTACGCGCCAGGTGGCGCAGGAACTGGTGGCCCAGGCCCGCGCCTTCGGCCGCGCCTTCGATCAGGCCCGGGATGTCGGCGATGACGAAGCTCTTCTCGTGCGACACGCGCACCACGCCCAGGTTCGGGTGCAAGGTGGTGAACGGGTAGTCGGCGATCTTCGGCTTGGCGTTCGACACGGCCGTGATGAAGGTCGACTTGCCGGCATTGGGCATGCCCAGCAGGCCCACGTCGGCCAGCACCTTCAGCTCGAGGCGCAGGGTACGGCGTTCGCCATCCTTGCCTTCGGTTTTCTGGCGCGGTGCGCGGTTGGTCGAGGTTTTAAAGTGAATATTGCCCCAGCCACCCTCACCGCCCTTGGCCAGCAGTTCGGTCTGGCCGTGCTCGGTCAGGTCGGCAATGATCTCGCCGTTGTTGTCGTCGATGATGAGCGTACCGACCGGCATGCGCATATAGACATCCTCGGCGCCCTTGCCGTAGCAGTCCGAGCCGCGGCCCGGTTCGCCGTTCTTGGCGGTATGGACTTTCGAGTAGCGGAAGTCGACCAGGGTGTTCACATTGCGGTCGGCAACCACAAAGATCGAGCCGCCCTTGCCGCCGTCGCCGCCGTCCGGACCGCCGAATGGGCGGAACTTCTCGCGGCGGAACGAGGCGCACCCGTTGCCGCCGTCGCCAGCGATGACTTCAATTCTTGCTTCGTCAATAAACTTCATGATTGTGACCGCTAAAAAACTAAAAAGGCCCTACCGTGGGCAGAGCCTTTCGATGGAAGGCTTACGCCTTGCAAAGAAGCGCCGCATGGGGCGGCGCGGATGTGCTGTTAAGCAGCGACTGCTTCGTTGGCAACGACGGTCACGAATTGCTTCGAGCCCACGCCTTGCTTGACGAACTTGACGGTACCGTCGACCAGCGCGAACAGGGTATGGTCCTTGCCCGTGCCGACGTTGGCGCCAGCGCGCACTGGGGTGCCGCGTTGACGGATGATGATGCCGCCTGCGTTGATCGACTGGCCGCCGTAGACTTTCACGCCGAGGCGTTTGCTTTCTGAGTCACGGCCGTTGCGGGTAGTACCGCCGCCTTTTTTGTGTGCCATTGTATTACTCCTGGATGACTATGCTGGGAACCGGACGGCGATTAGCCGTTGATCGAAACGATCTGGATTTCGGTGAAGTTCTGGCGATGGCCCTGACGCTTCTGGTAGTGCTTACGACGGCGCATCTTGAAGATACGGACCTTGTCGTGACGACCATGCGAAACCACTTTCACCAGCACCGTCGCACCTTCGACCAGCGGAGCACCAAACTTGATGCTGTCGCCCGCGCCAACGGCGAGGACCTGATCGATCGTGAGTTCGGAACCAATGTCAGCCGGTATCTGTTCTACTTTGAGTTTTTCGCCAGCGACAACTTTGTATTGCTTGCCACCGGTTTTTATGACCGCGTACATGATTTGAAACCTCATCAAATGTTAAAAGAATCCGCCAGCAAGCAGGCCCCGCGCAAGCGCGCTGGACTGTTCTTAAGCCGGGGAACAGGGGATTATACATAAATTGCCGTGACGCGTCAAAAGCGAACGACGAACGCTTGCGTGCGTGGCGGCACGCCAACGTCATTGGCCATATAAAAGAGCCCTACCGCATGAGCGCCGCCCCTCCGGCAGGACGGATATCCTTGCATACCGTATAATCGCGGCACTCTTATAGTTAACTCACGTCTTCGCAGGTCAGCCTTGTCAGCCGCCACTCAACACGCCCAACAGAACTCCATCGTCCAATCGATCGCGCCAGACATGGAGGCCGTCAATACGGTGATCCGCCAGCGGCTGCATTCCGACGTCCCCCTGGTGAACCAGATCGCCGAGTACATCATCAGCGCGGGCGGCAAACGCATCCGCCCGGTGCTGGTGCTGCTGCTGGCCAATGCCTACGGCTACCGCGGCACGGCCCACCACGAACTGGCCGCGGTGGTCGAGTTCATCCACACCGCGACCTTGCTGCACGACGACGTGGTCGACGAATCGTCGATGCGCCGCGGGCGCCAGACCGCCAACGCCCTGTTCGGCAATGCCGCCTCGGTGCTGGTGGGCGACTTCCTGTATTCGCGCTCGTTCCAGATGATGGTTGGCCTGAACAATATGCGCGTGATGCAGATCCTGTCGGACGCGACGAATGTGATCGCCGAAGGCGAAGTGCTGCAACTGCTCAATATGCACGACCCGGACGTGACCGAAACGTCCTACCTCCTGGTGATCCGCTCCAAGACCGCCAAGCTGTTCGAAGCGGCTGCCGAGCTCGGCGCGCTGGTGGCCGGCGCCAACGACGCGCAGATCGCCGCGGCCGGCGAATACGGCCGCTCGCTGGGCACCGCCTTCCAGCTGATCGACGACGTGCTCGACTACGCGGGCGACGCCGCCGAAATCGGCAAGAACCTGGGCGACGACCTGCGCGAGGGCAAGCCCACCCTGCCGCTGATCTGGCTGATGGAGCACGGTACGCCGGAACAACGCGCGCTGGTGCGCAACTGCATCGAGCAGGGCGACGAGCAGCAGTTCGACGCCGTGCTGGCCGCGGTGACGTCGAGCGGCGCGCTCGACTACACCCGCCGCCAGGCCGAACACGCGGCCGAACGCGCGTCCAATGCGATCGCCGACCTGCCCGAAAGCGCATTCAAGAACAGCCTGCTCCAGCTCTGCAGTTTCGCTGTTGACAGGAACCATTGAGGGAAATTATAGTAATGGCTTCCCGGGGTGCTGTACTGACACCCCAAACCGTCGGGGTGTAGCTTAGCCCGGTAGAGCGCTACGTTCGGGACGTAGAGGCCGGAGGTTCGAATCCTCTCACCCCGACCAAAATCTCCTTGCAAAACAATGAGTTATTGCAATATCACCTCGCCCTGAAGTCAATTCAGTGGTAAATCAGTGGCAGCCGCCATCTGACGAAGTGCCGATTGCAAAAACTGAGCTTATTTGCGGGGACATTTGGCAAACAATTGCGCAACGCAAAAGTTCATCCCATCTGTATCGACCTATACCGTGCTCCACAACTTCATGGAGTACGGACATGGCGTCCATTGAAAATCGCTCGCACTATCAGGTCTCGGTCAAGAACCGCGACGACCTTACGAAGACCTTCCCCCACGATAAGCAGAAAAATGCGGAAGCTTACTGCCAGTCTCTGCAGGTGCAAAACTTCAAACCCAAGCTGATCCTCCTGGACGACCACTACATGGTCCGCATCCGCAAAAAGGGGCACGAGGACCAGGTGTTATACGCGAACTCCCGGAAGGAGGCTGAACTTGTAAGGGCTAAGCTGAGGGTTGAACGCAGCCAAGGCCTTTTTATCGACTATTCCAAAGCGCGAAACACCACGCTTGCTGAACTGATGATCCGCTACCTGCGCGAAGAGGCTCCGCGCAATAAGAGCTTCGAGATCGATGCCTACAAAATCAACGCGATGCTGGAAGATGTGGGTTTGCAGCGGCAATCCATCATCGAAATTGTTGCCAGTCATCCCAATCCATGCGCCAAGGTCAAAGCGATGAAGATTCGCAAAGAGACTGGTAGAAAAATGCGCTCAGCCTTGTGTTCGGCGACGCGCTTCATCCTGAAGCCGTTTGCGCAAATCGTCCCAGACGACCTCACTGAGTATGTTGACGAGCGCCGCCAGGCGGTGTCGGCATCGACCGTGGATCGGGAACTGGACATCTTCTCGGCGGTCTGCAGCATCGCTATCAAGACTTGGCGCATCCATGTCCTCGCCAGCCCAATGGACGGTGTGAAACGTCCGAAATACTTCAACGAACGAGACCGGCGCCTCAAAGCAGATGAAGAAAACCGCTTGCTGGAAGCAGCATTTATCGAAGATGAGAAGTGGTCTCAAGCGTTCCGGCTTGACCAACTGGTATCCCCCGAGCTTCAACAAGTTGAAGGTGAGCCTACGCGCTATTGTATCTGGCAGACCCGCAAGCGAAATCTGAGCGAAGCACAAGCGACCTGGGTTCATATTCCTATGTACGAAGCTTTTCTGCAATTCCAGCTGATGACTGGCGCCCGGCGTGGCGAATCGCTATCTCTTCTCTGGTCCAATGTGGACCTGGAGATGCAAACGGCGTTCATCCCCGAGACGAAGAATGGACGGCCACGCAAGTTGCCCCTTCGCAGCGATCTGGTCGAACTGCTTCGGCAACTGCCGCGCACCAGTGAGCTGGTATTTGGCTTTACCAATGATGCCTTGCGCAAGGCCTGGTCCCGGATGTGTGAGCATGCCGGGCTCACAGGCAACGATGACCTCCATGTGCACGACTTGAGGCACGAAGCCATTTCCAGGGTTGCGGAAATTGGCAGCAATACGCCAGGTGGCTTTTCGCTGATCGACCTTCAGCATTTCAGCGGGCACCGTGATGTACGTATGCTGCTACGATATGCACACTTGTGCACGCAGAGCCTGGCCAAGCGACTCGACGAAGCGTTCAGCTGTGCTGAGAAATCCGTTACTCACCACGGGCGTAGGCGCCTCAAGAAACAAGCGAAGATCACTGTCCGGGAAATGGTAGGATGTGAAGCACTGGTCTCGCCAGTTAAATCCATCGACGAATCGCCAGAGCCTCAATCTGCTATGGAAGCTTCAGCGCCGCCTGTGGACGACGTATATTCGGCGGTGTTGAATGCATCCAAGCCTCCGGGGTCGCTTATCGAAAACGTCATTCATGTGGACTTCACCCCCCGCGCTGCCTAATTATTGATCGCTTTATGCC